>NZ_AKJX01000230.1 GCF_000276605.1 Acidovorax sp. CF316 | reverse complement strand
TTTTCTTTGCCTACTTTCTTTTGGCGACGCAAAAGAAAGTAGGTGCGCCGCCGGGCGCACATCCCGGCTCCCGCCCTCAGCACAGGCCAGCAGCCCAAACGAGCCAACGAAAGATCAGCCCAGCAACCGAGCCAGAGTCAACAAAGCCAGCAGCAGCATCCACACCACCACCGACCTCCACACCAACCCCACGACACTGCGCAGATGCCCGACTTCAGGCTCCCGCCCCGGGGTGGAGTCGCTGTCCCCCATGTCCGCATCGATCTCCAGCCCCTGCGGCGTATGCAACACCGACCGGGCCTTGAGCGCCTCGCCCCCCAGGCGGACGTTGATGGCCCCTGCCGTCGCAGCCAGCACCACCCCATCGTTGTCATTCGGAAAACGCTGCGCATGGAAGCGCCAGCCTTCGATCGCCTCCTCGAAGCTACCCACCACCGCAAAGCTCAGTGCGGTCAGCCGCGCAGGCACCCAGTCAATCACCGTCCAGGCCTGGGCCGATGCGCGTTGCAACGATTCGCTCGCGGGTTGGGCGCCCATGCGCTGGCGGTAGTGCCAGTAGCGCGAGGCGAATTCGGCCAGCCGGTACAGCACCGCGCCCGTGGGCCCCAGGCCCAGCGCGGCCAGCACCGAGAACCAGGCCAGCACGCCGAACACGTGGCGGTGGGCGGCGAGCACCGAGTACTCGATCACATGGCGCACGATCTCGCTGCGCGGCAAGAGGCCCACGTCCACCTGCTGCCAGTGGGCCAGGCGCTCGCGGGCCGCGTCCTCATTGCCCTCTTCCAGCGCATCGCGGATGCCGGTGAAGTGGTGGCTGAACTGGCGAAAGCCCAGGGTGACGTAGAGCACCGCCACGCTCCAGAGCACGGCGAACGGCCAGCCCAGCCCCCACAGCAGCAGCCAGTGGATGGCCAGCACCACCAGCGACGGCACGAGCACCGCCAGACCCCAGGCCACCCAGCCATGGTGGGACTTGCCGGCGTCGAAATTGCGGCTCACCGACAGGGCCCATGCACGCAAGCCTGCGTGGATGGGATTGCTGCGGGCCAGCGGACGGGCCTGCTCGATCAGCAGAGCGAACAGGATGGCGAAGAAACTCATGGGCGCCAATGATACTGGCGCTGCGCGTTCATGGAACGGCTTTGCAATTGCCGGCCGCCAGGCTCAGGCCAGCATGAAGCGGTAGAAGTTGCGCAGCATGCCTGCCGTGGCACCCCAGATGTGGTGGTTCTTGTCACCGTCCTGGTAGGGCATCGAAAACCATTCACGGGCCACCCCCTCCCACTCCAGCCGGTGGCGCTGGTGGTGGGCCGGGTCGAGCAGAAAAGCCAGCGGCACCTCGAACAGGTCCGCCACCTCGTAGGGGTTGGGCGTGAGCACGCAGTCGGGTTGCACCAGCGCGACCACGGGCGTGATGATGAAGGAGGTGCCGGTCACGTAGACGGGCAGCGAACCGAGCACCTCCACGTACTGGCGTTCGAGCCCCACTTCCTCGTAGGCCTCACGCAGCGCGGTGTCCGCCGGGTCGGCATCCTCGGGGTCGGCGCGGCCGCCGGGAAAGGCGATCTGCCCCGAGTGCGTGGACAGGTGCGCCGTGCGCTCGGTCAACAGCACCATGGGTTGCTCGCGCAGCACGATGGCCAGCAGCACCGAGGCATGGGCCGGCTCGCGGTTGGCGAACTTGCGCTCCAGCACCACCTCGGGCTCCCACTGCGGCGGTTGGGCAAACCGCAGGCGCAACGCCTCGGGGGTCTGCGCGGCCAGCGCAACAGAGGGCAGGTGCCCGTCCACCCCCACCACCGGCACCTTGCGCGGATCGAAATCGGGCAGGGTGGACAGGGGCGGAATGACGGAGGACACGGGGCTGATCGGTGGGTTCACTGCGGTGGCAAGGTGCAAGGTGGTGGGCGAGATGGATGGCAAACAGGGAGCGGCAAAAAAGCAAAAAGCCGCTACAGGCTGGCTGTAGCGGCTTGTCTGGACGGGGCCAGTCCTCAGGCGGCAGTGGCTGCGGCAGCAACCTTGACGCGCGAAGGCAGCTTTTCCTTGATACGTGCCGACTTGCCGCTGCGGTCACGCAGGTAGTACAGCTTGGCACGGCGCACGTCACCGCGGCGCTTGACTTCGATGCCGGCGATCAGCGGGCTGTAGGTCTGGAACGTACGCTCCACGCCTTCGCCGCTGGAGATCTTGCGCACGGTGAAGCCGCTGTTCAGGCCGCGATTGCGCTTGGCAATCACCACGCCTTCGTAAGCCTGCACGCGCTTGCGGGTACCTTCAACCACGTTCACGCTCACGATGACGGTGTCACCAGGGGCGAATTCGGGGATGGTCTTGTTCAAGCGGGCGATTTCTTCCGCTTCCAGGGTTTGAATCAGGTTCATGTTTACATCCAACGATCATGTCCGCGCCAAAAAATGGCTTCGTCGGGATTGACGGTTCTGTGTCGTGCGGGGCCCCAAAAGATCAGGGCGCCAGGGCAAAACGGCCGGCCAGAGGATCGAAAAGCCTTTGATTATAGCAAGTCAGCGCAATTTGGCCAATACGGCCTCGTCGGCGGGGGTGATGCGGCCGGCCCCACGGGCTGCCGCAATCAGGTCCGGGCGGTGGCGCGCGGTGATGGCCAGGCGCTGGTCACGCCGCCAGCGCTCGATCTGCGCATGGTGGCCCGACATCAGCGCAGCCGGCACGGCCTGGCCTGCCCACTCTTCGGGACGGGTGTAGTGGGGGCAGTCGAGCAGGCCGTCGAGCGCGGGGTTGAAGCTGTCGAGCTGGTGGCTGCCCTCGTCGTTGAGCACGCCGGGCTGCAGGCGCGCCACGGCATCGAGCAGCGCCATGGCGGCGATCTCGCCGCCCGAGAGCACGAAATCGCCCAGGCTGATCTGCACGTCCACATGGGCATCGATGAAACGCTGGTCGATGCCCTCGTAGCGCCCGCACAGCAGCACCGCCCCGGCGCTGGCGGACCAGCGCTCCACGGCTGCGTGGTTGAGCGGCGCGCCGATGGGCGAGAACAGCACCAGCGGGGCCTGGCCCTCGGCGGGCTCGGCCCGCTCGCTGCGGATGGCCGCCAGGCAGCGCGCCAGCGGCTCGGCCAGCATCACCATGCCGGGGCCGCCGCCAAAGGGCCGGTCATCCACACGGCGGTAGTTGCCCTCGGCATGGTCGCGCGGGTTCCACAGCCGCACGTCCACCTGGCCGCTCGCATAGGCGCGCCGGGTCACGCCGCTGGCCAGAAAAGGCGCAAACAGCTCGGGGAACAGGGTGATGATGTCAAAGCGCATGGTGCGCAGCCGTCCGCTACCGTGGGCTCAGTAGTCGGGTTGCCAGTCGACGGTGATGCGCTTTTCGGGCAGCTCGACCTTGTCGACGAAGTTGGCAACGAAGGGAATCATGCGCTCCTGCACCTTGCCCCCCTCCTCGTACTCGATCACCAGCACGGTCTGCGGGCCGGTGGAGAGCAGCTCGCGCACACTGCCCAGGGCCAGCCCTTCGCGGTTGACCACGGCCAGGCCGATCAGGTCCACCCAGTAGTACTCGTCGGTGGCGGTGGAGGGGAAGCTCGAGCGCGGCACGAAGATGCGCGCACCGCGCAGCGCCTCGGCGCCGTTGCGGTCGTCGATGCCCTGGGCCCAGGCCACCACGGTGTCCGAATGGTCCTTGGCTTGGCGGATCGGCAGCAGCACGGTGCCCGAGAAGGTCTTGGCCCCCCGCTCGGAGGGCTGCAGGTACCAGCTCTTGGCGGAGAACAGGGCCTCGGGGTTGCTGCTGTGGGGCAGCACCTTGAACCAGCCCTTGATGCCCCAGGCATCGGCGATGCGCCCCACTTCGACGGCGTCGGCAGGCAGTTCTGCGGGTTCGAGGGTCAGGTTCGTGGCCATGGAATGGATCTCGGAAATAGGAAAAGGGCGGGTTCCGCCAGGCAAGCCGACGGAACCCGCCCTTTTCAGGGAGCTTTAAGCAGCCTTCTTGGCGGCTTGCTTGATCAGGCGGTCCACGGTAGGCGAGGACTGGGCGCCCACGCTCTGCCAGTACGTCAGGCGGTCCTGGGCGATGCGCAGGCCTTCTTCGGTTTCCTTGGCGGTGGGGTTGTAGAAGCCCAGGCGCTCGATGAAGCGGCCATCGCGGCGCACGCGCTTGTCGGCAACGACGATGTTGAAAAATGGACGGCCCTTGGAGCCGCCGCGAGAGAGTCGAATGACGACCATGATTTATCCTTCGGGTGTTGGGTTCCGGCAATGCCTGCCGAAAGCCACAGTGTTCGCAACCATATTCGCAACGCTTGAGACACGCGACATGGCCACCCGGCCAGCGACACGCTGCAAAGCCCGCGATTATATCCAATTCCCCCTTTCATGCTTATTGTTCGTCCAAGTACCGACGCCGACCTGCCCGCGATCACCGCCATCTATGCCCACCATGTGCTCAACGGCACCGGTACTTTCGAGATAGATCCCCCCACCGCAACCGACATGGCAGGCCGCCGCGCCGACGTGCTGGCGCGCGGCCTGCCCTGGCTGGTGGCCGAGCAGGAGGGACAGGTGCTGGGCTTTGCCTACGCCAACTGGTTCAAGCCGCGCCCGGCCTACCGCTTTTCGGCCGAGGACTCGATCTACGTGGCCGACAGCGCCCGCGGCATGGGGGTCGGCCGCCAGTTGCTGGCCGAATTGATCGCCCAGGCCGAGGCGGCGGGCGTGCGCAAGCTGCTGGCCGTGATCGGCGACTCGGCCAACGCCGGCTCCATCGGCGTGCACCGCGCCCTGGGCTTCACGGACGTGGGCGTGCTGCGCTCCATGGGCTGGAAGTTCGGCGCCTGGCGCGACATCGTGCTCATGGAAAAGACCCTCGGCGCGGGCGACACCACTTCGCCGGAATAATCCACCCCATGAAAAACAAAACCCTGGCCGCCTGGCTGGCCTTCCTGGGCGGCCCCTTGGGCCTGCACCGCTTCTACCTGCACGGCATGGGAGACATGCTGGGCTGGCTGCTGCCCATCCCCACGGCGCTGGGGATCTATGGCATCCAGCGCGTGCAGCAGCTGGGCCAGGACGACCACTACAGCTGGGTGCTGATCCCCCTGCTGGGCTTCACCATCGCCGGCTGCGCACTGCGCGCCATCCTGTACGGCCTGACGACGCCCGAGCGCTGGAACGCCCGCTACAACCCGAACACCTCGGTGGACGCGCCCGCCGGCCAGACGCAGTGGACCACCATCGGCGCCATCGTCCTGGCCCTGCTGCTGGGCACCACGGTGCTGATGGCCAGCCTGGCCTTCAGCTTCCAGCGCTATTTCGAGTACCAGATCGAGGAAGCGCGCAAGATCTCGCAATAGGCCCTTCTCCACGAAAAAAGGCCTCCGGGATGCATCATCCCGGGGGCCTTTTTCTTGGCCGGTGCCTGGCCGCGGCTCAGTACAGCTGCAGGCTCACCCAGTAGGCGATGGCCGCCACGAAGGCACTGGCCGGGATGGTGAGCACCCAGGCCCAGACGATGTTGCCGGCCACGCCCCAGCGCACGGCGCTGGCGCGCTGGGTCGAGCCCACGCCGACGATGGCGCCGGTGATGGTGTGCGTGGTGGAAACCGGGATGCCCAGTGTGGTGGCCAGGAACAGGGTCAGCGCCCCGCCCGTCTCGGCGCAGAAGCCGCCCACGGGCTTGAGCTTGGTGATCTTCTGGCCCATGGTCTTGACGATGCGCCAGCCACCGAACATGGTCCCGAGGCCGATGGCCACGTAGCAGCTCACGATGGTCCAGGTCGGGGGCGAGGCATCGGTCGTCGAGGCATAGCCCGTGGCGATCAGCAGCAGCCAGATGATGCCGATGGTCTTTTGCGCATCATTGCCGCCATGGCCCAGGCTGTAGGCCCCGGCCGAGACGAGCTGCAGGCGCCGGAACCACTTGTCCACCTTGCTCGGCCGCGAGCGCCGGAAGATCCAGGCCACGGCCACCATCATCAGCGAGCCCAGCGCAAAACCCAGCAGCGGCGAGACGAAGATGAAGGCCACGGTCTTGAGGATGCCAGTGGAGACCAGCGCGCTCGCGCCGGCCTTGGCGATCACCGCGCCCACGATGCCGCCGATCAGCGCATGCGAGGAGCTGCTGGGGATACCGTAGTACCAGGTGATCACGTTCCAGGTGATGGCGCCCACCAGGGCGCCGAAGACCACGTGCGTGTCCACGATGCCGGGCTGCACGATGCCCTTGCCCACCGTGGCGGCCACGCTCAGGTGGAACACGAAGATGGCCACGAAATTGAAGAATGCCGCGAACAGCACCGCCTGCGCGGGCTTGAGCACGCCGGTGGAGACCACCGTGGCGATCGAGTTGGCGGCATCGTGGAACCCGTTCATGAAGTCGAACAGGAGGGCGAGCGCCACGAGCAAGATGACAACCCACAGGGCTGCTTGTACGGTTTGCATGCTGCTGGACCCTGCCGATCAGGAGTTCTCGAGGACGATGCCCTCGATGCAGTTGGCCACGTCCTCGCACTTGTCGGTGATGGTTTCCAGCAGCTCGTAGATGGCCTTGAGCTTGATCACTTCGCGCACATCGGGCTCCTCGCGGAACAGCTTGCTCATGGCGCTGCGCATCACGCGGTCGGCGTCGGATTCGAGCTTGTCGATCTCCTCGCAGGTCTTGAGGGCGGCCTCGGCCACGGCAGGGTCGGCGATCTTGTCGAGCAGCTTCACGGCATCGCGCACGCGCTCGCAGCACTTGAGGCTCAGGTCCGTCAGGCGCGTGATCTCGTCCGTCATGTGGCGCACGTCGTACAGCGCCATGGTCTCGGCCGAGTCCTGGATCAGGTCGGCCACATCGTCCATGGTGTTGATCAGCGTGTGGATCTGCTCACGGTCGATGGGGGTGATGAAGGTCTTGTGGATGGCCTTGTTGACCTCGTGCGTCACGCGGTCGGCAGCCCGCTCGGCGTTGTCGACGTCCTGGTTGTACTTGTCGCGCAGGTGCGGATCGTTGTAGTTCGCCACCAGTTGCGAGAAGGCGCGAGCCGCTTCCACGATGCGGTCCGCATGCTGGTTGAACATTTCGAAAAAGTTGCCTTCGCGTGGCAACAGCTTGGCAAACAGCATGGGAGAGGCTCCTGGAACGGGGGATGGGATTTCTTGAAAATGACGACGCCATGACAAAACCATGACGCCAGCGTGACTGCCCGGAGTTTAACCGCCGGGCCATTCCAGGCCGACCCGAGACCCATCCGAGCGGCCCCGCGCCCCACCGGCAGATCGCCGGATCCCCGGGCTGGGCCTACCCGCCAGCTGCCCACAGTCCTACAGGGGCAGGCCGGGCCACGCCTTAGATTGGGCGTTCGCCTCGCGGGCACACCCCTCCCGCCGAACTTCTCCACGATCCAAGGACATACCCCATGCCATCCCCGCTCCGAATGATTCCCTGGCTGGCAGTTGCTGCAGCCGCCTGCGCCGCTACCGGCGTGCAGGCGCAGACCAGCAGCAGCAACAGCGCGGCAAAACAGCAGCGTGACTCTGTCATCCCGTACACCCAACAAGGCTACATCGGCCTGAGCGGTGGCCGCTCCAACTACGACCTCAACGCCGGCCCCGCTGGCACCGGCCTGGGCTTCGACGACTCCGACGCCGCCTGGAAGCTGTCCACCGGCGGCTATTTCCACCCCAATGCCGGCGTGGAACTGAGCTACCTGAATGCCGGCAAGGCCCACCGCCTGGGGGGCACCACCCGGGCCCAGGGCGTCAACCTGAGCCTGGTCGGGCGGGCCCCGCTGAACGAGCAGTTCGACCTGTTCGGCAAGGTGGGTACCACCTATGGCCGCACGCGCACCACGGGCTTCTCGGGCCTGGGCGTGGCCACGGGCAAGGACAGCGGCTTCGGCCTGTCCTACGGCCTGGGCGCACGCTGGAACTTCAACCAGCAGTGGGCCGCCGTGGTGGAGTGGGAGCGCCACAAGTTCCACTTCGCGGACGACAACTCGGGCGTGAAGATGACCACGCTGGGCGTGCAGTACAAGTACTGAGCGCGGCCTGGCCTGCCATCGGCCGGCACCCGCCATGAAAAATGCCGCCCCTCGGGGCGGCATTTTCTTGCGTGCAGCGGGTGCTTACTCGCCCAGGTAGGCGGCGCGCACCTTGGGATCGCTCAGCAGTTCCCGGCCCGGGCCGGTCATGGTGATCAGGCCCGACTCCATCACGTAGCCACGGTCGGCGATGGCCAGCGCGCGGCTTGCGTTCTGCTCCACCAGCACGATGGTCACGCCCAGGGCGTACACGTCGCGCACCACCTCAAAGATCTTGTCCACCATGATGGGCGACAGGCCCATGGAGGGCTCGTCCAGCAGCAGGACCTTGGGCTGGCTCATCAGCGCGCGACCCATGGCCAGCATCTGCTGCTCACCGCCCGACATGGTGCCGGCCAGTTGGTCCTTGCGCTCGCGCAGGCGCGGGAAGATGGTGAACATCTTCTCGATGTCGGCCAGGATGCCGGCCTTGTCCTTGCGGATGTAGGCGCCCATCTGCAGGTTCTCGGTGATGGTCATGCGCGCAAACACGCCACGGCCTTCCGGCACCATCACCAGACCATCCTTGACCAGGTCCCAGGCGCCCTTGCCCTTGATGCTCTTGCCCAGGTACTCGATGTCGCCATCGCCCATGGGCAGCGTGCCCGTGATGGCCTTCATGGTGGTGGTTTTGCCGGCGCCGTTGGAGCCGATGAGCGAGACCAGCTCGCCTTCGCGCACTTCGAAGTCTACGCCCTTGACGGCCTGGATACCGCCGTAGGCCACCTTCAGGCCCTTGACCTGCAGCAGTACCTTGTTGGATTTTTCGGCCATTCTCAGTGTCCTCCGGTGCCCAGATAGGCCTCAATCACTTTTTCGTTCTTCTGCACTTCGGCAGGGTTGCCTTCGGCAATCTGCTTGCCGTAGTCGAGCACGGTCACGCGATCGCACAGGCCCATCACCAGCTTCACGTCGTGCTCGATGAGCAGGATGGTGCGGTTGTCGTTGCGGATGCGGTCGATCAGCTCGCGCAACAGCACCTTCTCGGTGGCGTTCATGCCGGCGGCGGGCTCGTCCAGGGCGATCAGTTGGGGGTCGGTGGCCAGGGCACGGGCGATCTCCAGGCGGCGCTGGTCGCCGTAGCTCAGGGTGCGCGCCTTGTAGTCGGCAAACTTGCCGATGCCCACGTAGTCGAGCAATTCCTGCGCGCGCCTGGCGATGGCCAGCTCTTCCTCCTTGAAGCTTTTGGTGCGGAACACCGCTCCCACCAGGCCGGACTTGGTGCGGATGTGGCGGCCCACCATCACGTTCTCGAGCGCCGTCATTTCGGCAAACAGGCGGATGTTCTGGAAGGTGCGGGCAATGCCCGCCTTGGCCACTTCGTGCACGGCCGTGGGCTCGTAGGGCTTGCCGGCCAGCTCGAAGGTGCCACTGTCAGGGGTGTACAGACCGGTGATCACGTTGAAGAACGTGGTCTTGCCTGCGCCGTTCGGACCGATCAGGCCATAGACCTGGCCGCGCTCAATCGTGATGCCCACGTCGGAGAGGGCCTGCAAGCCGCCGAAGCGCTTGGAAATGCCCGCAACCTTCAGCACCACATCTTTGGATTTCTCTGCCATGTTCTAACTTTCTGCGGTGTTCAGGACTTCTGCGTGAGGCTCTTGCCGTGCTCGGGCGCGGGCCACAGGCCACGGGGGCGCATCAGCATGATGACGATCATCGCCACGGCAATCAGGAACTGGCGCAGGATGGCAGAGTCGAGGCGGCCATCGGTCATGGCCTGCAGCGGACCGGCCACGTAGCGCAGCACCTCGGGCAGGGCCGACAGCAGCACGGCACCCAGGATCACGCCGGGGATGTGGCCGATGCCACCCAGCACCACCATGGCGACGATCATGACCGACTCCATCAGGCTGAAGGATTCGGGCGAGACAAAGCCCTGGAAGGCACCGAACATGGCACCCGAGACGCCACCGAACGAGGCGCCCATGCCAAAGGCCAGCAGCTTGAGGTTGCGGGTGTTGATGCCCATGGCCTTGGCGGCGATCTCGTCTTCGCGGATGGCCATCCAGGCACGGCCGATGCGCGAATCCTGCAGGCGGTAGCAGATGACGATGCTGATGATCACCAGCACCAGGAACAGGTAGTAGTACAGCGTGACGGAGTTGATGTCGAAGCCGAACAGCTCCAGGCGCTTGCCCAGGTCCAGACCGAAGATCTTGACCGAGTCGATCTGCCCCAGGCCCTTGGGGCCGTTGGTCAGGTTGACCGGGTGGTCCAGGTTGTTCAGGAAGATGCGGATGATTTCACCGAAGCCCAGCGTCACGATGGCCAGGTAGTCGCCGCGCAGCTTGAGCGTGGGCGCCCCGAGCAAGGCCCCGAACAGCGCCGCGACCAGCGCCGCCAACGGTATCACCAGCCACAGCGAGGTGTGCAGGCCGTTGGGGAACATGGCCGCAAAGGCTGTGAAGGTATCGGCCAGGTGGGGCGATGCCATCAGCGCGAACAGGTAGGCACCCACGGCATAGAAGGCCACGTAGCCCAGGTCGAGCAGGCCGGCGTAGCCGACCACGATGTTCAGGCCCAGGGCCAGCATCACGTACAGCAGGGCCAGGTCGGCGATGCGCACCCAGGCGTTGCCGAAGAATTGCAGGATCAGCGGGAGGATCAGCAGCGCGATGCCGCCGACGACCCATTTGGCAAGGTTGTTGTTCTTCATGGCGAGGGTCCTCAGGCTCGATCCGCCACACGCTCACCCAGCAGACCCGAAGGACGCAGCGTGAGAATGATGATCAGCACGATGAAAGCAAAGATGTCGGTGTAGTGGCTGCCCAGCAGGCCGCCTGTGAGGGCGCCGATGTAGCCCGAGCCGATGGCTTCGATCAGGCCCAGCAGGATGCCGCCGACCACTGCGCCGGCCAGGTTGCCGATGCCGCCGAACACGGCGGCCGTGAAGGCCTTGAGGCCCGGCAGGAAGCCCATGGTGTGCTGCGCCGTGCCGTAGTTGGAGGCGTACATGATGCCGGCGATGGCCGCCAGGATGGCACCGATGATGAAGGTGGCCGAGATCACCATGTCGGGCTTGACACCCATCAGCGAGGCCACGCGGGGGTTCTCTGCCGTGGCGCGCATCGCGCGGCCCAGGTTGGTGTGGTTCACCAGGTAGACCAGCGAGGCCAGGGCGATCGCAGTCACGCCCAGGATCAGGATCTGGGTGGGGGTGATGAAGGCGCCACCGATCTGGAACGGCGAGCTCGGGAGCATCGTCGGATAGGGCTTGTAGTTGGGCTTCCAGATGATCATGGCCAGCGTCTGCAGCAGGATGGACATGCCGATCGCGGTGATCAGGGGGGCCAGGCGCGGACTGCTGCGCAGCGGCCGGTAGGCGACTTTTTCAATCACGAAGTTCAGGGTGGCCGCGACCACGCAGGCAATGATGGTCGCCAGCAGCAGGATCAGCCAGCCAGGTGCGCCGGGCATGGCCCCTTGCATCAGGCCGATACAGCTCCAACTGGTGAGTGCACCGATCATGAGCACCTCGCCGTGGGCGAAGTTGATCAGTTGAATAATGCCGTACACCATCGTATAGCCCAAGGCTATCAAGGCGTACATGCTGCCGAGAACCAGACCGTTGATGATCTGTTGCAGCAAAATGTCCATAAGAGAAGTCCTTCGTTTGTAACGCACCCCAAGCGCAGGCACCGGAATCGGTACAGCCTTGTGGGCCCGACTGCCATCTAGCAAAAAACCCGCCAGAAATGCAGCTGTGCGGGTTTGTGGACGGGATTGTAGCCAGTAGTGTCAGGAGCCCCCCTCCAGGATTGGCGGGGTTTTCCCTCGGGTTCGCAAGTCCATCAGCGACCGCCCGGGTACATAAGTAATTTTGATACACGCAAGAATATTGCTGCGCAAACTTATTACCGCACTCATGCAAAATCGGCATAACGCCGGATTCAACGCAATTTGTCCTGCTGCCCTTCAGTCCTCGGGGTGCACTGCGCCATCGGCCGTGCTGTTGCGATCACGCAGCTCACGCAATTTCTGTGCGATCTTGATTTCAAGTCCGCGCTCCACCGGCTGGTAGTAGCCGGGCGCTTGCATGCCCTGGGGCAGGTAGTTTTCGCCCGCCGCGAAGCCGTCCTCCTCGTCGTGCGCGTAGCGGTAGCCCTTGCCGTAGTCGAGCTGCTTCATGAGCTTGGTCGGTGCATTGCGCAGGTGCATGGGCACCGGGCGCGTGCCATCTTGCTTGACCCAGGCGCGCGCCGCGTTGTAGGCCTTGTAGACGGCATTAGACTTGGGCGCAACGGCAAGGTAAACCACGCACTCGGCCAGCGCCAGCTCGCCCTCGGGCGTGCCCAGGCGCTCATAGACCTCGGCGGCATCGAGCGCCAGGCGCAGCGCGCGCGGGTCGGCCAGGCCGATGTCCTCGCTGGCCATGCGCACCAAGCGCCGCGCCATATAGCGCGGGTCGGCCCCGCCATCGAGCATGCGCACCAGCCAGTACAGCGCCGCATCGGGATCGGAGCCACGCACGGATTTGTGCAGCGCGCTGATGGTGTCGTAGAACTGCTCGCCGCCCTTGTCGTAGCGGCGCATGCGCTCGCCCAGCACCTTGAGCAGCCACGCATCCGAGATCTCGGCCAGTTGCTCCTGCGTGGCCGCCATGGCCAGGGTTTCCAGCGTGTTGAGCAGGCGCCGGGCATCGCCGTCGGCATAGGCCACGAGCCGGTCGATGGCGTCCTGCTCGATGGCCGGCAGGGCGCCCTGCTGCTGGGCCAGTGCCACGAGCTGCTGCAGATCTTCGGCCGACAGGGGCTGCAGCACATAGACCGCAGCGCGCGATAGCAGCGCAGAATTGACCTCGAACGAGGGGTTCTCGGTGGTCGCGCCGATGAAGGTGAACAGGCCGCTTTCCACGTGCGGCAGGAAGGCGTCCTGCTGGCTCTTGTTGAAGCGGTGCACCTCGTCCACGAAGACGATGGTGCGCTGCTGCATGAGGCCATCGCGCGCGAGTTCGGCGCGTTCCACCGCCTCGCGGATGTCCTTGACCCCGCCCAGCACGGCACTGATGCTGATGAACTGCGCGTCGAAGGCGTCGGCCATCAGGCGCGCGATGGTGGTCTTGCCCACGCCCGGTGGGCCCCACAGGATGCAGCTGTGCGGGCGGCCCGACTCGAAGGCCAGGCGCAGCGGCATGCCCGGCCCGAGCACCTGCTGCTGCCCGATCACTTCGCCGAGCGTGCGCGGGCGCAGGCGCTCGGCCAGCGGCTGGTGGGTGGCGCCGGAGGCAGGAGAGGACGAAGAACTGCGCGAGGAACTCATGAAAGGGGCCATCGTGGAAGGGTGGATGCCATGGCGGGCACAGCATCCAGATGGAGGTTCGGCAGCCCACTGCAAGCGGACGGCATGCCCGATTCCAACACAGGCCCGCACCCGAAACGCCAACAATGTCACAGAATCCTGCGGCCCCTGGCATGAACCTGCCCGGGCCTGGCCTATAAAGCGGGCAGACAACTGCCCTATTTTCCTCGCCATGGCACATTCGCACCCACTTCGGCATTGGCTGCGCCCGCTCGCGCTGGCCGCCCTGGCCTTCTCCAGCTTCGCCCTGCCTGCGCTGCAGGCCCACGCACAGAGCACGCGCCCCGCCGCGAGCGCGGTCGTGCAGGACACGGCCACGGCCCTGGTCGGCTGGTGGGAGGAGTACTCGCCCTCCTCCAACATCGTGCAGTTCCTGCCCGATGGCACGGTGCGGCTCTACCTCAAGAAGGGCGAGATCGATGCTCTGCGCAGCCTGGACGGCACCTGGAAGGTGGCGAGCGATCCGACGGGCATCGAGATGGTGTTTACCGTGCGCGGGCGCACCCTGACCCGGCGCGCACAGATATCCTTCGAGGGGCCGGAAATGGTCATCCACGAAGGAAAGACCCAACCGACCCGCCACCGCCGGCACTCGGGCCAGTTGCCCGAGGCCTACCTCTGGTGAGGCCGTTGCCCCCAGCCTCCTCCCATTCGATCACGCACACCATGACCCATCCCACCAAACGCTCCCTTTCCAGCCTGCTGCTCAGCGTTTCCCTGACCCTGCTGGCAGCAGCCGCCCATGCCGACGTGACCGAAGCCGAGGCCATCGAGGCCCAGCTGGGCTCGGCCCTCGCGTCGGCCGATTTCGCGGCCAAGAACTGCCCCAACCTCGGCATCAACGACGACAAGGTGCAGGAGCTGCTCAAGCGCATCAAGAAGACCGCGGCAGACCTGCGTGCCGGCGAGGACTACGACGAGCAGCGCACCGTGGTCCAGCAGCTCGAAAAGCAGCAGGGCCGCGCCATGATCTGCATGGTGCTGCCCTCGGCGCACGGCGGCTATGCGCGCGGCGTCATCCAGAAGAAATAGGCCGCAGCGTCCGCCTACTGCTTGACCACGTCCGCCCCGGCAGGCGGCTTGAACTGGAAGGTGCCGGCCGGCAGCGGCGGGTTGGCCTGCATGCCGCTGAAGCGGATGGCCGAGCGCTGGCCGAAGCTGTCCAGGATGTCCAGGGCCGCCAGCTGCTCACCCGCGAAGCCCACGCGCACGCTCTGCAGTTGCCCGTCCTTGGCCTTGGGGCGCGCCAGCACCCATTGCAGGCCGTCGGCCTCGGGCGCCGCCTCGAGCGTGAAGTCGGCCTTGAGCGCCGACAGGTCGGGGGCCGAGGCCAGCAGGGCCGCCGGTGTGGTGCCCAGGGCCTGGGCCTGGGCGCGCTGCGTGACCTGGTTCAGGTCCACGTCGTGCAGCCACAGGGTCTGGCCATCGGCCACGATGGTCTGCTCGAAGGGCTTCTTGTAGACGAACTTGAAGCGCCCCGGGCGCTGGAACTCGAACGATCCGCTGGAGTTCTTGGTGCGCGCCGTCTGCCCCTCCTTGGGCGGCGAGGTCACCACCTGGGTGAACTCGGCGCGGCCCGTCTGGGTGCTCTTCATGAAGGATTCGAGGCTCTTGAGCCCGTCCGCGCTGGCCCACTGGGCACTGGCCGCGATCACGATGGCTGTCACAACTTTTTTCAAAAATAGACTCCTTGGGTGGTGGGCGCCGGGCCCGCAACGCCTCATTCAGGGCGAGCAGGCACCAGCACTTCGCGCTGGCCGCTGGCGGTGAGGCCGCTGACCAGGCCCGCCTTCTCCATGTCCTCCAGCAGGCGCGCCGAGCGGTTGTAGCCGATGCGCAGCTTGCGCTGGACGTAGGAGATGCTGGCCTTGCGGTCCTTGAGGACCACTTCCACGGCCTGGTCGTACATGGGGTCTTTTTCACCCCCTTCACCGCCACCGCCCTCCCCTGACAGATCCCCGTCGCCGTCCACAGTTCCGCCTTCGAGCACGCCCTCTATGTAGTCCGGCTCCCCTTGTTCCTTGAGGTAATGGACGACACGGTGCACTTCTTCGTCCGACACGAAGGCGCCGTGCACGCGGATCGGCAGTCCGGTGCCGCTGGCCATGTAGAGCATGTCGCCCATGCCCAGCAGGGCTTCGGCGCCCATCTGGTCGAGGATGGTGCGGCTGTCGATCTTGCTGCTCACCTGGAAGGCGATGCGGGTCGGGATGTTGGCCTTGATCAGGCCGGTGATCACGTCCACGCTGGGGCGCTGGGTGGCCAGGATCAGGTGGATGCCGGCGGCGCGCGCCTTCTGCGCCAGGCGCGCGATCAGCTCTTCGATCTTCTTGCCCACCACCATCATCAGGTCGGCCAGTTCGTCGATGACGACCACGATGTGCGGCAGGCGCTGCAGCGGCTCGGGCTCCTCGGGCGTGAGGCTGAAGGGGTTGTAGAGGAACTCCTCGCGCGCCTTGGCCTCGTCGATCTTGGTGTTGTAGCCAGCCAGGTTGCGCACGCCGAGCTTGCTCATGAGCTTGTAGCGGCGCTCCATCTCGGCCACACACCAGTTCAGGCCGTGGGCGGCCTGTTTCATGTCGGTGACCACGGGCGCCAGCAGGTGCGGAATGCCTTCGTAGACCGACATTTCCAGCATCTTCGGGTCGATCATCAGCAGGCGCACGTCGCGCGCCTCGGCCTTGTAGAGCAGCGAGAGGATCATGGCGTTGATCCCCACCGACTTGCCCGAGCCCGTGGTACCGGCCACCAGCACGTGCGGCATCTTGGCCAGGTCGGCCACCACCGGGTTGCCCACGATGTCCTTGCCCAGGCCCATGGTGAGCATGCTCTTGGCCTCGTGGTAGACCTGCGAGCCGAGGATCTCGGACAACCGGATCGACTGGCGCTTGGCGTTGGGCAACTCCAGCGCCATGAAGTTCTTGCCGGGGATGGTTTCCACCACGCGGATGGAGACCAGGCTCAGCGAGCGCGCCAGGTCCTTGGCCAGGCCCACGATCTGCGAGCCCTTCACGCCCGTGGCGGGCTCGATCTCGTAGCGTGTGATCACCGGGCCGGGCATGGCCGCGACCACGCGCACTTCTACGCCAAAATCCTTGAGCTTCTTCTCGATCAGGCGGCTGGTCATCTCCAGCGTCTCGGGCGCCACGGTCTCCTGGCGCTGCTGCGGGCCGTCGAGCAGGTCCACCAGCGGCAGCTTGCTGTCGGGCATCTCGGTGAACAGGGGCTTTTGCCGCTCCTTGACCACACGGGTGCTCAGCGGCAGGTCGACCAGCACGGGCTCGATGATCTGCACCGGCTGCGGGTGGTGTTCCTCGCTCTCGGTCTTTTCTTCCAGCACCACCACGGCGCGCTCGCGCGCGGCCTTGCGGCCCACGGCCACATCCTTGGCCACCTCGCGCTGCGTACGGCGCGACTGCACCAGCGCATCGATGCGCCCGCCCAGCACCTCGGCCACATGGCCCCAGGAAAAACGGAACACCAGGGCCGCGCCCAGCACGGCGAGCACGATGCACAACAGGGCCGAGCCGGTGAAGCCCAGCCATTTGACGCTGGCCGGCCCCGTGAGGTAGCCGAGCACGCCGCCGGCATGGCCGGGCAGCAGCGATTCGAAGCGGTACAGGCGCGACCATTCGAGCGCGGTGCTGGCACACATCAGCACCACCAGCCCGCCCCAGAACAGGCCGCGACGCGCCATGGGGCTCACGGCACCGGGCAGCACCTCACCGCCGCGCATCCAGCGCGCCAGCGACGACAGCCACGAGCGCACGCCCGCCGCCACGCACCACCAGACCGAGAAACCGAGGGCAAAGTAGCTGCCATCGGCCAGCCAGGCACCCAAGCGCCCGGCCCAGTTGAGCACGGCACGCGAATCCGAGGGGCCGGAGGACGACCAGGCGGCATCCTGCGCGGAGTAGCTGACCAGCGCCAGCAGCCAGAAGACCAGGGCCAGGAGCCCCAGCACCAGGCCGATTTCATGCCCGAAGCGGGCCGCGCCCGAGCGGGGCGGCGACTTCACGGCGGACGATGCGTTCAATGTATTGAGTGAGTAGGTCATAAGCGTGCCGCGACAAGCTTACCCTATGGACACCTGCGCGCCGCTGCGCAGAAGCCGTCTCAGCCCAGCGCGTCCAGACGGTCCTTGAGCACCGTGGCACCGGTGGGCAGCACCTCGATGAAACCGCGCTCCTCCAGGTCCTTCATGACGCGACTGACCATCTCGCGCGAGGCACCGACCATCTTGGCCAGGTCCTGGCGCGAGATCTTGTCGCGGATGATGCGCTGGCCCTGCGCATCGGTGGTCGCAAAATCCAGCAGCGCATGGGCCACGCGGCCGTACACATCGAGCAGGGCCAGGGATTCGATCTTGCGGTCGGCATGGCGCAAGCGCTTGACCAGCCCGCGCATGACCACCAGCGACATCGAGGCGTTTTCCGTCAGGCAGCGTGCGAATTCGGTGCGCCCGAGCATCAGCACATCGGTCTGCACCTCGGCGCGCACGGTGGCCGAATGGGGTTCGTTGTCGATGATGCTCATCTCGCCCAGGTAGTCCCCCTGCGCCAGGTTGGCCAGGATCACCTCGCGGCCCCGGCTGTCGGTCGTGAGCACGCGCGCCCGCCCGGTGAGCAGGATGAACAGCGCGTTGGATTTTTGCCCCTGCTCGACCAGCGCCTCGCCGCGCTTGAAGCGCTTCTTGACCACGGCACCACTGATCACCTCGGCCTGGGCCACGGTGAGCAGCGAAAACAGCGGTACCCGGCGCAGCAGGTCCAGGTTGGACAACATCGTTGACATGGAAACTTCTCCTCTCTAAAGGCGCGGCTCCACCGGTGCCGCAGCGGGTTATTCAGGGCGCATCCTCGCGCGCCCTGATGGGTTCTTACAATCGCCGTGATTGAAATTGGGGCTGCGTGTGGCGACCGAGCGCGGTTGATACTTGGCGCCCCGCCCCCCAGCTTTCCCAACAGCGCCCCGTGTAGCGGGCGCAAAACACAGGCTTTTACCATGTCTACCACCCAACACGCGAAAGTTCTGATCCTCGGCTCCGGTCCTGCCGGCTACACCGCAGCGGTCTATGCAGCCCGCGCCAACCTCAATCCGGTGCTGATCACCGGCATGTCCCAGGGCGGCCAGCTGATGACCACGACGGAAGTCGACAACTGGCCGGCCGACGTGAACGGCGTGCAGGGGCCGGAGCTGATGCAGCGTTTCCTGGAGCACGCCGAGCGCTTCAAGACCCAGGTCATCTTCGACCACATCAACAAGGTCGACTTCAGCAAGCGCCCCTTCACCCTCACCGGTGACAGCGGCACCTACACCTGCGACGCGCTGATCCTGGCGACCGGCGCATCGGCCAAGTACCTGGGCCTGCCCTCCGAAGAGGCCTTCATGGGCCGGGGCGTCTCGGGCTGCGCCACCTGCGACGGTTTCTTCTACCGCGACAAGCCCGTGGCCGTGGTCGGCGGCGGCAACACGGCCGTCGAAGAAGCGTTGTATCTCTCCAACATCGCCAGCAAGGTCACCATGGTGCACCGCCGCGACAAGTTCAAGGCCGAGCCCATCCTGGTGGACAAGCTCAACGAGAAGGTCGCCGCCGGCAAGATCGAGCTCAAGCTGTTCAACACCCTGGACGAGGTGCTGGGCGACGCCACCGGCGTGACCGGCATCCGCATCAAGAGCACCAAGGACGGCAGCACCGAGGACATCACGCTGCATGGCTGCTTCATCGCCATCGGCCACTCGCCCAACACCGATATCTTCAAGGGCCAGCTGGAGATGGAAGGCGGCTACCTCATCACCCAGGGCGGGCTCAAGGGCTTTGCCACGCAGACCAGCGTGCCCGGCGTGTTCGCGGCCGGCGACGTGGCGGACCACGTGTACCGCCAGGCCATCACCAGCGCCGGCACGGGCTGCATGGCCGCACTGGACGCCCAGCGCTTCCTCGAGCAGGAGTGAAAACCGCCGCGCCGGGACGCCATTTGACGCCACTGCGCGCGGGCCGCTATAATCCGAGGCTTTCCTGAATTCAGGCGGGTATCTGCTACCCGTTTTCTTGCAGGCAAAAAATCCAAATCGGGCCTCTTTTTCTGGGATGCCCGGGGTTACCGCCACCCTTTCTGGCGAGGTGAGGCCGCAAGCCAGCCCTTGGGAGATCCCCCAGGGGCACCGGGCGAACGGCCGTTGAACAGTATCGGAGTGTCCTCATGGCACGCGTCTGCGACGTAACGGGCAAGAAGCCCATGGTCGGGAACAACGTTTCCCACGCCAACAACAAAACCAAGCGCCGGTTCCTGCCGAACCTGCAATACCGCCGTTTCTGGGTCGAGACCGAAAACCGCTGGGTTCGCCTGCGCGTTTCGAGCGCCGCCCTGCGTTTGATCGACAAGAACGGTATTGACTCTGTGCTCGCAGACCTGCGCGCACGTGGCCAGGCTTAAGGAGAAACACCATGGCAAGCAAAGGCGGACGCGACAAGATCAAGCTGGAATCCACTGCGGGTACCGGTCACTTCTACACGACGACGAAGAACAAGAAGACCATGCCCGAAAAGATGCTGATCATGAAATTTGATCCCAAGGCACGCAAGCATGTGGAATACAAGGAAATCAAGCTGAAGTAATTCGGCCTTGGTTTACCCCAGAAAAAAGCCGCCCGGCACCCGCCGGGCGGCTTTTTCTTTGGCCGCTGCACACGAACGAAGGCAGAGATCACGCGGCCCGCCGCACCGCGCCCGCCTGCTCATGCAGCAGGCGCCCCAGCTCACCATAGGCCCACTCCACCTCGGGCGAGAACGGCAGGCCGCAGCTCAGGCGCAAAAAGCCCTCGTAGCGCCCCGAATTGGAGAAGATCGGCCCTGGCGCCACGCGGATGCCCAAGGCCAGGGCCTGCTCGAACAGCAGGGATGAAGAGACACCGGCCGGCAGCTCGATCCACAGGCTGAGCCCGCCGGGCGGCACCGACAGGCGCGTGCCCTGCGGAAAATGCCGCGCCACCATCTGCACGCTGCGCTCGCGCTGCACCCTGAGCGCACTGCGAAAGCGGCGCAGGTGGCGCTCGTGCGCGGGTGTGCCCACCGTGCGCGCCGCCAGCAACTGGGCCCATACCTGCATGTTGCGGGTGCGGGCAAACTTCAGGATCTGGATGCGCTCGTGCCAGCGCCCGCCGTTCATCCACCCCTGGCGCAGGCCCGGCGCCAGCGTCTTGTTGAAGGACACGCAGTAGATCACCTGCCCCGTCTCGTCCCAGGCCTTGAGCGGGCGCTGCAGCACGGGCGCATCGACCAGCTCGCGGTAGATGTCGTCCTCGATCAGCGCCAGCTGGTGGCGCCGGCAGAAGGCCACCAGCCGCTCCTTGTGGCTGTCGGGCATGAGCGCGCCATTGGGCATCTGCAGGTGCGGCACCACCACCACGGCCTTCAGGCGCGGTTCGCTCTGCACGGCCAGCTCCAGGGCGTCGAGCGAGATGCCGGTGCGCGAGCTGCTGGGGATCTCCAGCGCGCGCAGGTTCTGGGTCTCCACCGCCTGCAGCACGCCATAGAAGGTGGGCGACTCCACGGCCACCACGTCGCCGCGCTCGGTCACTGCGGCGAGCGCCAGGTTCACCGCATCCGAATTGCCCAGGGTGGCCATCACCTCCTGCGGTGCCACGTTCACGCCAACTTCCAGCGCCTGCCGGGCCATGGCGGCCTGGAACAGGGGGTGGGTGCCGGGCCGTGAATTGCCCTGCACCAGCACCTCGGGAAACTCGCGCAGCAGTGCCGCGCCGACCCGGTTGAGGGTGAGGTGGTCGAACAGCTCGGGCGCGGGCATGGCCGCCCCCAGGTCCACGCGCACCTGGGCCCGGCGCCCCTGCTCCAGCCACAGCGAGATGCGCTCGTTGATGCCCGCGAACTGGGCCCCGTCGATCTGCTGCACCGGGCAGCGGGGGTCGGGTTCGCTGCTGTGGTCCAGCAGGTGCACCCGGTGGTCCTGCACGAAATAGCCGACCCGGGGACGCGCCTGCACGCTGCCCTGCTCCTCCAAGGTGCGCAGCGCCTGCAGCGCGGTCGACAGGCTCACGCCATGGCGCTGCATCAGCTCGCGCACCGACGGCATGCGCGCGCCGGGCAGCAGCACGCCCTGGGCCACCGCCTGCTGGTAGTGGTCGGCCAGTTGGCGGTACAGGGGGAGGTTTTCTTCAGAAGATACAGGCATGGCGGGTCGATGATGCGCTCGAACCGGCAACCAGAACAGATACAGGGTTGCCGAAATCCAACCGAAACAGAGCAGAAATCCTTCCGCTGCTTCGCACCGCGCCACGCATCCCTGTGCCTGTTGCGATGCAGTCTACGGTTCTACGCTCAAGGCATGAAACAGCAGCACCCTACCCCATCCTTCACGGCCAGTGGCGCCTCCTGCCCTGAAGCCCCTGTGCAACCTGTCAGAGCCCAGGACGGCGCTGGCCGGACGCTGCGCCTGCAGCCGGGCCAGGGCCAGCTCGTCTGGCTGGATGCGAGCAGCGAGTTGCGCTGCCTCTCGGGCACTGCCGTCCTGAACAGCGCTCCGGCGCACCACCCTGGCGTCCCCTTCCCGATCCACCTGCTGCCCCACATGGCATGGCGCAGCGCACAAGGCGCCTGGGTGGGCATGCAGGCCGGGATGTCTTCGCCCGCCACGCTCCTGCTGACGCCGCCCGAGATGCCGCAGCAAGGCAGCGCCCATGAAACAAGTCGCCCAGGGCACCAGGCCTTGCAGCGGCTTCGGGACGGCCTGCGGCGGCTGTTCACCAAGAGCGCGCACCCTGCGGCTGACAGCGCCATTGCGATACACGGCCCCAGGGAACGCACCAACGCCCATCCTGGTACAGGCCAGTCACTCACAGGCCAGGGAGAGGTGGGCAGCTGACACGCATGAAGCGCAAATCCCCTTGCTCGTGGATGACGTGCAACGAACCTTCGGCCAGGGAGGATTCGATCGTGGGCGACAGAATGAAGCGGTGCAGCAGCAGGTAGCGAACCGGCGCGAACCGCGGCGCAATGGCGACCAATTCGCACCAGGGCCGGCCCCGCTCCAACGCTTGATGCAACGCGCGGGGCAGCACGTTGGGATCGCTCGTGAGCATGACCGTATGGCGCCTCAACTCTTCGATGATCAGCATGGATGAATAGGTCCCCATCAGCACCCCGTCGAAGCCTGGGTTGCGCTCGTAGTCGATCAGATAGCGGTTCAGCACCGGATCGCCGGTCTCCCGCTGCAACGCCGACTGGCGCAGGCGCAGGTCCTCGATGCTCCAGGGCGCCACCCATGCCAGCATGGCGACGGCAGCCAGGGCAACGGCGGGGCCCCATCGGCGCAGCCCGGGCTGGATCGAAGCCACCACGGCAACCTCGCCCGCAGCGGCCGGTGGCCGCTTTCTGGAGAATGCACCGAGGATATTGCGCACGCCAATACCCAAGGCCCAGGCGACCGGCACCACCACGGGCAGGAAGTTGCGGATGTCGTAGGAGAACAAGCTGGCCCACAGCAGCAGGTAAGGCAGGCACAGGCCGAACACCAGCCGCCTGCCGCCCGGACTCCTGCACGCCGCAGCCAGCAGTGCACCGATGGCACTGGCAGCCACGGCAGCCGAGCCAAAACCGGCGAGCGCGCCCATGAGCGGCCCCTGCAGAGCGTGGCCGATGCGCTGGCCCCAGCTCCGACCCGCGTGGATGGAGCCGACAAGGTAGTCGATGTTCGTGACATCGGCCCCCGTCCAGATCCACCAAGCCACCCACAGGTACCAGGGCGCAGCAAGCAGCAGAAAAAGCGCCGCCTTGCCAAAGGCCGAGGGCCAGGACAGTTGCCGGCGCACCAAAAGCACGGCCGCCATGCCCAGCCAAAGCAACCATGCGATACCGCCGGGCTGTTTGGTCAGTAGCGCTGCGGCGGCACCGATGGCGGCCAGCGCCAAGGCCATGCGGAGGTTCACTGCACCACGGCAGCCCAGCAACAGCAGATAGGCAGTCACCGCAACGAAGCAGGCCACCGGCACATCGGCATAGCCAGAATCGGCCATGCCCCGGAACGCGAAGCGCAGCAAAACGAGCCAGGCCGCACATCCCCAGAGAAAGGCGTCGTCACGCCAGCGCCGGTATCCATCCACGAAAAGCAGGCAGGGCAATGCAGGGAACAACAGCAGGAACAGCCGCGCCACCGGCTCTGCGGCCCGCGGGTCGACCCATCGATACAAACCGGCCAAGGCCGTTGGCAGCAGTTGTGGGTAGCCCGACGTATTCGTGGGCAGGGTCTGGCGATGCCACTCCATCGCCCAGCGGTTCCAGCTGCTGATGGTGTCCCAGGCATCGAAGACGCCTGGGTGGGAAAGGGCCACATCCTGGACGTACAGGGCGAGGGCCACGATGACAGCGGCCATGCCGATGGCGTCCCGATACCAGGGGTTCGTGACAAGGAGAGATTGCACCGCAGGTTGCGCGTGCCGAAAACAGCGCACGAGCCCGCCCCAGGCCAGCACCGTGAGCGCGGCAGCGCCGGCCGGCAGCACCCAGGCAGGCCATCCTCCCTGGCCTGCCGCCACCGCAGCGAAAAAGACCTGGAAGTTTGCCAGCAAGCCAATGCCCACCCCTACACACAGGGTCGGCAGAAAACCCAGTTGCCGCCCGACCGCCGTAGTGGCCAGCCAGGGCCACAACAAGGGTGTGAACCCCACCCACTGGAGCAGTGCGATGAGTGCCGCAAAGGCGGCGTGGGTGTGCAGGGCGTCTACATCCATCGATGGGACCAGGCAGTGGTCACAGGGTGCCGGAGGTCCCCTGCGGAACGCAGACCCTGCATGGCCTTGCCTTGCGCAAGCCCTGCAAAGACACCGTCAGGCGCGCGCGGCCCGCAGGTTGACGGAGAAATCGCGCAGGGCGGCAATGCCGCTCTCTTCGGCGCGGCGGCACCAGGCCTGCAGGTCGGCCGTGAGCTGCTCGCGCGACTGCGTGGTGTTGAGCCACATCTGGCGCAGTTCCTCGCGCATGGTCACCATCTTGTCCAGGGCCGGGTGGGCAGCGCGCGCCTGGGCCAGCTGGGACTGTGCATTCGCGGGCACCTTTTCGGCGTCGCGGTGCAGCCAGCGCTTGGCGGCCTTGAGCACCGAGGCGTCGGCCTGGCGCGCCTGCAGCGCGGCGATCTCGTCCTTGCAGGCCTGGCGCACGCCGCGGGCATAGCCGGCCATGACCTCGTAGCGGTTGGCGATCAGGGCCTCCAGCGTCTTTTCGTCGGCCACGGGTTTCACGTCGCCGCGCAGCAGCTTGGGCGGTACCTTCTTGACCGTGGCCCAGCCAAGCTTCTTCATCAGGCTGATGTAGGCCCAGCCGATGTCGAACTCATAGGGCTTGACCGAGAACTTGGCCGAGGTCGGGTAGGTGTGGTGGTTGTTGTGCAGCTCTTCGCCACCGATGACCAGGCCCCAGGGCGAGAGGTTGGTGCTGGCGTCCGTCGCCTCGAAGTTGCGGTAGCCCCAGTAGTGGCCCACGCCGTTGACCACGCCCGCGGCCCAGAACGGGATCCAGAGCATCTGCACGGCCCAGACGGCCGCGCCTGCAGCACCGAACAGCGCCAGGTCGAGCACCAGCATCAGGCCCACGCCCTGCCAGCCGAAGCGGGTGTAGACATTGCGCTCCATCCAGTCATCGGGCGTGCCGTGGCCGAACTTCTTCATGGTCTCGAGGTTCTTCGATTCCGCGCGGTACAACTCGGCGCCGCGCCACATCACGGTATCCAGGCCACGCGTCTGCGGGCTGTGCGGGTCATCCGCGGTCTCGCACTTGGCGTGGTGCTTGCGGTGGATGGCGACCCACTCCTTGGTCACCATGCCGGTGCCGACCCACAGCCAGAAACGGAAGAAATGCGAAGGAATCGCATGCAGATCCACCGAACGGTGGGCTTGCGAGCGGTGCAAAAAGATGGTGACGGCCGCGATCGTGATGTGGGTCGTCGCCAGCGTGTACAGCACGATCTGCCACCAGGCGAGGTTCCACAGTCCGTGGCCCAGCCAGTCGATGGCCGCGTTCAGTACAACCCAGTCGGGTAACAGCATATTCAGAAAAACCTTGTACAAGATACCCGACCACCAGCGATGGCGGGCAGGCCAATTTTAAAGGGCAGACCCCTTTTTCGATTAGAGGTTATCCACAGTATCCAGAGTGAATTGGCTCCTGCGTCGCCTGCATGACAAAGCCATGCAACCCCTGTGCCAGAACGCGCACGCACCGACATCCGACGCAACTGGCGCGCCCCAAGCCAGCGCCCCCGCGCAAGGGCCGCCCCGCCGCGCTGGGGGCGCCCCCCCCAGATTGCGAAGCA
>NZ_AKJX01000229.1 GCF_000276605.1 Acidovorax sp. CF316 | reverse complement strand
CCCCTTCTCTCGAATGGCTGCGCCATTCGGGAAGGGGGACACCGCCAGCGCGGCGGGGCGGCCCTTGCGCGGCGGTCGCTGGCCCAGGCCGCGCTCGTTCGACGCATGGCGACCAAGTACAACGCCGTGGGAAGCAGAGCCTTCCGCCAGCATGCTGTTTGACCTGCGCGCGCTCGGTTACTTCGTGGCCGCCTACGAGGAACGCTCGGTGACGGCGGCCGCGCGGCGCTGCTTCGTGGCGCAGCCGTCCATCAGCATGGCCATCAAGGGGCTGGAGGATGCGCTCGACGCGATGCTGTTCGAGCGCAGCCGCAGCGGCCTGGCGCCCACGCCCGAGGGCCACCGCCTGTACCCGCGCGCCTGCAGCCTGCTGGCGGACGCGAGCGCCATGGTGCGCGACTTCCGCGAGGCGCCGCGCGAGACCCTGCGCATCTTCCTCCAGGACACCCTGCTCGTGGGCCCGGCCGCGCCGCTGCTGGCGCAGCTGGAGCAGCACCTGCCCCACGCCCTGGTCCGCCTGACCGCCAGTGCCGAGGACTCCCGGCTGCGTCTGGTGGCCGAGCATTGCAAGGCACCCGGCGACACCTTCTTTCCCCTGTGGCGCGAACCCTATGTGATGCTGGTACCCGGCCAGCACCCGCTGCGCTTCAGGAAGCGCTTTGGCGTGGCCGACCTCAAGGGCCTGCCGCTGATCGAATGGCCCCACTGCCCGCTGCACCAGTCCTTCATCCGCCTGCTGGCCGAGCGGGGCATTGCGCTCACGGTGCGCGCCAGCGCCGAGCGCGAGGAACTGCTGCTGCACATGGTCGATGCCGGCATCGGCCTGGCGGTGGTGCCGCAATCGCACGCAGCCCATGCGCGCCACGCGGTGGTACGGCCGCTGGACGGAGCGCTGGCCTTCGATCGGCACATGGGCCTGGCCTGCGATGCCTCGGACGCACCCATGCTGGCGCTGCTGGGGGTGATCGCGGCAGGGGCGGCGGCACCGGCTACGCTCTCGAGCGCGGCCTAGAAAACCTGGACCCAGGGCAGTCCAGCGGGGAGTCTGGGGTACAACCGGGGCTGCACCCACCACCCCCAACAGACCGCCCCATGATCCTGGAAATCGCCCAACTCACCATCCGCCCCGGCCAGGCCAGTGCCTTCGAGCAGGCCTTTGCCCAGGCCCGGCGCATCATCGCCTCGATGCCGGGCTACCAGTCGCACGAAATGCAGCGCTGCATCGAGCGCCCGGACGACTATGTACTGCTGGTGCGCTGGAACACCCTGGAGGACCACGAGGTGGGCTTTCGCCAATCGCCCCAGTACCAGGAATGGAAGGCGCTGCTGCACCATTTCTATGACCCTTTTCCCACCGTGCTGCACTATGGGCCGGTGGCGGGCCTGTAGCAAAATGTCCAGGGCATGCCCTGGGCACCAAGGGCCCGCGCGCAGCGTTTCGCCGATATGTAACAGCAACAACAGCAGGCCGGCACGGAACATGCACCTGCAGTGTCTCGGCGCCGCGACGTTGGGGGGTGGGCAGACCCCATTCGGGTACGCCCTGACAATTTAACGTGCTGCGCACACCGTTCTGATCCTAGAATTTGTAAACGCGCGTATCAGCGCAAAGGACATTCCCATGAAAGCAGTGCAGCAGGACATCGACGAGCGGACCAACCTCACCAGCACCAACAAGTTCGAGCTGCTGCTGTTCCGCCTGGGCACCGACAACGCGCTGGGCAAGTCCGAGCTGTTCGGCATCAACGTGTTCAAGATCCGCGAGATCGTGGCCATGCCCAGCATCACGCCCATTGCCGGTACCACGGCGCATTCGCTGGGCGTGGTCAACCTGCGCGGCCAGGTGATTCCGGTGCTGGACCTGCCCTCCATCGTGGGTTGCAAGCCCCAGACCGGCCTGAACATCATGCTGGTGACGGAATACGCACGCACCACGCAGGCCTTCGCCGTGGAATCGGTGGAAGACATCGTGCGCCTGGACTGGAAGCAGGTGCTCTCGGCCGAAACCAGCGGTGCCAAGGGCAAGCTGGTGACCAGCATTGCCCGCCTGGATGGCAACACCGACGAGTCGCGCCTGGCCCAGGTGCTGGACGTGGAGGCCATCCTGCAGATGGTCTCGCCCTCGGACGGCCACGAGGTCACCGAGGAGAAGGTGGGCGCCAAGCTCAAGCTCAAGCCCGGCAGCATCATCCTGGCGGCCGACGATTCCTTCGTGGCGCGCTCGCTCATCGAGCAGGAGCTCAAGGCCCTGAACGCCCCCTACGAGATGGTCAAGTCGGGCAAGGAAGCCTGGGACCGGCTGAACGCGATCGCCCGGAGTGCCGAGGCCGAAGGCAAGACGGTGCTGGACCGCGTGGCCATGGTGCTGACCGACCTGGAAATGCCCGAGATGGACGGTTTCACGCTGACCCGCAACATCAAGCAGGACGCGCGCTTCCACGGACTGCCGGTGGTGATCCATTCCTCGCTGTCGGGCTCGGCCAACGAAGACCACGTGCGCAGCGTGGGCGCCGATGGCTACGTGGCCAAGTTCGTGGCCGAAGACCTGGCGGAGACCATCCGCCGCGTGCTGCCCAAGTAAGAAAACAGCCCGTTGCCGGGCCGCTGCGCTGCTGCGGCGGCGCAACCAGCGGCAACGCGGGCCTTGGGGCGTGAACGATGTCACGCACCTACCCGGCCAGTGGCATTTGGCCTACCCGCAAGGGCTATCGCGGCACGCCTGTCTGCGGCAAACTGGTATCCGGTCAACCAAATGCGGGGCTCAAACGTCAAGTTGCAAGCGGCCTGGCGGATGTAACACCATCGTGGTGTTGTTTTCCGGGCCTTTACCTGCAACGCGGAACGCGCCCCGTGCGCCGGGAGTCTGAATCCATATGACAAATACCATCGCCCGCGTTCTCTCCGCCACGGTCCTGGGCGCCGTGCTGACCGGCTGTGCCACGGTACCGGGTGACCCGTACTACGCACCCGCCCCCACCTACTACCCGCCGAGCTCGTCGACGATCATCTACGATTCGCCGCCGGTCTACCATTCGCCGCAGCCCGTGTACGTGGCGCCGCCGCCGGCGTACTACGGCAACCGCCGCGACGAGCGCGACTGGGCGCGCGAGCGGGAACGTGAGCGCGCTCCGCAGCAATGGCGCGAACAGGCCGAGCGTGAACGCCGCGATCGGGACCGTGATCGCGACCGCGACAACGCCCGCCGCGACCAGGAGCGCCGCAACCAGGCTGACCAGGACCGCCGCAACCAGGCCGAGCAGGCACGCCGCGACCAGATCGAGCGCGACCGGCGCGCAGCCGCAGAGCGGTCGCGTGGCGACAACCGCCAGTATGGCCCCGGCCCGGCACCCACCGACTGGCGTGCCCGACAGCAATCGAACAGCAAGGAACAGCCCTGAGCAATGGCTGGCTGTTCCGCAGGACGCGGGATGATCCTGGCCCGCCACCTTGTACTTGGCCTTTGCACGGCCTGGCTGTGCCTGGGCGCTCAGGCCCAGGTGACGCGCTGTACCGATGCGCGCACCGGCAAAGTCGCCTACACCGACGGCACATGCAACAGTGGCGAGGCCACACACGCCGTCACGATACGCCCAGCGCCTGAAGAGGTACTGCGGCAGCAGCGGCTTGACGCCGAAGCGCTGGAGCGCAGTCGGCAACGACTGCAGGCGGACAGTGGTACCGCGCCATCCGATGCGCAGCGCGCGGCGGACCTCCAGCCTGCACTCGCCGACTATGCCCCGCGGCAGTATGACTATGCCCGTTCGCCCGGGTGCGCAGGCTCCCGCGGTGCCTACGACCTGCTGCGCATCCAGCAGGACCATCGTTCCACGCGGGAGTATGGCCCGCTCAAGGAGGCCGCCCAGCAGCGCATGGACATGGATTGCATGGGCCCTGAGGCCTATGCCGAACGCGAGCGCCAGCGCGAGCAGGACCGGCGCGACAAGGAGTATCGGGAGGCTGCCCTGCGCCGGGAGAACGACTTGCGCGACCAGATGGAGCGCGACCACCGTTACCACCAGGAGCGCGAACGGGATAAGGAACGGCAGCGCGAGCGCGATCGGGAGCAGGCCCAGCGCGAGCAGGCGCACCGGGAACGCCTGGAGCGCGAGCGTGACATCGCCCGGCGCGAGCAGGAGAGCCGCTTGCAGCAGGCGGAGCGGGAGCGCCAGCGCGACAACCGTGCCGCCGCAGACCGCAGCCGCAACGAAAGCCGGCCGGTCCAATCCGGCCTCAGCCAGGCTTCGACCGGCTGGCGCGGCAGCATGCGATCCAACCCCTGAACAGTGGCCCCAGCTTGCGAGACACCATGGCCTGCATCCTCCGCCCCACCCTCTTCGGCCTGTTCCTCGCAGGCCTGTGCCTGGGCGCGCAGGCCCAGGTCATCCGCTGTACCGATGCACGCACCGGCAAGGTGACGTACACCGACGGGGCCTGCAGCAGCGGCGAGGCGACCCGCGAAGTGGAGCCCCGCCGCACGCCCGAAGAGATCCTGCTGGACCGGCAACTGTCCGCCGAAGCGCTGGAGCGCAAGCAGCAACGGCTGCAGGCAGAGAACGATGCGGCCCAGGCCGAGGCCCGGCGTGCCGAAGATCGCAACCGTGCGCGCGCCGCCAACGCCCCGCTGCAGCAGGACTATGCGCGCTCGCCCGAGTGCGCGCGCTCACGCCGCAACTACGACATGCTGGCTGGCGAGGGCCCACGCTCCACGCAGGAGTACGGGCAGCGCCTGGAGGCCGCCCAGCGCCAGATGGACCTCGATTGCCTGGGCCCCCAGGGCTATGCCGAGGTCGAACGCGCCCGCGCCGCGCAGCCGCGCGTGGTGGTGGTGCCACCGCGCTACAGCCCTGGCTACCCGCCCGCGGTGTTTCCCCAGCCCTTCCCCACGACACCCCAGCCGCCGCCTCCGCGGCTCACGCAGTGCTCGGACTACCGCTGCACGGACAACCAGGGCAACACCTACCCACGCAACGGCCCAGGGCGCTTCCCGGGCCCCGGCGGGGTCTGCAGATCCAACGGCGGACAGGCGCCCTGCTGAGGCCTGCGGGGAAGCCCGGCCCTGCGCTGTTCCCCCTCTGTTCCCCCTCCTCCCAGGCACGGCACTGCGCGGCCCCTGGCACCCACCCAAATACCGCAGGCGCTGGCGTCAACCGCCCGGCCCCATCGCGCGTCTAGAGCGAACACCGCCGTCGTTTGGCGGTTGCCCAAGGAGCTCCATGACCCCTTTGCCCGTGCGCCTGGCATGCCTGTCCCTGATCGCTGCGGCGTTGGCCGCCTGCGCCCCGCGCGGCACCTACCCGGCACATCCCCTCGCCCTGCAGTACGCCCGTCTGGCCAGCCAGCCCTCTCCCGTACAGCCGCTGCCAACCCCGGCGGCTCTACCCGGCCCTGCCGCTGCACCCGTGCAGGATTCGACGGTGGCGTCGCCCCTGCCTCCCACCACGGCCTCGGTGGGTGCGCACCGCCCATCGGGCCTGCCCGGTCTGCAGCACGTCGATCTGGCCAGCTACCCCTCGCCCATTCCACCCGGGTCCGCCGCGGCGGGAGCTGCCCCGAAAGCGGCGCCATCCAAGGCGGCTGCCCCGCCGCCCGCGACCGTTCGGCCCCACCCCGGCAGCACGCCGCCTGCGATCATCCGCCCCACCTATGCGGAGGCCATGGACCGCATGCGCCGCATCGAGGAAGACGCGCGGCGCGACAGCGAATGGCGCCTGGAGGCCATGGCGCGCGAGATGGAGCGCGACCGCCAGGAACGCGAGCGCCAGCGCGAGCAGGACCAGCGGGACCAGGAGTACCGCGAAGCGGCCCTGCGCGACCAGATGGAACGCGACCGCCGCTACCACCAGGAACGTGAGTCGGCACGGGAAAGGGAACGGGAGCGCGAGCGCGACCGGCAACGTGAAGAGGCCCGCCGCGACCAGGAGCGGCACGACCATGCACGCAACCGCGAGCAGGCACAGCGGGACCAGGCGCAGCGCGACCAGGCCGACCGCGAGCGCCGTGAACGGGATCGCGACAACGCCCGGCGCGACCAGGACCGCCGCGACCAGCAAGCGGAACGGGAACGCGAGCAGGCGCGGCGTGACCAGATGGAGCGCGACCGCCGCGCTGCCGCCGACCGGGCCCGCAACGAGCGCCCGTTGCAGTATGGTCCCGGCCCGGCCCCCACCGACTGGCGTGCGCGCCAGCAGTCGAACAGCCTGGAAAGGCCCTGAGAACCTAAGTGCGCAGGCCCTCGGCCACCGTGGGGTAGCGCAGCCGCAGGCCCAGCTCCTGCAGCATGCGCCGGTTGTCCAGCCGGCGCGACTCGCTCATGAAGCTCAGCAGCACGACCGGCAACTGGGCCTGCGCCGTGCTGCGCGGCAGGCGCGGCGGACGCGGCAGGCCATACAGGTCGGCCGCCAGGTCGAAATAGTCGCCCATCTTGATGTGGCTTTCGTCGCACACGTTGTAGATGCGCTGCGCGCGCCCCTGCCACAGCGCACGCAGGCAGGCACGGGCCAGGTCGTCGGCATGGATGTGGTTGGTGTAGACATCGTCCTCGGCCAACAGCACCGGCGTGCCCTTGCGCAGCCGCGTCTCGGGCGTGCCGCCCTCGCGGTCGGGCGCATAGATGCCGGGAATGCGCAGGATGCTGGCGCGCACGCCCGTGCGCCCCAGGTGGCGCACGGCGCGCTCGGCATTCACGCGGCGCTGTGCACGCGGGGTGGCGGGCGCCAGGGCCCGGGTCTCGGGCACCAGGGCGCCCTGGCAGTCGCCATACACGCCGCTGGTGGAGGCATACACCAGCGAGGCCGGCTGGCTGCGCAGGCGCAGCGCGCGCGCCAGCGCCACGGTGCGCGGGTCGCGCCACCAGGCGTCGCCGCCGGCGCCTTCGCCGGGGGGCGGCGCCAGGTGCATGACCCGCGTGGCCACGCCCGACAGGCGCCGCAGGGTGGCGCCGTCGTCGAGGTTGCCCACCAGCGGCGTGATGCCGCGCGCACGCAGCCCGTCCACACGTGCCGGGCTGGAGGTGAGTGCCAGCACGCGCAGGCGCGGAGCCGCCGTACCGTGCGCCTGCAGCTGGCGCACCACGCGTTGGCCAACGTCACCACAGCCCACGATCAGCAGGCGTTCACGGCGAAAGCGCGCCGGCAGGGCGCCGAGGGGGTTTTGGTTTGAGGGCAAAATCGGGTCCGCGAAGAAGATACGTCCCAAGGATACCCACAACATGACCAGCGCCGAGGCGGCCCCCACGTCCACGTTCCAGATTTCCGTGCAGCCCAGCGGCCGCGCCTTTGCCGCACAGGGCGATGAATCCATCCTGTCCGCTGCCATCCGCAGCGGCGTCGGCCTGCCCTACGGCTGCAAGGATGGCGCCTGCGGCTCCTGCAAGTGCAAGAAGTTGAGCGGCGCGGTGTTCCACGCCAACCACCAGTCCAAGGCCCTCAGCGCCGACGAGGAGGCCGCCGGCTTCGTGCTGACCTGCTGCGCCAAGCCCCTGTCCGACGTGGTGCTCGAATCGCGCCAGGTCACGGACGAGAGCGCCTACCCGGTCAAGAAGATGCCGGTGCGCGTGTCCACCCTGACCAAGAAGTCGCACGACGTGATGCAGGTACGCCTGCAGTTGCCGGCGGCCGACACCTTCCGCTACCACGCGGGGCAGTACATCGAGTTCATCCTGCGCGACGGCGCGCGCCGCGCCTACTCCATGGCCAATGCGCCGCACACCCAGGGAGAGGCCCCGGGTGTGGAGCTGCACATCCGCCACATGGCGGGCGGGCGCTTCACCGACCACGTGTTCGGCGCCATGAAGGAAAAGGAGATCCTGCGCGTGGAGGGGCCGTTCGGCAGCTTCTTCCTGCGCGAGGATTCGGACAAACCCATCGTGCTGCTCGCCTCGGGCACGGGCTTTGCGCCCACCAAGGCGCTGATCGAGCACCTGCAGTTCAAGGGCAGCACGCGGCCTACGGTACTCTACTGGGGCGGGCGCCGCCCGCAGGACCTGTACATGGCCGACTGGGTGCAGCAGCGCCTGGCCGAGATGCCGAACCTGACCTACGTGCCCGTGGTCTCCGACGCCCAGCCCGAAGACGGCTGGACCGGCCGCACGGGCTTTGTGCACCAGGCCGTGATGGACGATTTTGCCGATCTCTCGGGCCACCAGGTCTATGCCTGCGGTGCGCCCATCGTGGTCGAATCGGCACGCGACGCCTACAGCGCACAGCGCGGCCTGCCGCCCGAGGAGTTCTTTGCCGACGCCTTCACCTCCGAGGCCGACAAGCACGGCTGACACGGCCGCCAAGACCACCCATTCTGGAGTGGACACTCCATTTTTTGCACAATGGCGCCATGAACCGCAGAAATCTCACCACCCTTCTCGCCAGCGCTGCCGTCATGGCCGCTGCCCTTCCCCTCGCTGCGATGGCCCAGGACTCGGGCCAGCCGATCCGCCTGATCGTGCCCTATGCACCGGGCGGCCCCATCGACGTGACGGCGCGTGCATTGGCAGAGCGTGTGCGCGATTCGCTGGGCACGGTGATCATCGACAACAAAGGCGGCGCCGGCGGCAACATCGGTGCCGATGCGATCGCCAAGGCGGCGCCGGACGGCCTGACCATCGGCATCTCGGCCACCGCCACGCACGCGGTGAACCCCTGGCTGTACAGCCGCATGCCCTACGACGCGGCCAAGGACTTCGCGGCCATCACCCAGATGGTGCGCGTGCCCAACGTGCTGGTGATCAACGCCGCCAAGGCCGAGCAGCTCAAGATCAACAACCTGGCGGACCTGATCGCCTACGCCAAGGCCAACCCCGCCAAGCTCAATTACGGCAGCGGCGGCAACGGCAGCGCCGGCCACCTGGCCGGCGAGATGTTCAAGCAGCGCGCCGGCATCTTCGCGCTGCACATCCCCTACCGCGGCGCCAACCCTGCCCAGCTGGCCCTGCTGGCCGGCGAGGTGGACTTCAACATCGACAACCTGGCCGCCGCAGCCCCCAACATCCGCGCCGGCAAGCTCAAGGCCCTGGCAGTGACCTCGCTGGCTGCCAGCCCCAACCTGCCGGGCGTGCCCCCGCTGTCGGACACCTTCAAGGGCTTCTCCATCGACACCTGGTGGGGCCTGGTGGCGCCTGCGGCCACGCCCAAGCCGGTGATCGACAAGCTCAACAAGGCCTTCGTCGCGGCGCTGAATGCGCCCGAAACCAAGACCCGCTTCGGCCTGCTGCTGGCCGAGCCGGTGGCGACCACGCCCGCGCAGTTCGAGACCTTCATGGCCAGCGAGCGCGCCAAGTACCAGCAGGTCGTCAAGGCCTCGGGTGCGAAGGTCGACTGATTCCCGGCGTCTCTGTTGCAAGGGCCCCTTCGGGGCCCTTTTTCATGCCCGGGCCGGCAGCACGGCGCGGTGGCGCACCACCACAGCCTCCAGCGCGGCCACCAGGGCATCGCATTCGGCATCGCCCACCGGCAGGGACAGCGCGATCAGCCCGCGCCGCGCCATGAAAACACCTTCTTCCAGCAGGCCGAAGAACACCAGGTCCTTGGCGCGCCCGTCGGTGCCCTGCAGATCGGCGGGGGAGCGCACCGGCGCGGCCGTGGCGTGCAGGGTCATGAGCGATCCGGTGCCGGTGAAAGCCATGTCCACACCATGGCGCTCCAGCACGGCGTTGAAACGCGCGCGCAGCTGCTCGCCGCGCTCATTGAGCGCCTGCACCACCTCGGCGGTCAGCACCTGGATCAGCCCGGCATGGCCGGCGGCCATGGTGAGCACGTTGTTGTTGAAGGTGCCGGCGTGGGCCAGCGCATCGGGGCGGCGCGGGTCGAAGCGCTCCATCACGTCGCGGCGCCCGCCGAACACCCCGAACGACATGCCCCCACCCAGGTACTTGCCGGCGGTGGTGAGGTCTGGGCGGATGGACAACAGCGCCTGCCGGCCACCGAAGGACAGGCGCGAGGTCATCACCTCGTCGAACACCAGCAGCGCGCCGCATTCGTCGGCCAGGGTGCGCAGCGCCTGCAGGAAGGCCGGCTCGCCGGGGATGCAGCCGCCGGCCCCGAGCATGGGCTCGACCAGGATGGCGGCGATGTCCGGCCCGTGCGCGGCCACCAGCGCGCGCACGCTGTCGGCATCGTTGTAGCGCGCCAGCACGAAGTCGTGCGGCACGTTCATCGGCGAGCCGCCGCCCGAGAAGGTGAGCACGCCGCCGTGGTAGGCGCCATCGAACACGACCACCTTGCTGCGCCCCGTGTGCGCCTTGGCGGCGGCCAGGGCCAGCAGGTTGGCCTCGGTGCCCGAGTTGGCAAAGCGCAGCAGCTCCATGGACGGAAAGCGCCGCTGTATCTCGTGCGCCAGCAGGCCTTCGCGCGCCGTGTGGGACGAGAGGTTGATGCCGCCGCGCAGTGCTTCTTCGATGGCTGCGAGCACCACCGGGTGCGAGTGGCCGTAGAGCCCCGCCGTGAACTCGCCCAGCGCGTCGATGTATTCGTGGCCATCGGCATCCCACACCCTACAGCCCGCGCCGCGCGCCATGCTCAGCGGGAAGGGGCCGTGGAACAGCACGCTGCGCGTGTTACCACCGGGCAGCGCCGTTTCGGCCTCGGCCAGCAGGGCAGCGCTGCGCGGGTTGCGTGCACGGTAGTTCTCCACGGCCTGGAACAGGGCGTGGTCCAAGGGTGCGGGGGTGGCGTTCATGCGATCTCCTGTACGGTGTACAAGAAATTATGAATCCGCAATGCCGATCTGGCAAGCGGTGCATTCGGCGCCACCGGATGCCCGACAATCCGCCAACAACTGCCTTCGCCCCCTTGCCGATGCCCCGCGCCCCCACCAAAAACCCCGTAGCCCCCGAGACCGCAGCCGCCGCGCCCCTGTCGCGCGAGAGTGTGCTGGCAGCCGCGCTGGCACTCATCGACCAGCGGGGGGTGGAGGGGTTCAGCGTGCGCGACCTGGCCCGGTCGCTGGGCGTGTACCCCACGGCGCTGTACTGGCATGTGCCCGGGGGCCGCAATGCGCTGATCGCCGGTGCGGTGACGGCCGCCGTGGGTGGGCTGGAACCACCCGCCCCCAACAGCGACTGGCAGGCAGAGCTGCGCGCGCTGTTCGCGCGCTACCGGCAGGCCGTGCACCGGCACCCGCGCATCGCCCCGGTGCTGGGCGCGCAGCTGGTCTCCAACGCCAGCCTGGACCCGCTGCTGCTGGACCGCATCCTGGCGCTGCTCGAATCGGCCGGCTTCACGGACCAAGGCCTGTTCGACGCCTACAACGTGGTGATTGCCGCCATGGTCAGCTTCGTGACCCTGGAGCTGGCGCCGCAGCCCGACGACGACCCCGACGGCTGGGCCGCAGGCCACCAGCAGCGCCTGGCGCAGGTCGATGGCGCGGCCTGCCCGACCCTGGCCAGGCACCTGCCGCAGATGGCCAACCGGGCCTTCGTGGTGCGCTGGAGCAGCGGCAGCACGCACCCGCTGGATGCGGGCTTCGAGGCCTGGACGGAGGTGGTGGTGCAGGGGCTGGCCGCGCGGCTGCCCCGCAATGTTTAGCGGCTGGGGCCTGCCA
>NZ_AKJX01000228.1 GCF_000276605.1 Acidovorax sp. CF316 | reverse complement strand
GCACTGGGGGCGTCCCCCTCCCGACTCGCGCAGCGAGGAGAGAGAGGGGGAAGGCGCGAAGCGACTCAGGGGGTGCTTCATCTCATGCGTGTTGACCGCCGCGCTTGACGAAGAACAAGCCGGCGCCCACCGCCATCAGCAACCCGCCGAACACCCGATTCTGCATGCGCAGGGCACGCGCGCTGCGCATCAGGCGGCGCATGGCGCTGGCGCCTGCCGCGTAGCCGTGCATCACGGTCACGTCCACGGCCACCGTGGTGGCGGCCATCACCAGCAGCTGAGTCCACAGCGGGCGCGTGTCGGTCATGAACTGGGGCAGCACGGCCACCATGAAGATGATGCCCTTGGGGTTGGTAGCATTGGTCAGGAAGCCCGTGAGGCAGCGCTTTTGCCAGGTGCCCGCGGGCACCTCTTCGTCGCCCTGCAGGGGCGAGGCATCGCCCGCGCGCCACTGGCTGAAGCCCACATAGATCAAATAGCAGGCGCCCAGCACCTTGACCACGCTGAAGGCCAGCTCCGAAGCCAGCAGCAGCGAGCCCACGCCCGCCCCTGCGATCAGCAGGATGAGCAAGAGCCCCAGCTGCAGACCGAGGATGGTGGCGCCCGTCTTGCGCACGCCGAACGACAGGCCGTGGCTCATGGACAGCACCGCGCCAGAGCCCGGAGACACAGCAATCAGGCACGAGGCCGCGAAAAAAGCCAACCAGGTCTGGAAATCCATGGAGCACACACCACACAAAAAGCAAGGGCGCGTATCTTATCAATGCGGACGCCCCCCATGGCTTGCGGGCCTATTGCGCTACCAAAAGCGGAGCACGGCCGGCGATGCCAGAATGGGAAGGCCGGGATATCCCTCACACAACATACCACCCCGGCCCGACCTGCCCCATGGAACACGCACCCACCTGGCTCACCTACGGTTTTCTGTACCTCACGGCGGCCGTGCTCGCCGTGCCCATTGCCCAGGCCCTGGGCCTGGGCGCCATCATCGGCTACCTGGCGGCGGGCATCGCCATCGGGCCCTGGGGCCTCGCCCTGGTGAGCAATGTGCAGGACATCCTGCACTTCGCCGAGTTCGGCGTGGTGCTCATGCTGTTTCTCGTCGGGCTGGAGCTGCAGCCCAGCCGTCTGTGGGCGCTGCGCCGCCCCATCTTCGGCATGGGCACGGCCCAGGTGCTGGGCTGCGCGGCCGTGCTGTTCGCGCTGGCCTGCCTGGTGGGCCTGCCCTGGCGCGTGGGCCTGGTGGGGGCACTGGGGCTGGCGCTGTCGTCCACGGCGATTGCCCTGCAGACCCTGGCCGAGCGCAACCTGATGCGCACCGCGAGCGGGCAGGCGGGCTTTTCCATTTTGCTGTTCCAGGACGTGGCGGCCATCCCCATCCTGGCGCTGCTGCCGCTGCTGGGCGCCGCAGCGGGCGCTGGTGCCGCCAGCCACTCACCGGTCGAGGTGCTGCTCGAGGTGGGCAAGATCGTCGGCGTGATCGCCGCCATCATCCTTGGCGGCCGCCTGCTGCTGCGCCCCCTGCTGCGCTGGATCGCCAAGAGCCGCACGCCCGAGGTCTTCACCGCCGCAGCGCTGCTGCTGGTGGTGGGCATCGCCATGCTGATGGTGATGGTGGGGCTGTCGATGGCGCTCGGCGCCTTCCTGGCCGGCGTGCTGCTGGCCGACAGCGAGTACCGGCGCGAGCTGGAGGCCGATATCGAGCCCTTCAAGGGCCTGCTGCTGGGCCTGTTCTTCATTGCCGTGGGCATGAGCATCGACTTTGGCGTGCTCATGCGCTCGCCCTGGCTCATGGCTGGCATCCTGCTGGGCTTTCTGGCCTGCAAGGCGGTGGTGATCTATGCGCTGGCGCGCGCGGTGGGCATCCCCTACCAGGAGCGCCCCGTGTTCACGCTGCTGCTGGCCCAGGGCGGCGAGTTCGCCTTCGTGGTGTTCCAGGCCGCCGCCGGCGCCCAGGTGTTCCCCGCCGAAACCGCCTCGCTGCTGATCGGCGCCGTGGCGCTGTCGATGCTGTTGAGCCCCTTGCTGCTGGTGGTGCTGGACCGCGTGCTGCTGCGCCGTTATGCGAACCTCAAGGCGCCCGCCGCCGAAGAAATCTCGGAGCCGCAGGACGCGCCCATCCTCATCGCCGGCTTCGGCCGCTACGGCCAGATCGTGGCGCGCGTGATGCTGATGCAGGGCATACGCACCACCGTGCTCGACCACAGCGTGGAGATGCTGGAGGTGGCGCGCACCTTCGGCTACCGCGTGCACTACGGCGACGCCACCCGGCTCGACCTGCTGCGCATCGCTGGTGCCGGCCAAGCGCGCATCCTCGTCATCGCGGTGGACGACCCCGAGCAGTCCGTGAAGATCGCCGTGCTGGCGCGCAAGCACTTCCCGCACCTGCAGGTGGTGGCCCGCGCGCGCGACCTCACCCACTGGAACAATCTGCGCGACGAAGGCGTGACCCTGGTGCAGCGCGAGCTGTTCGAGTCGAGCATGCACAGCGCCCGCACCGTGCTCGAACTCATGGGCCTGCCACCCGACGAGGCCACCGAGATGACCCGGCGCTTCAGGGAGCACAACATCGCCCTGTCGGACCGCATGTACCCGCACCACCGCGACCGCGCCAAGATGATCGCCGTGGCGCGCGAGGGGAGGAATCAGTTGGCGGAGCAGATGGCCAGGGAGCGGCAGGAGGCGGCGGAGGCGGGAGGGGACGCTGGGTATCCGGGGTATGGGGTGGGGGAACCCCCTGCCGATGGAGCGCCCGACACCCACAAGGGCTGAAGATCGGTTAGGCCGCAGCCTTGGACGGAAGCCGACGCCTCGCTTCGGCGATCAGTTCCTCGATGATTTCCAATGGAACATCGCAGTCAAACGTATTCAACGTCCAGCTGTGCTCAGCGTCTGAATAGAAGATTTCGGCAACGACAGAGGCTTGCCCCCGCACAGTCCAATGCAGTTCCAGCCCCATGCCATCGCGCTGAACATCGCTGACCATCAGCGTTGTATAGCGTGCTTCCCTGTGTTTTCGATCCATCGTAGTCCTTTGTACGGAGTAGCCCCGACAGTTTCCGAAGGGTCGAAGCGATTGCGCCTTGCCGTTGGCCCCACAGGCCAGCAGATCGACTTTACAGACCATCGCAAACGAGATTCATTCGCATTACAATCCACACCCTCTCGCAAGCCAAGTGTCCCGCAATCAGGATGCCCGCCAGCGCTCGCTGCTCCTGTTGTCATCCTGGATACTTTCCATGCCCTCTTCGCCCTCCCGCGCCGCGCTGCGTTCGCGCGCGCCTGTGTCCCGCACACCCGCCCGCACCGCCGGCCTGTTCGCCCTGACGCCGCTGGCACTGTGCCTGGCGCAATCCGCCTTTGCCCAAGCCGCTGACGCTTCCGCCACCACCGCGCCCCAGCTGCAGGAAGTGCGCATCAACGCCAGCACCGAAAAAGACATGGGCTTTGCCCCGGTCGAAGCCCAGACGGCCGGCAAGGCGCCCATGCGGCGGCTGGAGACGCCGCAGTCGGTGAGCGTGGTGACGCGCGAGCAGATGGAGTCGCGCCAGATCACCAATGTGCAGCAGGCGCTGCAGACCGTGGCGGGGGTAAGCCCCGTGAACTTTGGCCGCCGGGGTTTTGATGACCTGAACATCCGCGGCTTTCGCTCCACCGAATCGATTCTGGTCGACGGCCTGGTGCAGAGCCCCGGTATGTGGGCCAAGCTGCAGCCCTATGGCTACGAGCGCTTCGAGGTGCTCAAGGGCTCGGCCTCGGTGCTGTATGGCCAGGTGCAGCCGGGCGGCATCGTCAATGCGGTGAGCAAGCGCCCGCGCAAGGAGCCTTTGAGCGAGGTGGGTGTCGAAGTGGGCAGCTTCGGCCAGCGCACGCTGCAGGCCGATGTAAACCGGCCGCTGTCCGAGTCCGGCAAGACGGCGCTGCGCATCAATGCGCAGGTGACCGATGCCGACGACCCGACGCAGTTCGTCTACCGCAAGGACCGCTGGTTCGCGCCGTCGCTCTCCATCGACCTGGGTGCGCAGACCGACCTGGTGCTGTTTGCCACCTACAGCCGCAGCGAGTGGATGCGCCAGCAGGGCATCACGCCCTATGGCACGCTGCTGCCCAACCGCAATGGCACGCTGTCGCGCACCCTGTTCACGGGCGAGCCGGCCTTTGGCGTGTACGACGTGGAGAGCACCACGCTGGGCTATGCGCTGGAGCACCAGGTTTCGCCCGCGATGACCTTCCGCCAGAACGTGCGCTACGAGACCGAGAAGGGCACGGGCAATTTTGTCTCCAACCAGGCGCTGCAGGCCAACCAGCGGCTGCAGAACCGCAGCGCCTCGCGCCAGTACATGGACTACGACCTGCTGGCCACCGACACCTCGCTGCTCACGCGCTTCGAGGCGCTGGGCGCCAAGCACCAGTTGGTGACGGGCCTGGATGTGCGCAGCGGCCACAGCCTGCTGGCCAGCCGCAGCTGCTCCATCGCGGCGCTGGACCTGTTCGCGCCGGCCTACGGCGTGCAGGCCAACTGCCCGGCGGCGCTGACCAGCGATGCGCCCGGCAAGCTCACCGTAGCAGGCCTGTATGCGCAGGACCAGATCAAGTTCGGCCAGGGCTGGACGGCCCTGGTGGGCCTGCGCCGCGACTGGTCCACGAACGACACCGACAACCGCATCACCCGCGTGCAGACGCGCCAGAAGGACAGCGCCACCACGCTGTCGGCCGGCCTGGTGTACGAGTTCCAGCCAGGCTGGGCGGCGTATGGCAGCTATGGCGAGTCCTTCCTGCCCACCACGGGCCTGGCGTTCAACGGCTCGCCCTTTGTGCCCGAGACCGGCAAGCAGTGGGAGGCCGGTGTGAAGTACGAGGCCCCGGGAGGCCAGCTCACGGGTGCGCTGGCCGCGTTCGACCTGGTGCGCGAGAACGTGACCACTGCCGACCCGGTGAACACCGGCTTCAGCGTGCAGACCGGCCAGCAGCGTGCACGCGGGCTGGAGGTGGAACTGGGCGCCGACCTCAAGAACGGCATCAAGCTGACCAGCGCCTACACCTACACGCAGACCAAGGTCACGCGCGACAACAACGCGGCCATCGTGGGCCTGCCGCTCAACCTCACGCCGCGCCACACGCTCACGGCCTGGGCCACCTACAAGCTGCCACAGTACCAGCGCGTGACGCTGGGCCTGGGCGGGCGCTATGTGAGTGAGCAGATCGGCTCGTACCCGTTCACGCTGCCCTCGTACGTGGTGGCCGATGCCTCCATCAGCTACGCGGGGCCGAACTACCGCCTGACGGCCGGGGTGAAGAACCTGTTCAACAAGGCGTATTACGACGGCGCGATCAACGCCAACGTGGTCTCGCCCGCACTGCCGCGCAACTTCAGCCTGGGGCTGACGTACTTCTTCTGAAGCCGTTCACTCCCCACCGCCAGCCGAAATGACCAGCCAGCGCACCCTGAACCGCCTCTTCGTCCTGCACTCGTGGGCGGGCATCGTCACGGGCTTGTTGATGTTCATCGTCTGCTTCTCGGGCGCGGTGGTGGTGTTCAAGAACGAGATCGACCTGTGGGCCAACCCCTCGCTGGCCGGGCTGCCGCGCACGCAGCCGCCCGCGCCGCTCGATGCGGTGCTGGCCCAGCTGCAGGCGCGCTACCCGGGCGCCACGGTGGAGACCATCGCCCTGCCCGACGAGGTGAACCCCAACTACTTCGCCCACGTGCGCGAGCGCGGCGCCCCCGCCAGCCAGCGCACCAAGGTGGCCCTGCGCTCGGACACGGGCGCCGTGGTGGGCCCGGTGGACAGCCAGCTCGGCCAGTACCTGCGCATGCTGCATGTGTTCTTGTTCTTCGGGCCGCGCTGGATCGTGGGCTTCCTGGGCGTGGCCATGCTGGTGCTGATAGCCACCGGCATCGTCATCCACCGCAAGATCCTGGCCGAGCTGTTCACCCAGCGCTGGGGCCGCAGCTTTCGGGTGGTGATGTCGGACCTGCACAAGTCCGCCGGCATCTGGGGGCTGGGCTTTCACATCCTGATCGCGGCCACGGGCGCCTGGCTGGGGCTTGCGCCGCTGTTCGAGCAGGGAACCAAATACGTGATGGCGGGCGCGCCTGCGGCCAGTGCCGTGCGCAAGCCGCCCGCTGCCGAGCCTGCGCCCATGCAGTCGCTGGACGCCCTGTACCGCAGCGCGCAGCAGGCCGTGCCGGGGCTGCAGGCGCGCTATGTGTCGCTGCGCCGCTGGGGCACCAGCGCGGCCGAGGCCAGCTTTACCGGCGCACTGGCCGGCCACCTGGCCAGCACGGCGCGGGTGGACATGAACGCGGCCACGGGTGCGCCCAAAAAGGCGCTGGACCCGCGCACGGCCGGCTTCTGGTCGCTGGTCAATGGGCTCATGGAGCCGCTGCACTTTGGTGACTTCGGCGGGCTGGCCTTGAAGTGGCTGTACTTCATTCTGGGCATGACGCCGGCGTTTCTTTCGATCTCGGGCACGCTGATCTGGCTGGACTCGCGCCAGCAGCGGCGGCGCGAGGCGCAACAACAGGCGGGCGTGCCGCCAGGGCTGCAGGCATGACCAAGCACGCCACTCCTGGCGCCACTGCCACCTCTTTCGTGGTGCGCTGTTTCCTCGCGCTGCACGCCACCGTGCCCGCTGCCGTGCTGGTGGCCGTGCTCGTGCACCTGTGGCCACCGGCCGGCCTGCC
>NZ_AKJX01000227.1 GCF_000276605.1 Acidovorax sp. CF316 | reverse complement strand
TGCGGCGCTTGTTGATAGCCGGGCTATCAACTGCGCACCGCGCCTAGCATCCCTTCCCGCCAAAGCCGCTGCGCGACCCCTGGGAGATCGTAAACAGGTTCTGGCCCGCACCCGCCCGCCGCCTGCTTCGTGTGGGCGGCGGGCTTTTTTTCGCCTGAACACTGCTTAAAAACTAGGGGTAAACCCTTAATTTTGGGCTTAAAGCCAAAAAAGACCTCAATTTCCCCTTTTGTTTGCCGTTATGAATGTACGAAGAGTCCGGAAGTGCCTCTGTCCATTCCATCCACCACCTGGGGCCTGCCATGCAAATGCCACCTGTTGATCGATCGCCGACCTGGCGTCCTCCGGGCGCCGATTTGTATTCCACCGGCGCCTCGGGGGCGCCGCCGATACGCCCTGTGAATGCGCCGCTGCCCGTCGAGTCCATGGACCGGCTCGGGGAGGGGGCCATCGTGCGCGAGCCCGACAAGCCTTCGGCGCCCGAGGCGCCGAACCGCGACTGGACCGAGGTGAAGAAGAAGGAAACGGTGGAAGAGCCGCCCGAGCCGCCGCCGGAGCCCATCTACAAGCAGTTGCTCGAGTTCATCCAGTCCATGTGGCGTGCCAGCGGCAGCGCCGTGGAAATGGCGCAGGACATCAACAAGGTGACCCTGCAGGAGCGGCTGGCCCAGCAGGTCAAGAACGAACCGCTGACCTACTCGGACCCCAAGGTCAAGCGCACGGCAGGGTTGTGAACCGGCTGGTAGGCTGAGGCGCCGCGACGGCGCCAGGGGGCATGGGGTATTTTTGCTATCGAACGGTAGCGGGTGGGGTCAGGGAGCGCTGGCTGCAGGAGCGGGAGCAGCAGGCGCCTGTTGTTTCGCGCGATCCCGTTCGGCGCGGTATTTGGCCGCAAAAGCGCGCACCTCCGCATACGAGACAAAGCCGTCATGGTCGGTATCGGCCTCATCGAAGGCATTGGCCAGGCGCGGGAACAGTTTCACTTCGGTCCGGCTGAGCTTGCCGTCGCCGTTGAAATCCAGCATCTTGAACTCGCGGATGGCCTTGGCTTCGCCCTTGGACAGGCCTTCGGTGTCGGCCGGTGGCGGCGCCGCCGGTGCCTGGGCCTGGGCCATGCTGCTGCAAAGCAGGGCGGCTGCGCCCCATGCCAATAGGTTCATCTTCATGCGTTCTGTTCTCTGTTCCTGTTGCGGGACCATGGTCGCACAGATGCGGTCGCACGGCGTTCATTGCAACCGGTCAGAGGCCTTCTTTCGCGGCAAGTTGCACACCATTGCACAACTTTGCACACCGCCAGGGCCGGCCCTTCAGTCCGCCAGCAGCGTGACGGGGTTGGACACCCCGCTGTTCACATGGCCCGCGGGCACATGCAGCGAGGCCGAGGTGACATGGCCGGTTTGGTCGTCGAAGAAGAAGTCGGGCTCGAACTCGCGCAGGAACTCCCCTTTTTGCAGGCCACCGAGGAACATCGCCTCATCGACCGCGATGTCCCAGTCCATCAGCGTGCGGATGGCGCGCTCGTGGGCGGGCGCGCTGCGCGCCGTGACCAGCGCGGTGCGGATGCGCATGCCCGTGCCGCCCGCGTGCTGCAGCCGGTGCAGGGCCGCGAGCAGGGGCTTGAAGGGGCCATCGGGCAGCGGCTGCGCCGCCTTGTCGCTCTCGTGGCGCTGGAAGGCGGCCAGGCCTTCGGCCTGGTAGACGCGCTCGGCCTCGTCGGAGAACAGCACCGCGTCGCCGTCGAAGGCGATGCGCACTTCGTGGGGGTTGGAGTCGCCGGCACGCACCGACTCGGTCAGCACGCGCGCCGCCGGGTAGCCCAGGTGCAGCGCCTGGCGCACGTCGGCCTCGTTGGCCGAGAGGAACAGGTGGGCCCCCAGCGGGCGCAGGTAGCGGAACGGGTCACGCCCCTGGGTGAAAACGCCGCGCTGCACCATGGGCAGCCCATGGGCCAGGCAGGAGCGGAACACGCGCATGCCGCTCACCGGGTCGTTGCGCGAGAGCAGCACCACCTCCACCCGCTGGTGCTCGGTGGTGTTGAAGGCCAGCAGCTTGCGCACCAGCGAAAAAGCCACGCCCGGCGCCGCCGGAATGTCGATGCGCTGGCGCTGCATCTCCACGTAGGCGCGGTCGTCCGTGTCGTCGAAGACGCTGTTTTCTTCCTCGAAATTGAACAGCGCGCGCGAGGAGATCGCGACCACCAGCTTGTCGTCCAGGGTGACGGCCATGGTGTGTGTCTACTTGACGAACTGGTTGAGCTGGATGATGGGCAGCATCACGGCCAGCACGATGGCCATCACCACCAGGCCCATGGCCACGATCAGCAGGGGCTCCAGGATGGTCGCCAGCTGCATGGAGCGGCGCTGCACCTCGACCGACAGCTGGGTGGCGGCGCGCTGCAGCATCACCGGCAACTGGCCCGTCTGTTCGCCCAGGCGCGCGAACATCGACAGCAGGCCCGGAAAGCGTTTTTTCTGCGCCAGGGCCGAGGCCAGCGGTGCACCCTCGCGCACCAGCACCAGGGCATCGAGCGCGTCGGCCCGCAGGGCGCGGTTGTTCAGGGTCTCGGCCGCGGCCTGCAGCGCGCGCAGGATGGGCACGCCGGCACTGGCCAGCATGGCCAGCGTGCTGGCAAAGCGCGCCGCGTTGTAGCCGCGCGCGAGCTTGCCCACCAGGGGCAGGTTGAGCCAGGCAGCGTCGAAGCGCTCGCGCACGCTCTCCGATTTCAGCGACCAGCGCAGGCCCAGTGCGCCGATGACCAGCACACCGAACAGGGCCAGCCCGTAGCTGCGCACCAGGGCGCTGATGCCCAGCATCACGGTGGTGATGAGGGGCAGGGCGCGCTTGGAGCCGGCGAACACGCTGGCCACCTGGGGCACCACATAGCCCAGCAGGAACATCACGATGGCGATCGCCACCAGGGTCACGATGGCCGGGTAGAGTGCGGCACCGATCAGCTTGGCCTTGAGCGCCTGGCGGTCTTCGAGGTCGTCGGCCAGGCGTTCGAGCACCAGGCCCAGGTTGCCGCTGTGCTCGCCAGCACCGATCACGGCGCAGTAGATGTCGGAAAACTCGCGCGGGTGCTGGCCCAGCGCGCGGGCGAAGGTGGCGCCGGCATTCACCTCGGCGCGCAGGGCGGCCACCAGGTGGCGCTGGCGGTCGTCGTCGGCCTCGTCCGAGAGGGCGCTCAGGGCGCGCTCCAGCGGCAGGCCGGAACTCACCAGCCCGGCGATCTGCCGGGTCCAGATGGCCAGGCCGGTGGCGTTGAACACCGGCCGGGTGAACAGGCTGCGGTTCCAGCCCTGGGCAGCGCCATCCCGGGAATGCCCGGTCTGGACCTGCTCCACTGCAATCGGCACCAGGGCCTGCGCGCGCAGCTGGGTGCGGGCGGACTTGGCGGTGTCGGCCTCCATCAGGCCTTTGCGGGTCTGGCCCTGGGCGTCCAGGGCTTCAAAGGAAAAAGCGGGCATGCAGCAGGTGGTGGGTGGGCGGTTGGGAAGTGCACGAAGGGGCACCCTCGTCAGCCACGATGGTAGCGGCAACCGGCATGTTGCCCCGCAAGCTTGTCCTCAAACGTTACATGGCGCCGATGCGCCGCGCTGCGTTGCGGATCCCTGCGCTACGGCGGGGACGCCCATTGCACACGGAAAGAGACGCCTTTTCCGCCGATACCGGCCCCGATTTCCACGCCCGCGCCAATGCACCGTGCCGCTGACCGGACCACGGCCAGCCCCAGGCCGGAACCGCTCGTGCCGGCATAGGGTCCGCGCACGAAGCGTTCGAAGACCGCCTCGCGCAAGTGCGGGGCAATGCCGGGGCCGTCGTCACGCACCTCGAGCACAAGGCGCCCGGCATGCTGGCCCAGTTGCAACTCCACGCGCCCGCCATGGCGGCCATAGCGGATGGCATTGCCGACCAGGTTGTCGGTGATGGATTCGAACACCTGCAGCGGCCCGCGGCTGGGCAGCCGGTCGGGCCCGAGGTAGCACAGCTCGATGTCCCGCGCCGCCGCCGGGCCCGCGTGGGCCGCCAGGCAGTCGCGGGCGATGTCCGCCAGGTCCACGGCGGCGGGCGCTTGCGCCGTGTCCGCATCGAGCCGTGCGAGCGCCAGCAACTGTCCCACCAGGCGGCCGGCGCGCTCGACGCCATTGCCCAGGCGCTCGGCCGCCGCGCGGCGCTCCTCGTCGCTGGCGCTGTGCAGCAGCAGGTCGCGCTGCGTGCCGATCACGGCCAGCGGGGTGCGCAGCTCGTGCGCCGCATCCGCGAGGAAGTTGCGCTCGCGCTGCAGCAGCGCGCGCAGCCGCGCCAGCGTGGCATTGAGTTCGCGAACCACCGGTGCCAGTTCGGCATGGGGCGCGCTCACCGCCAGCGCCTCCAGGTTCCCGGGCGGCCGCTGCGCGAGCTCGCGGGACAGCTGGCGCAGCGGGCGCAGGCCCGTGTGCACCGACACCCAGACCGGCAGCAGCACCAGGGGAAAAGCCACCAGCAAGGGCTGCAGCAGCCCCTCGCTGCTGATCATCACCGAGTCGAAGTTCAGGTGCCGGCTGTGCAGGGACTGGGTCACCTCGATCCGGTAGCGCCCATCGGCCGAGTGCAGCCGGTAGACGCGGTGGGGCTGGGCGCCGCCCTGGTCGGCATAGCCCTCGGGGCCGTCCGCCGGGGTATCGGTCACGCTGCCGCCCTGTGCCAGCAGCCGCCCCTGTGTATCGCGCACCCGGAACCCGAGGAATCCTTCGGGGTAGCTGAGCAACTCGGTATCGCTGTGGATGCGCGCGTCCAGGCCTTCGAGCGCCGCCGTGAAACGCGCCCCGTCGCTTGCGGCAGCGCTGGCCAGGCGGTCGATGCTGCGCGCCAGGGCCAGCATCTCGCGGTCGAAGCTGCCTGTTTCCCGGGCATAGACCATGGAGTGGCCGAGCGCGTAGATCGCCACCCAGACGAGTGCACAGGCCAGCAGCAGCGACAGCAACAGGCGCCGGGCGATGGACGGGCGCAGCAGGGAGGGCAGCGCCATCATGGCTGCAGCCCGGCGATGCGGTAGCCCACGCCACGCATGGTGCGGATGCAGTCCTCGCCCAGCTTGCGGCGCAGGTTGTGGATATGCCATTCGAGCGCGCTGAACTCCATCGGCTCGCCCAGGGGCGCCAGGGCCCGTGCCAATCGGTGCTTGGGCACCACCTCGCCACCGTGGCGCGCGAGTTCGACCACGATGGCGAATTCGCGTGGCGACAGCGGCACCGGCCCGTCTTCGGTGCGCACCTCGCGCTGGCGCATGTCGATGGTGAGCGGGCCCACGCTCCAGGTGCTCGACGACTGCCCGGCCGCGCGCCGCGTCACGGCCTGGATCCGGCTCGCCAGTTCCGCCACCTGCACGGGCTTGATGACATAGTCGTCGGCCCCTGCATCGAGCCCGGCGATGCGCATCTCCAGCGCATCGCGCGCGGTCAGCACGATGACCGGCAACGTGATCCCGGCACGCCGCCAGCCGCGCAGCAGGGACAGGCCTTCGCCATCGGGCAGGCCCAGGTCGAGCACGGCGCAGGCAAAGGGCAGGGGCTCGTCGCCGCCGGCCTCGCACAGGGCGCGGGCCTGGCCGAGGCTGCGCACCCATTCGCTGCTCAGCCCATGGGCCTTGAGTGCCTTCTGGAGGTCGCTGCCCAGGTCCAGGTCGTCTTCGATGAGAAGGAGGTGCATGTCGGAAGTCCCTTCTTAGATCGTAAACACGTTCTTAGGTGGGGCGAAGCTTATGCCAGGCGGGCAAAGCGGGCGCAAAGGAAGCCCTGCCTAGCATGCGCAGGTTTTCCACCACCCCATGGAGCGACCGCTGTGCGCCTTGTCCGAACGATGCCCCTTTCCCTGATCGCCCTGCTGCTTGTCGGGGCCCTGCTGTCCGCCTGTGGCGGCGGCGACGACGCCCCGTCCCGCGAGCACGCCGCGGTCCAGGCCCTGCTGGAGCAGGCGGTACCGCCTGCCGCGCCACCCGGGGCGCTGGTGGCGGTGCGGGATGCCTCGGGGCGCACCACCCGCTACGCCGCGGGCCTGGGGGCGGTGGCGCCGGCCACCCCCATGCGGCCCGAAGACCGCTTTCGCGCCGGCAGCGTGCTCAAGCTGATGGTCGCCACGGTGGTGCTGCAGCTGGTCGAGGAGGGGCGGCTGGCGCTCGGCACGCCGCTCACCCGCTTGCTGCCGGCCGGGCGCATCGCCGGCTTCGAGCACCGCGGCGCCATCACCCTGGAACACCTGCTCAACCACACCAGCGGACTGGGCGACACGGCCTCCAGCGAAGCCCATGACGCCGATGTGCTGGCCCAGCCGGCGCGCCTGCGCAGCGAACAGGAGTACCTGGACATGGCGCTGCTGGAGGGCCAGCGGCTGCCTGGCGAACATGCCTATGCCAACACCAACTACATCCTGCTGGGCCTGGTGATCGAGCAGGTCACCGGCAAGAGCTGGCGCAGCCAGGTGCGCGAGCGCCTGCTCACCCGGCTGGGCCTGGCCGATTCTTCGCTGCCCGAGCCTGCGGACCTGGAGATGCCAACGCCGTTCGCCCATGGCTACCAGCCCATGGCAGGCGCAGGCCTGCTGGATGTCAGCCGCATCTCCCCCTCGATGGCCGGTGCGGCCGGCGGCCATGCCCTGGTGACGACCACGGCCGACCTGGCGCGCTTTGCCGCCGCGCTGTTCGGCGGCGAGCTCTATCGCCTGCCGGGCACCCTGGCGCAAATGCTGCGCTTCGTGCCGGCCGAGCCCATCGGCGACATGGCCTATGCCTACGGCCTGGGTGTCATGCGCCACCAGTTGCCCGATGGCACGGTGTTCCTGGGCCACGGGGGCTCCACGGCAGGCTATTCCTGCGCGATTCTTTACGACCCGGTGCGCCGGCTGACCGTGGTGGCCGCGCGCAATGCGCCGGACCTTGAAGCCACCTACCTGGAGGTGGCGATGCCTGTGGCGCGCGCCCTGCAGGCGCAACGCTGAGATTTCAGGCCGGTACGCCGGCCTGCAGCGCTGCGTGTGCCTGCGCCGCGATCTCCAGCGAACGCAGGCGCAGCGCCGGGTCGTACACGTCGCTCACCAGCATCAACTCGTTGGCACCGGTCTCGCGCACCAGGTCGGCCAGGCCGGCCTGCACTGTCTCGGGCCCACCGATCACCGCGGCCGCCAGGAAGTCGCCGATGGCGGCACGCTCCTGCGGCTGCAGGCGTGCCGCGAAGTTCTCCACCGGCGGCAGCAGCAGGCGCCGGTCGCCGGTGAGGATGCCCAGCACGCGCTGGTAGGTGCTGCTGGCCAGGAACTCGGCCTCCTCGTCGGTCGGTGCCGCGATCAGCGGCACGCCGATGGCCAGGTAGGGCTTGGGCCAGGCGGCCGAGGGGCGATACAGGTTGCGGTACAGGTCGATGGCCTGGTGCAGCAGGCGCGGCGCGAAATGCGAGGCGAAGGCATAGGGCAGGCCGCGCTCGGCCGCCAGCTGCGCCGAGAACAGGCTCGATCCCAGCAGCCAGATCGGCACGTTCGTTCCGGCCCCGGGCGTGGCCACCAGGCGCTGGCCCGGTTCAGCCGGGGAGAACAGGCGCTGCAGCTCGGCCACGTCCTGCGGAAAGTCGTCGGCGGTTTCCACGCGGCTGCGGCGCAGCGCGCGCATGGTCGCCGGGTCGGTGCCGGGCGCGCGGCCCAGGCCCAGGTCGATGCGGCCGGGGTAGAGCTCGGCCAGCGTGCCGAAGGCTTCGGCCACCACCAGCGGCGCATGGTTGGGCAGCATCACGCCGCCCGACCCCACGCGGATGCGCGAGGTGCCGCCCGCGATGTGCCCCACCAGCACGGCGGTTGCCGAGCTGGCGATGCCTGCCATGTTGTGGTGCTCGGCCAGCCAGTAGCGGGCGAAACCGAGCTTTTCGGCGTGCTGTGCGGTGCGCAGGGCGATCTGCAGCGCCTCGGCCACGGTGCCGCCGTCGCGGACGGCCACCAGGTCCAGCATGGACAGGGCGGTGCGGGGGGAAACAGGTTCAGTCATGCGCCCATTGTGGTCCGGCCCGGCCGGTACCGCTTGCACCGGGGCCGAGAGCCGAGGCTGGCAGCAGGGCTGCACTGCACACGCCGACAGGGGTATGCGATTTTTTGGTAGCCAAAAGGCAAAACGCTACACAGAATGTTTCAAATGGCGTGGCGTCTCTTGCACAGGGGCCCGCCCGCACACCAAAAAACGGGATGGAAAATGGGTTTCTTCAGCCGACTGTTCAAGATGCGGGAGCAGGACCCGACCAGTCCAGACACGACCTGGGCCATGGAAGACAACGGCAGCGAACTCGTGCTGGACGCCGAGTACGCCACCATGCTCATGACCGAGATCGATATCGACGCGGCCATTTCCAGCCATGAGCGCTGGCGCCTGCAGCTGCAGGACATGATCAATGGCCGTTCCAACGAGGTCATGCGCCCCGAGCGCATCTGCCAGGACGACCGCTGCGACCTGGGCCGCTGGCTCAACGGCACGGGCCGCGTGCGGCTCGGCCACTACCCGGCCTTCGGCATGCTGGTGGCGCGCCACAAGTACTTCCACCAGCAGGCGGCCGCTGTGGTCACCCTGTTCCAGGCGGGGCAAAAGCCCCAGGCCGTGCAGTTGCTCAACAGCAGCTGCCGCCATGCGTCGAACCAGGTGCTGCTGCTGCTGAAAGAACTCAAGCGAGGCCTCGGCAGCAGCTGAACTGCGACGCCTTGCCGGCTCAGTAACTCCTGCCGCCCTTGTACATGGCGTGCTGGCGGCGTTGCAGCGTCCCGACCTCGCTCAAGCGGGCCATGGCAGCGCCCGCATGGGCGTGGGTGATGGCCATGCCCAGGCCGTCGGCGGCGTCGGTGCCGGGCAGGCCGGGCAGGCTCAGCAGGCGGCGCACCATTTCCTGCACCTGGGGCTTGGTCGCACGCCCATGGCCGACCACGGCCTTCTTCATCTGCAGCGCGGTGTACTCGGCCACGGGCAGGTTGCTGGCCACCAGCGCGGTGATGCAGGCACCGCGGGCCTGGCCCAGCAGCAGGGTGGACTGTGGGTTCACGTTGACGAAGACAATCTCGACCGAGGAGGTATCGGGCTGGTAGCGCGCCACCACCTCGGTGATGCCGTCGAACAGCATCTTCAGGCGCCCGGGCAGGTCGCCCAGGGCCAGCGTGGTCGTGCGGATGGTGCCGCTGGCCACGTAGCTCAGTCGGTGGCCGTCCATGTCCACCACGCCGAAGCCCGTGGTCTGCAGGCCCGGATCGATCCCCAGGATCCTCATAGCCCGAAGTACCAGCGCACCGAATGGAAGAACACCGGTGCCGCAAAGCACAGCGCGTCGACCCGGTCGAGCAGGCCACCGGCCCCCGTGACCGACATGCCCTGCATGCCCCAGCTGGTGATGCCGCGGTCGCGCTTGAGCGCCTTCATCACCAGGTGCCCGAGGCTGCCGGCCACACAGGCCAGCAGGGCCATGCCCAGCGCCTGGCCGGGCTTGAACGGGGTGATGAAGGTCAGCAGGCCGCCCACCAGGCCGCCCACGGCCACGCCGGCCAGCCAGCTCACCCACTGGAAGCTCTGGCTCACCTGGGGCGCCACGGGCTTGTGCGGAAAGCGCCGGCCCAGCAGGTGCTGCACCACCATGCAGGTCTGCACCACGAACACCAGGAAGAACACCAGGAAGGCGCCCTTGTCCCGGTAGCCCGGGAAGTCGAGTAGCAGCAGCGCCGGCACATGGCTCATGCCGTAGACGCAGACCATGATGCCCCACTGCAGCTTGGCGTTGCGCTCCAGGAAGCGCTGCGGGTCGTTGGCCAGCGCGCTCACCACGGGCAGCGCCAGGAACACGTAGACCGGGATGAACACCGTGAACAGGTCGAAATGCCGGCTGCCCACGATCCAGAACTGCAGCGGCAGCACCACGAAGAAGGCCAGCACCAGGCTGCGGTGGTCGCCCCGGCGCGTGGGCGAGAGCGTGATGAACTCGCGCAGCGCGAAAAAGCCCACGATGGCGAAGAGCACGGTGGCCACGGCGTCACCCAGCGCCCAGCCGATCCAGAACACGGTGGCCATGACCCAGGAGGTCTTGAGCAGGCCCCAGAAGCGCTTGGCCTCCAGGGCTTCGGCCTCGGCCTGCGGGTCGTCGCTGGACTGCTCGCGCAGCATGCGCGCGTAGGCCCAGATGGTGGTGATCGACAGGATGCCGAACACCACCAGGAACAGGGCACCGATCTGCTGGGTCGCGGTGAGGTTGCGAAGAAAGTTGTTCATTTCACACTTCCCGCAAGGCGATGACCGCACGGCGCGCACGGTCCAGGAACGGCCGGCGCTCTTCGTCGGCGGCCAGCTCGATCGGCGCGCCGAAGGTCACCGAGCACAGGATGGGCACGGGCACGACTTCGCCCTTGGGCATCACGCGCTGCACGTTGTTGATCCAGGCCGGCACCAGCACCACCTGCGGGAACATCTGCGCCAGCTTGTACAGCCCCGACTTGAAGGGCTGGGGCTCCTCGCCATGGCCGCGCGTGCCCTCGGGAAAGATCACGATGGAGTCGCCGCTCTGCAGCGCCTTCACCAGCGGCGCGAGCGGGTCGTTCTCGGGCAGCGCCGCGCGCAGCTCCTCGGGGGTCGGCGGTCGGGGCGGTGCCTCGGGGGCCGGGTCCGGCCCGCCGGCGGCAGCGGTTTCCGCCTCGGGCAGGGCCGCGCCCACCGGTGCCGCCTCCACAGGCGCCGGGCGTGCCGGCGTGGCCTGGCGGTCCACATACACCGCATTGAACACGGCGGTGGTGATCCACTGGCGAAACGGCGTCTTGGTCCAGTAGTCCTTGGCGGCGATCGGGCGGGTGATGCTGCGCAATTCCTCGGGCAGGGCCGCCCAGATCAGCACCATGTCGGCATGGCTCTGGTGGTTGGCGAAGTAGATGCGCTGCTCCGCCTTGGGCGGGCAACCATACCAGCGGGCCTGGGAGCCGGTCAGGAACCGCACTATTCCCAGAAGGAGGAGACTCATCAACTTGGCAAGCATGGCGCGGATGATACGGGCGAACCCGCGCACCCCTGGTGAGCCGGGCCACAGGCGGTGGGCGCCCGCCAGACAGCAGGGGCCGGCCACTGGACCCTGGCTGCGGCGCGACAGTATCATCCGGGCCCACGCTGCTCCATGAAAAAGCCCCAAGCCTTCACCGTCCACGATGTCGCCCGCATGGCCGGCGTGTCCGCCATGACGGTGTCACGCGCGCTGAACCATCCCGAGCGTGTGGCACCTGCCACGCTGCTCAAGGTGCGCGAGGTGGTCAGCCAGACGGGCTTCGTTCCCAATGGCATGGCGGGTGGTCTGCGCTCCTCGCGTGCCCGGCTGGTGGCCGCAGTGTTGCCGACGCTGACGGGCCCGGTGTTCCAGGAAACCGTGCGCGCGCTGAACCAGGCGCTGGACGAGCGAGGCTACCAGCTGATGATCGGCCAGAGCGGCTACGACGCCTCGCGCGAGGACGCGCTGCTCGACGCCATCATCCGGCGCCGGCCCGATGGCATCGTGCTGACCGGCATCATGCATTCGGTGGAAGGTCGGCGCCAGTTGCTGGCTGCGGGCATTCCGGTGGTCGAGACGTGGGACCTGACACCCACCCCCATCGACATGCTGGTGGGCTTCTCGCACGAGCGCATCGGCGAGTCGGTCTGCCATTTCCTGTACCAGCGCGGCTACCGCCAGCCCCTGCTGCTCGGTGCCAACGATGACCGGGCGCGCCTGCGCATGGGCGGGTTTCGGCGCGCGGCCCGGGAGCTGGGCCTGGCGGCCGAGGTGCCGGCGGTGCTGGTGCCGGCGCCCACCACGCTGGGGTCGGGGCGCAGCGGGCTGGTGGCGGCGCTGGCCGCCCACCCCGGGACCGATGCGGTGTTCTGCAGTTCGGACATGCTGGCCCTGGGGGTGCTGATCGAGGCCCAGGCGCGCGGCCTGTCGGTGCCCGGGCAACTGGCCGTCGTGGGCCTAGGCGACCTGGAGTTCGCCGCCAGCCTGCAGCCGGCATTGACCACGGTGCGCATCGACGGCACGCGCATCGGCCGCACGGCGGCGCAGTTCATCGACGACCGCGCGGAAGGCCGCACGGTCGACACGCCCATCGTCGACATCGGCTTCGAGATCGTCTCGCGCGCCAGCGCCTGAACACGGCCTGCTAGGGCGTGTGGGCCGTCGTGCGGGCTTCGAGAAAGGCCTTGAGCTGGTCGGCCGCCAGGGGCCGGCTGAACAGATAGCCCTGGTAGGCGTGGCAGCCGTGTTCGGCCAGGAACTGTTGCTGGCTCTCGTTCTCCACCCCCTCGGCGATGACGTGCAGCCCCAGGCTCTGGGCCAGTGCCACGATGGTCCGCACGATGGCGGCATCGTTGGGGTCGCTCAGCAGGTCGCGCACGAAGGACTGGTCGATCTTGAGCTGGTCGAGCGGCAAGCGCTTGAGGTAGTAGAGCGACGAGTACCCGGTGCCGAAGTCGTCGAGCGAGAAGCAGACGCCGCGGCGCTTCAAGGCAGCCATCTTGGTGACCGTCTCCTCCATGTCGCTGACCAGCAGGCTTTCGGTGAGCTCGAGCTTGAGCCGGCGCGGGTTGGCGCCGGCCTTGTCCAGCACGGCCAGCACCTGGTCGACAAAGTCGGGGTGGCGGAACTGCAGCACGCTGACATTGACGGCGACGGTGAGCCCGGCGGTCTCCGGCCGGGCCGACCACGCGGCGATCTGTGCGCACGCGGCCTCCAGCACCCAGCGGCCCAGGGGCAGGATGCTGCCCGTCTCCTCGGCCAGCGGGATGAACACCGCCGGCGACACCATGCCGCGCTGCGGGTGCTTCCAGCGCAGCAGCGCCTCGACGCCCAGCATCTCTCCCTGGCTGTCCACCTGGGGTTGCCAGTGCAGCAGGAACTCGTCTTGTGCGAGCGCCTGGCGCAGGTCGCTTTCCAGCGCGGCGCGGGCCGTCACGGCCTGCTGCATGTCCGGGTCGAAGAAGCGCAGGGTGTTGCGGCCTGCGGTCTTGGCCTGGTACATGGCCAGGTCCGCGCGCTTGAGCAACTCGCCCACCTCCTCGGTCTGGGCGAAGGGCGCGATGCCGATGCTGCAGGTGCCGCGGTGCTCATAGCCCATCAGGTCGAAAGGCTGGTTCAAGGCGTGCAGGACATTTTCCGCAACCGTGCGGCCCTGCACGGCGGTTTCGCTCGCGCTCCCGCTGAGCTGCTCCAGCATCACGACGAACTCGTCGCCGCCCAGGCGTGCCACCGTGTCGGTCTCGCGCACGCAACCCTTCAGGCGCGTGGCGACCTGCTGCAGCAGCAGGTCGCCCTTGTCATGCCCGAGCGTGTCGTTCAAGGTCTTGAAGTTGTCCAGGTCGATGAACAGCAGGGCGCCCCCACGGCCGTTGCGTGCGCTCGCGACGAGCGCGTGCTGCAGCCGGTCGACCAGCCGGATGCGATTGGGCAGGCCGGTCAGCGGGTCAAAGAACGCGAGCTTCTGTATCTGCAGCTCGGTCACCTTGCGCTGCGTGATGTCGGTGTTGATGGCCAGGATCGAGCGCGGCATGCCGTGCTCGTCGCGCACCAGCGTCCAGTGCGCCTCCACCGTGAGGGTGCTGCCATCCTTGCGGTGCTGGGTGAATTCACCGTTCCACTCCCCCAGCGCCAGCACGTTGCGGATCGCCTGCTGGTAGGCGTGGGCATCGTCGTAGAGCAGGTGCGAGATCGAGCGGCCGATGGCCTCCTGTGGCGTCCAGCCGTAGAGGCGCTGTGCGCTGCGGTTCCAGAACAGCACCCGGTCCTCCAGGCAGCGCACGATGATGGCGTCCTGGGCCTTGTCCAGCAGCGAGGCCTGGTCGCGGATCTGCGCGTCGGCCTCCTGGCGCTCGATCTCGGCCGCCGCGCGCGTGGCGAAGATGTGCAGCGTGGACGCCATCATGGCATCGAGCTCGCGGCTGCTGTCGAACAGCAGCGCCATCGCGCCCAGCGGGCGGCCCGACGCGCTGTCCAGCCGGCGCCAGATGCAGGTGTGGGCCTGCAGCCCTGGCAGCAGCCGGGCCGCGAACTGCGCCACCACTGCCCCTTGCACGGTGCCGTGCGTCTCCCGCAGGGCCGGTGCCAGCGGCGATCCTTCCAGGGCGAAGTCGAAGTCGAAGTCGGCGACGGCCTGGTCCTGCGCCAGCGCCGCCAGCATGTGGGCCTGTGGCGCCTGCGCCGGCCCGTTCTCGCCACCTGTGCGCAGGCGTGCCACGAAGCCTCCACAGGCCTCCAGAGTCTCGGTGCTGCTGCGCACCAGCTGCTCGAAGAAGGCCGTTCCCGTGCCGGCGGAGACCGCTGCCGCGACCTTCGCCACCGCGGCCTGCAGGGCCTGCTGGCGGGCCTGGGCACGCAGGCCTTCGATGCCGAACGCCAGGTCGTTGGCCAGGTCCTGCAGGAGCTTGGCCTCTTCGGCCCCGATCACCACCGGCTCCTTGGCGCACAGGCCCAGCAGGCCCAGCGCGCCACCGGCGCGGCCCAGGGGCAGGAAGGCCGCGCCCAGAAAGCCGTGCGCCAGCGCCATGCGCGCCCAGGGTTCGGGCGCCGGCAGGTGGGCCAGGTTCTCGGCCACCGCCAGTTGTCCGCTGGCCAGCGCCTGTTCGATGGTGCGGCGCAGGCCGGCCTGCGAGGGGTCGTCCCAGGCGCCTTCCAGGGCCGTGAGCAGGCCACTGCCGTCTCCGACCCGGGCGGCCAGCTGCAGGCTGCCGCCGCCGCGCAGCCACCCGGCCCAGGCCATGTCGTAGCCGCCGATCTCCACCGTGATGCGACAGACCTCCTCGATCAGGGCCTGCTCGGTGCCGGCCCGGATCTGCACCTCGTTGCAGGCGCTCAGCATGCGCTGGGCCCGGTTGGCGCGGGCCAGTTCGCGCTCGGCGCGCACGCGCAGGCTCACGTCGTTGGCGAGCACCAGGCGGGCGCGCCGGCCATTGAAATCGACCAGGTCGGCCGAGATCTCTGTGTCGATGACCGAGCCATCCTTGCGCCGATGGCGCCGCTTGATGCCGGTGACCTTTTGCACCTCCTCCGTGCTGCGCAGGGTCTTTTCCCACTCGGGGCTGTCCTCGGGCAGCCACAGGTCCCGCACGTCCATGGCGAGGAACTCCTGCTCGCTGTACCCGTAGTGCAGCACCGCCGCCTGGTTCACGGCCAGGATCTGGCGCGAGCGCAGGTCCGACACCCACATGGGAAAAGGGTTGTGGTCGAACAGCAGCCGGTACTGTTCCCCCGAGGCCCGCCATTGCGACGTGGTGCCATGCCGCGCGAGGGTGGCGCCCAGCGATTCCCCCAGGACCTGCAGGCCGTGCAGCGCCGGCCAAGTGAACGCGCCCCGCGGGCCGGACAACGCGCTGACCCAGCCGAGGACGTCGGCGGCGGCGGTGCGCAGCGGGGCCATCAGCAGGGACACCGGGGCGCCGGCCTGTGCGACATCGGTCCAGAGCAGGGCCGGGTGGCTGTGGTCGCCGAGGCTGGACCGGTCGGGGGCTGCGCCGGGCCAGGCCAGGGTATCGCCCACTGCCGCCGCGATCTCGCCGCTGACCGCGCGGCAGAGAAAGTCGCCGCCGTCCTCGCGCAGGTAGATGGCGCAACCCGCCGCCTCGGTCAAGGCGCGCGCCCAGCCGGCCATGCGGGCGAGGATTTCGCTGCGGGCCATGCCAAGGTCCAGCGCCAGCATCTCCTGCTGCAGGCGCACAAGGCGGGCAAGGGCCGCGGCATCTTCGCTGGCAGGCCGCAAGGGGTCTTCGGGGAGCAGGCCCATGGTGTCCTTTTACCTTGGATGGGGGGCGCGGGCGGCGGAGCAACGGTGCCCCTGCAGCCGTCCGGGCTGTCCCCACTCTACCGCGCCGGATGCCGGTGCCGGCCCGCGCATGGCAAAGAAGGCGCCACCCTGCGTGGCGCACCGCCTGAGATTCGAGAGGGTCATGTTTCTACCCACCGACCCGGCCTGGGTGCCGCTGCGGCTTGAAAAAAGGCTGCACGGATCGGGGGTTGGCCGGTACAAGTGCGCTATTGGTTTGCATGGGCACTTGGGGTGAGAATGTAAGCAAATGAATCACCATTGAAAAGACAAGATTCTTCGGTGGGTGATCAATCAATTTGATCACCAACGGTGTTGCAGGGGCCGATACACAGGTACTGGAGTGGTATGGCGACCGATTCCCTGGTCAAATTTAATCTTCGGCAGTTGGGCGTCTTCCGCTGCGTGGCGGAGAGTGGCGGCATCCGTGCCGCCGCGCGCCGGCTGGGCCTGACCCAGCCCGCCGTCACGCACGCCATGCGCGAGCTCGAGCAGGGCCTCGGGGTCGATCTCTTCGTGCGCAGCGCCAAGGGGGTGCGCCTCACGCCGCCGGGTGAAGCCCTGCTGCTGCGGACCCAGCGCATCCTGCACGAGGCGCAAAGCGCCCAGGCGGAGCTCGAACAGATGGGCGGGGGCCAGGGCGGGCGGCTGCGCATCGCCCTGAGTGCCGCCGCCAGCAGCGTACTGCCGCAGGCCCTGGTCGATTTCCGGGCACTGCGCCCCGACGTGGTGCTGGAGCTGCGCGAGATGACCTGGCCCACCCGCCTGGACGGCTGGAAAGAGGGGGAGTACGACTTTGCCGTGCTCGCGCAGGCCGATGTGCCGCACCAGGACGCCCTGGAGCGGGAGCCCCTGTTCTCCATCCCCGCGGTGCTGGCGGTGCGCACCGGGCATCCGCTCGCCGGTGCGCGTTCCGTCACCGCGCTGGCACAGGCGCTGTGGCTGGCACCCGGCTATGGCATGGACGTGCTGGACCGGCTGTTCGCGCAGCAGCACACGCCGCCGCCGCGGGACATCATCTACTGCCACTCCGTGTCGATCGCCCTGTCGCTGCTGCGGGCCACCGATGCCGTCGGCGTGGTCTCCTCGCGCCTGTTCCTGGACGAGGGCGCCAGCCCGGGGCTGGTGGCGCTCGGGATCGCGGAGCCCCTTCCGGCGGCCCAGGTCTGCGTGGTGATCCGGGACCGCCAGGCCCTGACACCGGCCGCCAGGCTGTTCATCGACTGCCTGCGCCAGGCGGCGGCCAAGGCCTCGTGAGCGGCGCGCGCCGCGGGGGCGGTATGCTTGGCGCATCGGCTTTCCACCCCACCTGCCCATGACCACGATTCCACGTCTCCTGGCCCTCGCGCTGCTGGTGCTTCTTGCCGGGCCGGCTGCGGCAGAGCCGATGCCGGGGCTGTGGGAGCGCCGCTTCACGGGCTTCCTGCCGGATCCCGCGTCGGGGGTGGAGAAACGCTGGGCCGAGCCTGCCGATACGCGCTGCCTGTCCGAAGCCGACCTGCGCAAGCTGCCATTTCTCACGGCTGCGGCCAGCAAGGTGGCCCACGAGCGGGACGGCGGCAGTTGCACGGTGTCGGGCGAAGCACACACCCGTGAAGCCGCTTCCTGGAATCTGGCGTGCAAGGAGGCCGGTGGGCGCGCCGTGGAGACGCGGATGTCGGTCGAGATCTCGGACGCGCGGATCGTTTCCCTGACCCGCAGGATCACACCGGACAATGTGCCCGGTGCGCAGGATGTGCGGGTCGAAGTCCGGATGACGCGCCTGGGCGATTGCGATGGCGGGGCCGCGAAAAAGCCCTGATGGCGCCCAGGCCTGGCGAAGCAGGGCGGGCGCCGCACACAACGCAGGGCTGTGGCACCCCCAAGCAGCCTTGAAAAGACCCTTACACCCAGATCCGGTAGACCCAGAACGCCTCGTCGCGCTGAATGCCGTCGTACAGCGCCTGCGGCGCATAGCCGGTGATGCGCCGCGTGACGCGGCACAGGTGCGACTGGTCCGAAAAGCCGGCGCCCGCGGCCACCTCGGCCCAGCGCACCGGGGACTCGGCCGCGTCCGCCGCGAGGGTGTCGAAGAAGGCCTGCTCGGCCTTGCCGAAGCCGCGCAGCTCGCGCAGCGGCAGGCCGGCCCAGCGCTTGATGCGCCGCTCCAGCTGGCGCAGGCTGCGGCCGGGCGCCGAGTGCGCGGCGCGCTGCGCCAGGTGCGTGGCCCAGTCGCCATAGCGCTGCGTGGCCGAGGCGGGGCCGGGCCTGCAGGCCTGCCAGCGCGGCAGCAAAAACCGCTCCAGGCAGTCCATGCGGGACGCGTCGTCGGCCTGGTGCTGCACCGCCTCGCACATGGCCAGCCAGTCGCGCGGCAGCAGCGTGGCGGCGTCCACCGTGCGGTCGGTCAGGTCCTCGGGCGCCAGGCCGGTGAGCAGGTGCAGCGCATCGGGCATGAACATCACCATCATGGCGTGCGTGGGTTCGGCGCACCAACTGGTCGAGGGCCGGGTCTGCGGACCCGCCAGCACCCAGCGCCCCGCGAAGGGCTCGCGCGGACTGTGCAGGTCCGGCATGCTGCCGGCCCGCCCGGGCACCAGGCACTCGCTGCGGCCCGTGAACCACCAGCTCAGGCTGCACAGCGGCGTGGCGGGAAAACGGTTGATGCGCTGTGCATCGCTGAGCGCATGGCCCAGCGTGCTGCGCACGATGGTGCCGCGCACGCAGGCCGAGAGGCCGGCGTGCGGCAGC
>NZ_AKJX01000226.1 GCF_000276605.1 Acidovorax sp. CF316 | reverse complement strand
TCCCCCTCCCAGATTGCGAAGCAATATGAGAGAGGGGGAAGGCGCGAAGCGACTCAGGGGGTGCTTACATTCAAGCCGCCAGGGGCGCAGGCACCGGGGCCGAGCGGGCCTGCTCGAAGCGTGCCGCCAGCTCCTTGCGCAGGGTCTTGCGCATCACGGCGGCATCCCAGCGGCGGCGCTCGTCGGGGGTGGAAGGCGAGAGCGGGGGCACCTGCACGGGCTTGCGCGCCTCGTCCACGGCGACCATGGTGAAAAAGCAGCTGTTCACATGCCGCACGACCTGCGAGCGGATGTCCTCGGCCACCACCTTGATGCCGATCTCCATCGACGAGGAGCCGGTGTAGTTGACGCTGGCCAGGAAGGTCACGAGCTCGCCCACGTGGATGGGCTGCAGGAACATCACCTGGTCCACGCTGAGCGTGACCACGTAGCAGGCCGAGTAGCGGCTGGCACAGGAGTAGGCCACCTGGTCGAGCAGCTTCAGGATGGCGCCGCCGTGGACGTTGCCGGAAAAATTGGCCATGTCCGGGGACATGAGCACGGTCATGCTCAGCTGGTGCGAGGGGATGTTCATGGGCCCCGATTTTACGTCCGATGGCGGTTACACAAGGATGCACACGCCCCCGCTACACTGCGCAACACACAAGCCTGGGCAACACCACTCCACGATCCGGGCGCAGAGGGGTAAAGCATGCTGGAAATCGACAAGCTCAATGAATTCACCGAAAGCCATGGTGCGCTGCGCACCGGGCGCGGATTGGTATCGGGCGTCATCGCGCTCACGCTGGCCATCCTGTGCTTCCTGGGCGTGCTGGCCTTCCATTTCCCCGAGTACCTGACCACGCCCCAACTGCGCAAGAGCTACGACGTGACCGTGATCCGCTACATCATGCTGGCGGCCATGGCGATTGCGGGCGGCATCTCGCTGGTCAACATCCTGTTCAACCGCTCGCGCTGGCTGGCCGCCTTCGCCTTCGCGACCGTGGCGCTGGCCGCCATCCTGGGCGGCCACAAGGTGGAGGTGGACCCCAACTTCCCCGACAACACGCCCTACATCGGCCTCGATTGGTTCATCCTCGACCTGCTGGGCAGCTCGCTGATCTTCATCTTCATCGAGAAGCTGTTCGCGCTGCGCAAGGACCAGCCCATCTTCCGCGAAGAGTGGCAGACCGACTTCCACCACTTCATCGTGAACCACATGGTGGTGGGCTTCGTGCTGCTGGCCACCAACCTCCTCGTGCACAGGTTCTTCGGCTGGGCCGCGAGCGACGGCATCCGCGGCTGGGTGCAGGGCCTGAACTTCTGGGTGGCGCTGTTCCTCATTGTGCTGGTGGCCGACCTGGTGCAGTACTGGACGCACCGCGCCTACCACGAGGTGCCCGTGCTGTGGCGCCTGCATGCCGTGCACCACAGCGTGAAAAGCATGGACTGGATGGCCGGCTCGCGCCAGCACATCCTGGAGTTGCTGATCACGCGCACGCTGGTGCTGGCCCCCATCTACGTGTTCGGTTTCTCCAAGGAAGTGATCGACGCCTACATCGTCGTCGTGGGCTTCCAGGCGGTGTTCAACCACGCCAACGTCAGCGTGCGCCTGGGGCCGCTGCGCTACGTGCTGGTCACGCCCAACTTCCACCACTGGCACCACAGCCAGGACCAGGAGGCGCTGGACAAGAACTATGCGGCGCACTTCGCCTTCCTGGACTACCTGTTCGGTACCGCCGTGAAGAGCACCAAGCTCTGGCCCGAGAAGTACGGCGTGCTGGGTGACTACGTGCCCAACGGCTTCGTCAAGCAGTTCAAGTTTCCGTTCACCTGGAAGGGCTGAGCAGCCGCCCCGAGGGGCCGTCCGGGTTGCAAATGAGGCGCAAAAGCAACGCGCCTGGCCCGAATGGCGCCCCTCCCAGGCACCTATATTAAGAATGATTGTTATTTAAAACTTACAATTGGAGCCATAAACCAGCCACGCCGTGCTCTTCTTGTTGTTGCGCAGCCAGCCAGTTGCCTGCTTTCAACAACCAGGAGCCTGTTCAATGCCTTTTTGAAGCCGCGCAAGTCCCTTTTCGGGATGGGATGCAAGGCGCGGTGCGCAGCCGATAGCCCG
>NZ_AKJX01000225.1 GCF_000276605.1 Acidovorax sp. CF316 | reverse complement strand
CCTCTCTCGACCCGCTGCGCGAGTCGGGAGGGGGACGCTCCCAGCGCGGCGGGGCGGCCCTTGCGCGGGAGCACTGGCCTGGGGCGCGCCAGTTGCATGCACTGTGGGCGGCTACTGGCTACTGGTTACTTGCACGCAAGCGATGGCCTTGATCTCGACCACCATGTCCGGGTGCGGCAGGGCGCGCACGACCACGGTGGTGCGCGTGGGGGCGTCGCCAGGAAAGAACTCCCCATAGGCGGCGTTGAAGGTGGCGAAGTCCTCGGCGCGCACCAGGAAGGCCTGCATGTCCACGCAGTCGGCCAGACCTGCCCCACCCGCTTCCTGCACCAGCGCGTCGATGGTCTGCAGCACGCGGCGGGTCTGTGCGGCCACGTCGTGGCGCACCGCGTCGCCCTCGCGCAGGACACCGTCGATCTCGCCCCCCGGCAGGCGTGCGCTGACGCCGGCGACGAACACCAGGTCACCGGCCCGCCGCCAGCGCGCATAGGCACCAAGGGGGCGCGGCAGGGTGGGCGCCGTCATGGGCGCTCCATGCGAAAGCCGGCCTGGGCGAGCTGCGTGCACAGGCCTTCGGCCCAGGTCGCCTCGGCCGGCGCGAACGGCGGGCGCACATGGCGCCAGGCGCTGTCCTCGAACTCCCGGGCCACCACTTCCTTGAGCGCGGGGATCATGGGGTGGGCCTGGAACAGGCTGCGCACCACCTTGAGTTGCGCCTGCAGGGCGCCGAACCTGGGGGTCCCCCAGGCCTGCAGCGCCCGCGCGATGGCACCCGGCTGCACGTTGGCGGTGGCCGAGATGCAGCCCGCAGCCCCCAGCGGCAAGGCCTTTTCGAGCAGCGCCTCCGACGCGGGAAAGACCTCGAACCCCGGGAATTCGCGCAGCACGCGCTCGGTGTTGGCCCAGTCACCCGAACTGTCCTTGATGCCGGCCACGGTACCGGGGTAGGCCTTGAGGAGCCGCTCGATCAGCGCGCAGGAGATGGGGACACCCGTGAACTGGGGGATGTGGTAGAGGTAGAGCCTCAGGCGCTCCGACCCCACGGCTTCGATCGCCTGCGCATAGTGGGCAAACAACCCGTCATCGGTCGCGGGCTTGAAATAGAAGGGCGGCAGCACCAGCGCACCGGCGCAGCCGAGTTCGACAGCACGCCGGGTCAGGGCCACGGTCTCGGGCACCGAACACAAGCCGGTGCCGGGCACCATGGCACCGGCCGGAATGCCGGCATCGACCAGTGCCTCCAGCAACTTGATCTTTTCGGAAAGGCCCAGCGAATTGGCCTCGCTGTTGGTGCCGAACACGGCCAGCCCGGCGCCCTGCGCCACCAGCCAGCGGCAGAACGCGATGAACGCCGGCCGGTTGACGGACAGGTCGGCATGGAAGGGGGTGAGTGCCGGAGCGAGGACCTTGAGGGGGCGGGTGCTTTGCATGGTGTCGGTGCGCAAGGGAGTGGAGAAGGGGTCGGGGCGTGTCAGCGCGCTGCGCGCATGAAATCGAGCAGCTGCGGGCCCAGGGTTTCTTCGCCGCTGTTGAAGTGGGCGACGATGGAGGTGTGGTTGTGCCGCGGCATGAAGGCGAAGCGCGTGGGCGCCGTGCGCCCGCTGGCCAGGGCGCGGGCGTGGAACTCCTGGCCGTAGCGGTCGAGGTGGGTGTTCTCGTACTGCGCCACGGCGATGAACAGGGCCACATTGCTCTGGCCCGCGTGGCTGGCGGGCGAGCGCTGCTCGTACAGCGCGGCATCCTCGCCGAAGTAGGCGCGCACCCCATCGGCATTGGGGTTGTCCGGCAGCACGTCGGCGCGCAGCCGTGCGCTGACGAGCATGGCCCCCGCTGTGTCGGCCGGGGTGAGGCGCTCTGCCAGCGCCGGGTCGAACAGTGCGCTGGCCACATGCGATCCCCCGGCCGAATGGCCCATGAGGAAGACGCGCGCCGGATCGCCGCCAAACCGCCCGATGTGGGCCCGCACCCAGCGGGCGGCGGCCACCACGTCGGCGGCGCCGCCCGGGTATGCGGTCTGCGGGGCCAGCCGGTATTCCACATTCACCGCCACGCAGCCCTGGCGCGCGAACCAGTAGGCCACGTTGTCGTAGATGGCGCCGTTGGCACTCTTGCTGCCACGGATGAAGGCCCCGCCATGGAAGAAGACCAGCACGTCGCGCGCCCCCCCGGCCCATTCGCCGCGGCTGTACACGTCGAGCACCTGGCGCGGCGCTGTGCCGTAGGGCAGGTCGCGGGCCACTTCGATGCCGCGGTTGTCGGCCTGCAGGACCAGGGGCGTATAGGCACGCACCACCAGGTCACGGTGCCGGTTGATGTCCTCGGCCCAGCGTGGCCCGATGCCGTCGAGCAAGGCCTGATCCTGCGCGCTGAGCGAGCCCAGGGGCTGCGATGCGTTGTTCATGCTGAAAATTATACACATTGATGTTTTGGTATACCAAACAAACTTGAATTCACTATACTTTCCATGTCGATATACACAACAGGAGAAATTCACCATGGAAAGACTCAGGCACATCGCCCTGTCGGTCAGCGACCCCGAGGCCGCGGCCCAGTTCTTCGAGCAGGCTTTCGGCATGACCCGCGCCGGCCGCGCCATGCGCGGCTGGTACATGACCGATGGCGTGATGAACGTGGCCTTGCTGAACTTCAAGGACGAGGCGGTTCCCGGCTACGAGAAGCTCAAGGACGTGCGGGGCGTGATCCACTTCGGCATGTGGGTGGACAACCTCGAAGAGGCCGAGAGGCGCGTGGTCGCCGCAGGCGGCACTTACCTCACGGGCCGCAAGGAAACCGACCCCAACGTGTTCTACGAAGTGAAGTACCGCACGCCCGACGGCATCGTGTTCGACATCACCGAGTCCGGCTGGAAGGGGGCGGTCAAAGAGGTGGCGCCCGCCGCCGCGGGCTGAGAGGAGCGCACAGTGCAGCGTTTGCACATACTGGCGCTCATCCCGCTGCCCGCGGCCACGCGGGCAGCCCTGGCCAGCACCTACACCTTGCACGACGGCATGGACACCCACTCCGTGCCCTGGGATGACATCGCAGCGGTGGTGACCAACGGCACCACGGGCCTGTCCGCCGAGCAGCTGGAGCGGCTGCCCGCGCTGCGCATCGTCTGCGCCTTCGGCGCGGGCTACGAGGCGGTGGACCTGGGCGCGGCCGCACGGCGCGGCGTCGTGGTGGCCAATGCCCCCGGTGCCAACGACGAGACGGTGGCCGACCATGCGCTGGGCTTTCTGCTCGCCCTCAGCCGTGGCTACGGCGCGCTCACCGCGGCCATGCGCGCGGGCGGCTGGTGCGGCCTGCGGGCGGCGCGCCCGACGCTCCACGGCGCCACGCTCGGCATCATCGGCATGGGGCGCATCGGGCAGGCCATCGCCCTGCGCGCGCTCGGCTTCGGCATGCAGGTGCGCTACTGCACGCGCAGCCCGCGCAACGGCTTGCCTTACCGCCACGAGCCCAGTCTGCTCGCGCTCGCAGGCGCGAGCGACTACCTGGTGGCCGCCTGCCCGGGCGGCGCATCCACCCACCACATCGTGGATGGCCCGGTGCTGGCAGCCCTGGGCCCCGAGGGCTTCTTCGTGAACGTGGCGCGGGGTTCAGTGGTCGATACCGAAGCCCTGGTGCAGGCCTTGCGGACCGGCGGCATTGCCGGCGCAGGCCTGGATGTGTTCGAGTACGAGCCCGAGGTTCCTGCGGCGCTGCGCGCACTCGACAATGTGCTGCTCACGCCGCACCTGGCAGGGCGCTCGCCAGCCTCCCAGGCGGCACAGACGGCGGCGCTGCTCGCCAGCCTGGCGGATTGTTTTGCGGGACGCGAGCCCGCCACGGCCATCCCCCCGCGCTGACGCGGCTTGCAGGACGAAAGGCGGTGCCCCGCTGGAGCACCGCCTCTTTCCCCTGTGGCGATCCCGGGCCGCTCAGGAGCCCTTGTTTCCCCCGGTCTTGGACGCCAGCAAATGCGGTGGCGGCGGCACGACGAAGCGTTCGAGCCGGTACTGGTCGAAACTCTCCAGGTTGCGCTCCCAGACCTCGGCCTGGTGCCCGGCATCCTGCGGGATCTGGGTCATGTCGCAGTAGACCTCGACGTTGTTGCCATCGGGGTCCTTGAACACCAAGAAGAGGTTGTTGCCGGGTCCGTGGCGGCCGATGCCGCGCACGATCTCCACGCCGTGCGCCTGCAGCACCCGGACCGAGCGCTCCATCTCCTCCAGGCTGTCGATGAGGTAGGAGAAATGCTCCAGGCCCGGCCGCGAGTAGCGCGGCAGGTCGTTCAGGTCCGGCGAGTCGGCGGGCAGTTGCGCGAGCGCGAGGTCATGGTGGTCCGTTCCCGCGCGCAGAAAGACCATGTTCTCGCCGATCCAGTCCGAGACCTCGAGGCCCAGCACCTCGGTATAGAACCTGGCCGACTTGTGGATGTCGCGCACCATGAGCACGATGTGCCCGAGGCGGCGGGGTTTGAGTTTTTCCATGGCGAACTCCGTTGCGTTTGAATCTTGCTTGCGGCGCGGCGCATCCCGGCATGGGGCGGGGATGGTGCGCGCTGTTTCAGGAAGCCGCGGTGACGTGGTTTTCGATGGCACCGATCTGCGCGATCGAGGCCACCATCACGTCGCCCGGCTTGAGGAACAGGCCGCGCCCCATGCCCACGCCCGTGGGCGTTCCCGTGGCGATCAGGTCGCCCGGCTTGAGCGTGAGGATGCTCGACAGGTAGGCGATCTGTTCGGCAATGTTGAAGATCATGCCCTTCGTGCTCGCGTCCTGCATGCTCTCGCCGTTGACCGTGAGCTGCATGCGCAGGTCCATCGGGTCCCCCACGCAGTCGCGGGGCACGAACCAGGGACCCAGCGGCGCGAAGGTGTCGAAGCTCTTGCCGCGGAACCAGTCGTGCGAGAAGGGGTAGTCCGTGCGACGCGTGAGGTCGCGGGCGCTGACGTCGTTGATCACCGTGTAGCCGGCGATGTGCGCGTAGGCATCCTGGAGTGCGATATTGCGGCCGCCGCGGCCGATGACCACAGCCAGCTCCACCTCCCAATCGAGCTTCATCGTGCTGGCGGGCATGACGACAGCCGTCTTCGTGGGCGTCACGCTTGTCTCGGCCTTCATGAAGATGTAGGGCGAGCTCTCGCTGCGCGCCGCCAGCTGGGTGCCCATCTCCGCGGCATGCTCGTAGTAGTTGGACGCGGTGGCAAAGATGCGGGCGGGCGCATAGGGAACGGACAGCGCCCCCTCTTGTCGAGGTGGCTGGATGCGCCCCTCGCGGATGGCCAGCGCGGCCGACTCCAGCGATTGGAGCGTGGCGGCAGACGCATCCCAGCCCGCCAGCAAGGCCCCCAGTTCGGCGGGCATCGGCGGCGCGGCGGGTGTGACCGCCTGCACGGCGGTTTGCGCATCGTAGACAGCATTGTCGACCACCAGGCCCATGCGCGGCGCCGTGCTGCCCGTGCCTGCCATGTAGGTGGCAATTCCAAACCAGTTCATTGCAATTTCCTTTCTTGAATTCATGCAGTTGCGGGCCGCTGCCTCACTCGGCGCGGATCCCGGAGTTCTTGAGCACCTTGCCCCACATCACCAGCTCACGCTGGATCTGCGCACCGAATGCGGCGCGCGCCGTGAACAGCGGCACCACACCGGCCTCATCGAGCTTTTGCAGCACCACCGGGTCGTCCTTCATGCGGAGCACCTCCGCGGCGATGCGGTCCAGCACCTCGGGCGGCGTGCCTGCGCGCGCCATGAGGCCATTCCAGGTGGTGACTTCGTGGCCGGGAAAGGTCTCGGCGATGGTCGGCACGTTCGGCAGCTCCTTCGAGCGCGTGGCACTGGAGATGGCCAAAAGACGGATCTTTCCCCCGCTCGCCTGGGAAATCACCTCCGATGGGCTGGCCGAGTACATGTCGATCACGCCGCCCAGCAGGTCCGTCATGGCCGGGGCCCCGCCCCGGTAGGGGACATGCACCATGTCGATCTCGGCCCGCTTGGTGAAGATGTAAGCCGACAGGTGGGTGAGCGCCGCCGCCCCTCCGCTGCCGTAGCTGAGCTTGCCGGGCTGCTGTCTGGCCAGGGCCACCAGTTCCCCCAGGTTCTTCACCGGCAGTGCGGCCTTGGTGGCAATGACGAATGCATTGGCCCCGATGTTGACCACCGGCGCAAAGTCCTTGGCCGGGTCGTAGTTGAAGTTCGGGTTCACGAAGGGCGCCGTGACCACCTGCGTGGCCGTGGCCATGAACAGGGTGTAGCCATCCGCCGGGGCCCCGAGCACCTGCTTGGCGGCGATGAGGCCCGAGGCGCCGGGGCGGTTGTCCACCACCACGGCAGTGCCCAGCGCCTTGGTGAGATGGCTGGCCGTGAGGCGCGCGATCGTGTCCGTGTTTCCCCCCGCGCCGAACGGCACGACGATGGTGATGGGCTTGGCCGGCCAGGCCTGCGCGAGGCCGGTAGTGGCGCACAACGCCAGGGCAATTCCTGCGAGCACTCGGTACATTGTAATCCTTTCGTTTTTATTTGGTATACCAAGAATACACAATAAAATACAAAAACTCAATGAGAGGCTTCCCCACCCTGCGTGCCCGGCGGCACGCGGGGGCGTGCCCGCGGCCTACAGCACCGAGCAGGCCTGGTCAAACGGCAGCCGCGGCAGCCGGCC
>NZ_AKJX01000224.1 GCF_000276605.1 Acidovorax sp. CF316 | reverse complement strand
GCGTCCCCCTCCCGACTCGCGCAGCGAGTCGAGAGAGGGGTGAAGGCGCGAAGCGACTCAGGGGGTGCTTCACTTCAGCGCCGGAACCGCTCTCCGTTGAAGTAGGACAACTCCACGAAGTCCGTGCCGTTGTGGTCCTGCGGGCCATAGCGCAGCTCGAAGCCGCCCATGTCGTAGGGGCGCATGCTGTGCAGGGCCTCGATGAGTTTTTCGCGCGATGCGGTGCGGCCCGCGCGGCGCAGGGCCTCGATCATCAGGCGCGCGCTCAGGTAGCCTTCCAGCGAAGAATAGCCCGGCTCGACCCCGGCGGCGTGGGCCTTGAGCGCATCGCGGTAGGCCTTGACGATGGGCTTGGCCACGTTGTCGGGGTTGGGCGCGACCTGCGCCACGGTGATGCCGCGCGCCGACTCGCCCAGCGCCGCCAGCAGCGGCCGCGAGCCCAGGAACGAGATCGAGAACGCAGGCGCCTTCACGCGCTGGCGCAGCGCCTTGTAGAACGGGATGCCCACGGCCCCCACGGCCAGCGAGATCAATGCCGTGGGCTGCCAGGCCGTGATCTCGTCCACCGTGCGCGCCACGCCTTCCTCGGTCTCGGGCAGCAGGAAGGCCTTCCAGTCCTTGTTGTTGTGCACCTTGGCCGCCGCGTCGAAGGCCGCGAGCGTGGCCTTGCCGAACGGGTTGTCGATGTAGGCCACCGCACACTTGGTGAAGCCGGTGGAGCCCAGTTGCTGCACGATCTTGTGCAGCTCCTGCGCATAGCTTGCGCGCGCATGGAACACCAGGGGGTTGAACGGCCGCAGCGCGTCCGAGCCCGTGCCGGGCGCGATCACCGGCACCTTGGCCGCCATGGCCACGGGCAGCGCACCCATCACGCTGGTGGTGCCGCCGCAGGACAGCAGGGCGAAGACCTTGTCCTCCTCCAGCAGCTTTTTCGCATTGGCGCCGGCCTTGGCCGGATCGCCGCCATCGTCGGCGCTGGCGAACTGCAGGCGCCGCCCGTCGATGCCACCGCGCTCGTTGACCTCCTGGAAGGCCGCGGCAATGCCCTTGTTCATCTCCACGAACGGGAACGCCAGTGGCCCTGTGAGCGCGGCCGTCTGGCCGATGCGCCAGGGCTCGGCCTGCTGGGCCAGTGCCCAGCCGGGCAGGGCCACGGTGGTCGCCGCAGCGGCGCAGGACAGCACGCGGCGGCGCGTGGGCGCAGGGGACGGTGGTCGCGCCAGCGGCGCGGAGTGGTGGGTGGGCATGCGGCGTTGTCTCCTGTCGGTCTTGTAGGTGTGGGCCTCGACGGGGCCTGCTGTGCAGCAAACGACCAGCCAACGGACAAGCAGGCAACCAACCAGACAGCATGCATGCGCGCGCACGGCTCCATCGACGGCAGGGCCAGTATCAAGCGCAGGCCGGCCCGGGGTTTGCGGGAAAACACGGGCACGCAGTCACAAATCGTCACATTGGAGACTGTCCGCTGATCTGCCGCGGCGCATGGGCCACTCGCGCGTGCTTGCGCCCGAGCGCCGCTCTGTTTCGCGCCATCCGCTTCGGCGCATCACTCAAGGCCGTGGAGTGGGACTGGGCCGAACGGCTCGCCAAGTTCGAGCAACGCCTGTCGGGGCTCGACGGCATGGCGCCACCGTGCACCTGCAGACGGAACTGGTGGGCGACCATACCTGCGAGTGGTTGCGAACGAACCATGCGCCGGGGACCGACCGCCGGTAGGGGCATTCCAGGGCGGTATGGGGTCGTTCTAGCCTTTGCTGCGCGGCGCCGCTCTCTTGGCCGGCGCAGGGAGCGGAGGACGCAGTTCTTCGGCCAGTTCCAGCAGGCGCTTGCCAGCCAGCTCGGTCAGCAGCGCGTTCTCTGCCATGTCCATGGCCTGTGCCAGAAAACGGTTGGCGACGGCTTCGACGGGACATGCGGGGTTGTCGGAAGCGGGGCCGAAGGCAAATGGGCGTGAGGGCTGCATGGCGCGGTAGACGTCGGCCACCGTGAGCATGCCGAAGTTCGCCGCCAGCGACCAGCCGCCTCCGCGGCCCCCGGTCGACACCACATGGCCCGCCTCTCGCAGGCCTGCCATCGTGCGGCGCACGACGACGGGATTGGTGTGCAGCATCTGCGCGATGGTTTCGGAGGTTGTCGTGCCGCCATGCAGGTGCATGTGCAGCAGCACGTGCACGAGCCGTGCAAGCCGGGTATCTTGGGGCATCTTGACTTTGTGCAACTCAATGAGTTACGCTTTGCTTGAGCTTGTTCGTTGAAAAACCAGGAACCATGACCTTACCCAATTATCGAATGCTGCAGGCCAACGGCCTGCGCCTGCGGATTGCCGAGCAGGGGCAGGGCCCGCTGGTGCTGCTGTGCCACGGTTTTCCTGAAACGGCCCATGCCTGGCGCCACCAGTTGCCGGCCCTGGCGGCGGCAGGATACCGCGCCGTTGCGCCCGACATGCGGGGTTTTGGTGGCAGCGATCGGCCGCAGGCGGTGGACGCCTACACCGTGCTCGATGCCGTGGGCGACCTGGTCGCGTTGGTCGAGCAATTGGGTGAGCAGCAGGCCGTGCTGGTGGGCAATGACTGGGGTGCCACCATTGCCTGGCAGGCCGCACGGCTGCGGCCTGACCGGTTTCGCGCCGTGGCGGCCCTGGGCGTGCCCATGATGGGGCGCGCACCCATGGCGCCGAGCCAGCTCTTCCCACAGAGCGCGCACGCCTGGTTCTACGTGCACTACTTTGCCCAGGCAGGCGTGGCCGAACGCGAACTCGAAGTTGACGTAGCCACGGCGCTGCGCCGAATCTATTTCGCCGCCAGCGGCGAAGCCGGCCCGCGCAGCGACCCGCGCACGCCCAACCCCTTCGGCATGTTGCCCCGTGACGGCGGGCTGCTGGCCACGCTGCCCGAGCCCGTTGCGCTGCCCAGCTGGCTTGAGCCCGCGGATTTCGATGGCTTCGTGCAGGCGTTCCAGGCCAGCGGCTTTGGCGGCGGTCTCAGCTACTACCGCAACCTCGACCGCAACTGGGCGCTGGACGCTGCCTTCGACGGCCTGCGCGTGGAAGTCCCTGCGCTGTACCTGGTGGGCGAGCGCGACACGGGGCTTGCCATGCCCGGCATGGCAGACCTCATCGCGGCCATGCCAGGCCTGGTGCCCCGGCTGCGCGGCTCGCACACCATCGCCGGGGCCGGCCACTGGCTGCCACAGGAAGCGCCCGCGCGCGTGAACGAGGAACTCCTCGGCTTCCTGCGGTCGCTGTAGGCGTGGCTCCACGCTTTTGAACGACAAGCGCGCCTGCATGCACATCACCCCCGACCTGTTCCCCACCGCCAACCGCGCCATGGCCTCGGTGCTGCTGCTGTACTACCACCTGTTGCGCGAAGGCGGCATCACCAACGACCAGACGGTGTACCTGGATCCTGCGCACTTCAACGCCCTGGAGTACCTGGACGTGACGGTGGACACATCCGGGGTCGGCGAGATCGATGCACCGCTGCTGCGCGAGGGCGCGGTGGTTTTCTTGCTATGCGACCTGAACGACGTGGTGAGCGAGCACGAGGACGACTACCTGCAGTGGCCCTTCACCCAGGCCATTGTGCAGGCGCATGCATTCGGCCGGCTGGCGGCCGTGCCCGAGGCAGCGCTGGTGATCGCGCAGGTGGAGCGGGGCATCGCGCACCTGGACATGGCGCGCTACCGCGCGCTGCTGCAGGGAATCTACGAGAAGTACGTGGTGGGCCGCTGGAAGGCCCTGGGCTGCGGGCCGGCATAGGCCACCGACTCAGTCTCTGCGCCGGCCTCTGCCCGTGCGCCCCGCGCGCGTGTGTCCCGCACTCTGGCAGGCACGCCGGTAGGCGCGCAGGGTCTGCTCGGCGCGGCTGAGCACGGTGTGGGTCACCTCGTCGGCGGCATCGGCCGCCAGCACCGCACCCGGCCCCATGCCCGATGCCTCGCCCGTGAGCAGGGCGATGCCCTCGCTCACGTGCTGCACGGTGTAGACGTGGAACAGGCCGCGCTCCACCGCCTCGAGGATGGGGCGCGACAGCATCAGGTGGCGCTGGTTGCGCGCCGGGATGAGTGCGCCCTGCGTGCCGTCGAGCCCGGCGGCGGCGCAGGCCTGGAACCAGCCCTCGATCTTTTCGTTGATGCCGCCCACGGGCAGCACCTCGCCATGCTGGTTGAGCGCGCCGGTCACCGCGATGCCCTGGCGCAGTGGCAGGCCCGACAGGCTGGACAGCAGCGCATACAGTTCGGCGCACGAGGCCGAGTCGCCCTCCACGCCGCTGTACTCCTGCTCGAACACGATGGAGGCGTTGAGCGCCAGCGGTGCCACATGGCTGAACAGGGCCGTGAGGTAGCCGTGCAGGATGAGCACGCCCTTGTCGTGGATGGGGCCGGACATGTGGACCTCGCGGTCGATGTTGAGCAGCCCTTCCTGCCCCGCGAAGCTGCGTGCCGTGATGCGCACCGGAAAGCCGAAGCGGTAGTCCGTGAGGTCGATCTGCGACAGGGCGTTGACCTGGCCCACGGCCTGGCCGTGCAGGGTGATGAGGCATTCGCCCTCGACCAGGGTCTGGTGCAGCTCTTCCTCGGTCTGGTTGTGGCGCAGGCGCTGCGCAGCCAGGGCCGCCTGCACGTCGGCGGCCTGCACCAGGGCCGTGGCGTCGGCCGGGTTGCGCATGCGGCACAGGGCCGCGCTCTCGATCACCAGCGCCTCGGCCTGGGCGAAGCGGGCACTCTGGCGGCCCTGGTCGTCGGCCTCGCGGTGGCTTTGCTCGATGAGCAGGGCCACGGCCTCGGGGCCGAAATGCGGCAGGCCGCGCTGCGCGCAGCACTGCGCCACGAAGGTGGCCGTGGCCCGGTGCGTGGCCGGTGTGGCGATGAAGCGGTCGGCAAAGTCCACCTTCACGCGAAAGCGGCGCGCGGCCTCGGGGTCGTTGTCCTGCAGGGCGTAGTACTCGTCCACCGAGCCGACGAGCACGATCTTCACATCCACTTCCACCGGCTCGGGCTGCAGGCCGGCCGGTGCCCCGCCGCCTGCGCCACTGCCGCCCGCATCGTCGCTGATCTGCAGCCGGCGGCTGCGCAGGAAGCGGCGCACGCGCGGCCACAAGCCTTCTTCGGCGGTCAGGTCCTGCAGGTGCAGCAGGATGAAGCCGCCATGCGCGCGCAGCAGGCTGCCGGCATGGATGGCCGATACGTCGGCCTGCCCGGGGTCGGCATCGTCGGCATTGGCGCCATGGTCGATGCTGCCCATCAGGCTGCGCTGCTGCGGGTTGTCCTCGACGATCACGGGGGCGCCGCTGCGCCCGCCGTTGTCCACTGCCAGGTTCACGCGGCAGCGGGCGAGCAGCGCGTCCAGGTCGTCCTTGCGATCGGCTTCGGCATCGGCTTCGTTGTCGCCGTAATAGGGCTCCAGCAGGTCGATGCTGTCCAGCAGGGCGCGTTCCACCTGGTCCAGCCACTGGGTCAGGCGTGTGGCCTCCGGGGCGATCTGGCGGGCGCCGTGCAGCGCCTGCTGCACCAGCGGCTGCACCACGGCGCGGCGCAGGGCGGCCAGCGCGGCATCGCGTTCACGCTCCAGCGGGTGCATGGCCTGGGCGAAGCGGTCGATCTCGGCGCGCAGCGCGTCCTCGTCGCGTGCGATGGCGGCGCGGCGCTCGGGCGGCAGTACGCGCGCCTCGGCCTCGCTGAGCGGCTGGCCCCGCGGGCCCAGAGGGGTGATGGCCATCTGCCCGTTGTTGCGCACCAGGCGCAGCTGGCGCGCCAGCGCAAAGGCGTCGAGCACGACCAGGGCGTCGTTCTCCTGCGCCTGCCAGCGCTGCTCCACGCGCGCCGCATCGGCCAGGAAGGTGGGGTTGGCCAGGTGCTGCGGCACCTCGGTCTCCAGCCGGGTACCCATGTCGGCCAGGGCCTGGCGCAGCAGGCGGCCCTGGCCCGCGGGCAGGCGCAGGGCGCGCGGGCGGTCCGGTGCATCGAAGTCGTGCAGGTAGCACAGGTCGGGGGGCACGGGGCGCCGTGCCGCCTCGGCCAGCATGGCCTGGTGCAGCAGCGACGCGCGGCCGCTGCCCACGTCACCGAGCACGAAGAGGTGGTAGTCGGGCTGCTGCATGGCCAGGCCGAAGCGGGCGGCGGCCTCGGCGCGCTCCTGGCCGATCCAGGGCAGGGGCAGGCCGGTGAGTTCGGCCGTGCTGGCAAAGCCCAGCGTGGCGGGGTCGATGATCAGCCGCAGTTGGTGTGCAGACAGGGCGCGGGCGGATGCGGGCATGGGGGACGGCAATTCGGAAACGGGGCAGGGGAGCCAACGAGAAACAGGAAGGAAAGGCGGGGCCAGGGGCGCGTCAGAGGACCGGCGGCATCGGGCCCTTGGGTGCACCGCCAGCCAGTGCGCGCTCGCGTGCATCGGCCTGGGCGGCGGCGCCATCGGGTTCGGTGGGCCAGCCGGCCAGGTGCTGCTGGGCGATGCGGCTCAGCGCGGTGATCCAGTGGCTGCTGTCGTTCAGGCAGGGGATGTAGTGGAACTCCTGGCCGCCCGCATGCAGGAAGGCCTCGCGCACCTCCATGTTGATCTCTTCGAGCGTCTCCAGGCAGTCGCTGGTGAAGCCCGGGCAGACCACGTCCACCCGGCGCGTGCCGGCCTTGCCCAGGGCTTCGACCGTGGGCTGGGTGTAGGGCTCGAGCCACTTGGCCTTGCCAAAGCGCGACTGGAAGGTGAGCACATAGCGGTCGTCGCGCAGGCCCAGGCGCTGGGCCAGCAGGCGGCCGGTCTTCAGGCTTTCGCAGTGGTAGGGATCGCCCAGCGTGCGCGTGCGTTCGGGCACGCCGTGGAAGCTCATCACCAGCTTGTCGGGCTGGCCGTTGGCCTTCCAGTGCGCCTCGATGCTGCGCGCCAGCGCGTCGATGTAGCCGGGGTGGTCGTGGTAGCGGTTCACGAAGCGCAGCTCGGGCACATGGCGCGTGCGTGCGGCCCAGGCGTACACGGCATCGAACACGCTGGCGGTGGTGGTGCCCGAGTACTGCGGGTACAGCGGCAGGATGAGGATGCGCGTGGCGCCATCGGCCTTGAGCGCGTCGAGCTGGCTGGCGATGGACGGGTTGCCGTAGCGCATGGCATGGCGCACCAGCACCGGGTGGCCGGCTTCGCCGAGCCAGCCGCGCAAGAGTGTGGCCTGTTTGGCCGTCCACAGTGCCAGGGGCGAGCCGTCTTGGGTCCAGATGCTGGCGTACTTGGCGGCGGACTTGGCCGGCCGCGTGCGCAGGATGATGCCGTGCAGGATGGGCAGCCACACGGGCTTGGGGATCTCCACCACGCGGTGGTCCGACAGGAACTGCCCCAGGTAACGGCGCACCGCCGGGGCCGTGGCCTCGTCAGGCGTGCCCAGGTTGCACAGCAGGATGGCGGTGCGTTCGGGCTGGCCGTGGGTGAAAGGGGGTTCGGTTTGAAAACGCATGCGGCATTGTGGCCCAGTCACCTGGCGCCTACCCGCAGAAGGTTTTGGCGCCTCCCCGGGAAATCCCTCGTGCATGTCTGAAACCGGTTTCATAGACTTGCGCCGTGAATTACCAATTCCAGTTCGAATCCGTTTTTGCCGCGTGGCCCCTGCTGCTCAAGGGCACCTGGATCACCGTGCAGCTCTCGCTCACCGCCACGGTGCTGGGGCTGGTGGTGGCCATTGCCTGCGCCTGGGGCAAGACCTCGGGGCCGGCCTGGCTGCGCTTTCTCATCAATGCCTACATCGAGCTGATCCGCAACACGCCGTTCATCGTGCAGCTGTTCTTCTTTTTCTTTGCGCTGCCGGCCATCGGCCTGCGCTGGTCGCCCTACACGGCGGCGCTGACGGCCATGGTGGTGAACCTGGGCGCCTATGCGGCGGAGATCGTGCGCGCAGGCATCGAATCCATTCCCAAGGGGCAGATCGAGGCGGGCAAGGCGCTGAACCTCAAGCCCTGGGAGATTTTCCGGTTCGTGGTGCTCAAGCCTGCGCTCAAGGCCATCTACCCGGCGCTCACCAGCCAGTTCATCTTGCTGATGCTGAGCTCGGCCGTGGTGTCGGTGATCTCGGCCGACGACCTGACTTCGGTGGCGGCCAACCTGCAGTCGCAGACCTTTCGCAGCTTCGAGATCTACATCGTCGTGGCCGCCATCTACCTGGCGCTGGCCGTGTCGTTCTCGGGGCTGTTCAAGCTGATCTACCAGCGCACGCTCAACTACCCCGACCGTCGCTGAGGACCGTTCATGCGCACCTTTGGAGTTTCCGAGTTCTGGTTCATCGTGCAGGCCGCCCAGTGGACGCTGGCGCTGTCGGCCATGGCTTTCGTGGGCGGCTCGCTGCTGGGGCTGCTGGTGGCGTTGGCGCGCACGTCCGAGAGCGCTGCCGCGCGCTGGGCCGCCACCTTGTTCATCCAGGTGTTCCAGGGCACGCCGCTGCTGCTGCAGCTGTTCCTGATCTTCTTCGGCGCGCCGGTGCTGGGCCTGGATATCAACCCCTGGCTGGCCGCGGGGATGGCGCTGGTGCTCAACAGCGCGGCCTTCCTGGGCGAGATCTGGCGCGGCTGCATCGAGGCCATTCCGCGCGGGCAGTGGGAGGCGGCGCAGGCCCTGAACCTGAACTATGTGTCCCGCATGCGTTTCGTGGTGCTGCCCCAGGCCTTCAAGATCGCGCTGCCGCCCACGGTGGGCTATGTGGTGCAGATCATCAAGGGCACCTCGCTGGCCGCCATCATCGGCTTCACCGAGATCACGCGGGCGGGCCAGATCATCAACAACGCCACCTTCCAGCCGCTGCAGGTGTTCACCACCGTGGCAGCGCTGTATTTCGTCATCTGCTGGCCGCTGTCGCTGCTGGCCGCGCGCATGGAGCGCAAGCGCGCCCGGGCGCTGGCGCGGTGAAACAGCTTTTCTTTCCGAGCGCGCAATCCATACCAACCCACAGGAGACATGCCATGACCTTTTCTCTGTACCGCCGTACCACCACCGCCGCCTTGGCGGCCCTGGGCCTGGGCGCCATGCTCACGGCCTTCGCGCCGCTGGCGTCCGCGCAAAGCGTGGCCGACATCAAGAAGAAGGGCGAGATCACCATCGGCATGCTGGTGGACTTTCCGCCCTATGGCACGACCAACGCGCAGAACCAGCCCGATGGCTACGACGCCGACGTCGCCAGGCTGCTGGCCAAGGACCTGGGCGTCAAGGTCAACCTCGTGCCCGTCACCGGCCCCAACCGCATTCCCTTCCTGCTGACCAACAAGGTCGACGTGCTGGTGGCTTCGCTGGCCATCACGCCCGAGCGCGCCAAGCAGGTGCAGTTCTCGCAGCCCTATGCGGCGGCCACCATCGTGCTGTACGGCAAGACCGGCAGCGCCATCAAGAGCGCGGCCGACCTCAAGGGCGTGCGCGTGGGCGTGGCCCGCGCCAGCACCCAGGACGTGGCCGTCACCAAGGCTGCGCCCGAGGGCACCGAGATCCGCCGCTTCGACGACGATGCCTCGGCCATGCAGGCGCTGATCTCGGGCCAGGTCGATGCCATCGGCTGCTCGGTCACCGTGGCGGCCCAGATCGCCAAGCGCGTGCCGGCCAACACCTTCGAGAACAAGTTCAACCTGCTGCAGCAGGCCATGGGCATCGCCATGCGCCCCGGCCAGGAAGAGCTGCACAAGTCCATGGACGAGTTCGTGGCGCGCAACACGGCCAATGGCGAGCTCAACAAGCTGTACCGCAAGTGGCTGGAAACCGACCTGCCCAAGCTTCAATAAATACAAGGAACGGGAGATTCCTGCCATGACGGACGCAGTCACGACCGACCCCGGCACGCCGCCGATCATCCGCATGGAGGGGGTCAACAAGTGGTTCGACAGCTTTCAGGTGCTGACCGACATCGACCTGTCGGTGCGCGCTGGGGAGCGCATCGTGATCTGCGGCCCCTCGGGCTCGGGCAAGTCCACCCTGATCCGCTGTATCAACCGCCTGGAGGCGGTGCAGAAAGGCCGTATCGAGGTGGATGGCATCGACCTCACGGCCGGTGGCAAGAACGTGGATGCCGTGCGCGCCGAGGTGGGCATGGTGTTCCAGCAGTTCAACCTGTTCCCGCACCTGACCATTCTGGAGAACTGCACCCTGGCGCCCATGCGCTCGCGCGGCATGGGCAAGGCCGAGGCCGAGGAGGTGGCGATGAAGTACCTCACGCGCGTGCGCATCCCCGAGCAGGCGCACAAGCACCCGAGCCAGCTGTCGGGCGGGCAGCAGCAGCGTGTGGCGATTGCGCGCGCGCTGTGCATGGCCCCCAAGGTGATGCTGTTCGACGAGCCCACCTCGGCCCTGGACCCCGAAATGGTCAAGGAGGTGCTGGACACCATGATCGGCCTGGCCGAGGACGGCATGACCATGCTGTGCGTGACCCACGAAATGGGCTTTGCCCGCAGCGTGGCGGACCGCGTGATCTTCATGGCCGACGGCAAGATCCTCGAGCAGGCGCCGCCGGCCGAGTTCTTCGGCAACCCCCGGCACGAGAAGACCCGCCAGTTCCTGGGCCAGATCCTTAGCTCCCACCAGGCGCACTGAGCTGCGGTGGTGATCCGCGCCGCGGCGCGCGGGCATGAACGAGAAATGCAGTCGATGAAGCTCCTTATTTCCCTGTCTTCCTTCGGTGCGGCCGAAGTGGGGCGCCATGGCCAGCTGTGGTGCACCGACCTTGCCCGCGAGGCCGGTGCCGATGGTGTCGAGGTGCGCGGTGAGATGCTGCGCGACCCGGTGAACGAACTGGCCGCGCTGGCGGGCCGGGCGGCAGTGTTCTCCAGCCCCGAGGGGCTGTGGACGGTAGACGGCACGCTGGACGAAGCTGCCCTGGCGCGTGGCATGTCGGCGGCCCGCGTGCTCGGTGCGCCGCGGCTGAAGATGGCCATCGGCGGCTTCGGTACGGCATCGCATGGCTCGCTGGCGCGGCTCAAGGAACTGCTGGTGGGCGGACCGGTGGAGCTGGTGATCGAGAACGACCAGACCGCCACGGCCGGCACGCTGTCGGCCATGACCGCCTTTTTCGATGCGCAGGAGCGCGCCGGACTGGACCTGGGCATGACCTTCGACATGGGCAACTGGCACTGGCAGGGCGAATGCCCGCTGCAGGCCGCGCAGGCCCTGGCGCACCGCGTGCGCTATGTGCACTGCAAGGGCGTGCAACGCCTGCCCGGCAAATGGGTGGCGGTGCCGCTGGCCGATTCGGTGGCGCCCTGGCGCGCCATTTTGCGGGTGCTGCCGGCGGACGTGCCGCACGCCATCGAGTACCCGCTGATCGGGGATGACCTGGCGGCGGTGACACGCGCGCAATTGGCCGTGATCCGCGATGCACGGAGGCATGCATGAGCGTAGCCAAGGAAACCGCCTTCGACGTGGCGTTGTTCGGCGAGGCCATGCTGCTGCTGGTGGCCAACGAGCCCGGGCCGCTGGAGCATGCCACGGGCTTTCACAAGCGCACGGCCGGGGCCGAGACCAATGTGGCCATCGGCCTGGCGCGCCTGGGCCTGAAGGTGGGCTGGGCCAGCCGCCTGGGCACCGATTCCATGGGCCGATCGCTGCTGGCCACCATGCAGGCCGAGGGCATCGACTGCTCCCATGTGACCTCGGATGCCACACAGCGCACGGGCTTCCAGTTCAAGGAGCGCGTGACCGATGGGCGTGACCCCCAGGTCGAATACCACCGCAAGGGATCGGCCGCGAGCCAGATGGGCCCGGCCGATGTGGACGAGCCCTGGCTGCGCAGCGCGCGCCACCTGCATGCCACGGGCGTGTTCGCCGCGATCTCGGAGACCAGCCTGCAGGCGGCGCTGCGCACGCTGCAGGTGATGCGCGCCGCGGGCCGCACGATCTCGTTCGACCCGAACCTGCGGCCCACGCTGTGGTCCTCGCCCGAAGTGATGCGGCACTGGATCAACGAGCTTTCGCGCTTTGCCGACTGGGTGCTGCCGGGCATGGAGGAGGGCGTGTTCCTCACAGGCGAGACCACCCCTGAGGGCGTGGCCAGGTTCTACCGGGAGCGGGGCGCCAAGCTGGTGGTCGTCAAGCTCGGTGCGCAGGGTGCGTACTTCGACAGCGACGTGGCGGGCACCGGCCATGTGGCCGGTTTCCCTGTGGCCGAGGTGGTGGACACCGTGGGCGCGGGCGATGGCTTTGCCGTGGGCGTGGTCAGCGCCCTGCTGGCTGGCCACAGCGTGCCCGACGCGGTGCGCCGCGGCGCCTGGATCGGTGCCCGCGCCGTGCAGGTGCTGGGCGACACCGAGGGGCTGCCTACACGCGCAGAGCTGGAGCAGGCCGGCCTATGAGCCGCAAACAGGTGCTGGCGTTTCGCGAGCTACCGCCGGACCAGCTGGCCCGCCTGCAGGCCGTGCACGAGGTGACCGTGGCCGACCCGCGCCAGCCGGCGCAGCGCGCGGCCTTCGATGCCGCGCTGGCCGGGGCCCATGGCCTGATCGGCGCGAGCTTTCCTGTCACCGCAGAGCTGCTGGCGCGTGCGCCGCAGCTGCAGGCCATCTCCAGCATTTCGGTGGGGGTGGACAACTACGACCTGCAGGCCCTGCAGGCGCGCGGCATCGTGCTGTGCCATACGCCGGGCGTGCTCGATGAGACCGTGGCAGACACGGTTTTCGCGCTGATCCTGGCCACCTGCCGACGGGTGGTGGAGCTGTCGCAGATGGTGCGCGAGGGCCGCTGGAATGGCAACATCGGCGAAGACCTGTTCGGCCACGACGTGCATGGCAAGACGTTGGGACTGCTGGGCTTTGGCCGCATCGGTCAGGCCGTGGCGCGCCGTGCGGCACTGGGCTTTGGCATGCCTGTGCTGTACCACGCGCGCCGCCCTGTGGACCTGGCGGCGCAGGCGCCCATGTTGCTGGGCCGGGCCGAGCATGTGCCGCTTGACGACCTGCTGGCGCGCGCGGACATCGTGGTGGCGCTGCTGCCGCTGTCGGACAGCACGCGCGGCCTGGTGGATGCGCGGGCCTTCGCGGCCATGAAGCCGGGCGCCATCTTCATCAACGGCGGGCGCGGCGCCACGGTGGTCGAGGACGACCTGTTGGCTGCACTGGACCATGGCACGCTGCATGCCGCAGGGCTCGATGTGTTCGCCACCGAGCCGCTGCCGCTGGCCTCGCCCCTGCGCACCCACCCGCGTGTGACGCCGCTGCCGCACATCGGCTCGGCCACGCATGGCACGCGCCATGCCATGGCCCGGTTGGCGGTGACCAACCTGCTGCAGGCGCTGGCCGGCGAAAAGCCCGCCGCGGTGTACGGGACAATCGGCGCATGAGCAGTCGCAAGCCGCGCGCACCCACCGCCAAGGCGCCTACCGCCGCCCCTGTCGATGCGGCTGGCCGAGACCGGCCCACGATTGCCGACGTGGCAGCCGCGGCCGGCGTGTCCAAGGCAACCGTCTCGCGTTTCTTCAACCACCGCGAGCGCCTGCTCAGCCCCGACATCGCGGCCCGGGTCGAGGCTGCCATCGCCCAGCTCGGCTATGTGCCCAGCCCCATGGCCCAGGCACTCAGCCATGGGCGCTCGCGCCTGATCGGCCTGGTGGTGGCCGACATCACCAACCCCTTCTCGGTGGCCGTGCTGCGCGGGGCCGAAGAGGCCTGCCAGGAGGCTGGCTACCTGGTGATGCTGTTCAACCTGGGCAATGACCGCCAGCGCGAGCGCAGCGCCATCGACGCCCTGGCAAGCTACCAGGTGGATGGTTTCATCCTCAACACCCAGGGGCAGGACGAGGGGCAGGCCGAACTCAGCTCCCTGCACGGCCGGCCGGCGGTGCTGGTGGACCGCCGGCATGCGGGCCTGGAGGCCGACTTCGTGTCATTGGACAACCAGGATGCCATGCGCGGCGCCTGCACGCATTTGATCGACGGTGGCTGGAGCGACCTGCTCTACATCACCCAGCCGCTGGCCGGCGTGAGTTCGCGCCTGGAGCGGGCGGCCGCGTTCTCGCAGTGCGTGGCGTCGCACGGGCCGGGCGTGCGGGGCTCGGTGGTGGAACTGGCCGATGCGTCGGACGAGGTGCTCGATGCCGCGCTGCGCGCTTTAGGCCCGCGGCGGGGCAAAGGCGCGCGCGGTGCAGTGGTGTCGGGCAATTCCGTGGTCACGCTGCGGGTGGCGGCAGCGATGGTGCGGCTGGGCTGGAGCTTTGGGGCCGACATCGGCTTTGTCGGCTTCGACGACCCCGAATGGGCGCCCCTGATCGGCCCGGGCCTGACCACGGTGGCGCAGCCCACGGGTGCCATTGGCCGCTGTGCCGCGCAGTGCCTCATCGAGCGCATGCAGGGCCTGCAGGCGCCCGCGCGGGAGCGGCTGCTGCCCGGCAGGCTGGTGGTGCGGGGCTCGTCCGTGGCGGTGGCCACCGCCCAGAAACCCGCCTGACGCTGCGGCCGGGCCGCTGCGGTATCCTTGCTTGCAGTCGGCCGACTGGCTGCAGGCCGCGCTTCTCGGCCACCAACTTCCTGTGTGCCTTGCCATGTCCGCTTCTGCCCTTTCCCTGGATACCTCGCGCATCCGCGCCATCACCATCGACCTGGACGACACGCTGTGGCCCATCTGGCCCACCATCGCCCGGGCCGAGGCCGTGCTGCTGCAGTGGCTGACCGACCATGCGCCCGCCACGGCCACGCTGTTCTCGAGCACCGAATCGCTGCGTGCCATCCGCAACCAGATGGTGAGCCTGCGGCCCGACCTGCTGCACGACCTGAGCGCGCTGCGCCGCGAATCCATTCGCCTGGCACTCACGCAGGCCGGTGATGAGCCCACGCTGGCCGAGCCCGCGTTCGAGCTGTTCTTTGCCGAGCGCCAGCGCGTGGAGCTGTTCGCCGATGCGCACGACACGCTGGCCTTTCTGGCTGCGCGCTACCCGGTGGTGGCCCTGTCCAACGGCAATGCCGACGTGCACCGCATCGGCATCGGCCACTACTTCAAGGCCAGCATCAGCGCCACCGCCTTCGGCATCGCCAAGCCCGATGCGCGCATCTTCCATGCCGCCGCCAGCGCCGCGCAGGTGCTGCCGCACGAGGTGCTGCATGTGGGCGACGATGCCGCGCTGGACGTGCAGGGGGCGCTGGCCGCCGGCATGCAGGCCATCTGGCTCAACACGCCGAACCACCCCTGGGCCCATGACAAGCACGGCGCGCCGCCGCATGCCACGGTGGCCAGCCTTGCGGCCATCAGCGAGCTGCTCAAGGCCATCCCCGTAGCCCTGGCCCAGCCGCCCCGCTGAGCGCCGGCGCCACTGCGGCGTTTTCTTGTCGCAGATCAAGGCGCGCCTTGCGGCTGCGCGCGAGACTTGGGCACCATGCGCCCAACGCCCCGCCCCTTTCTGCCGCCCGTGCGCAACGTCGGTCTTCTGCAGCCGCTGGCCTGGCTGGCGCTGGCCTGGCGCGACATGGTGCGCACCGGCTGGCTCAGCTTTGCGCACGGCCTGGCGGTAGCGCTGTTCGGTGGCGCGCTGCTGGCTGTTGCACACCACCGCTTCTGGCTGCTGGCCGGGGCGCTGTCGGGCTTTCTGGTGGTGGCGCCGGTGCTGGCCACCAGCCTGTATGCGCTGAGCCGGGCGCTGGAACGCGGCGAGCCTGCCAACCTGGCCCTGGTGCGCCGCACCTGGCTCGACTGGCAGCACAGCCACCCGGGCAAGTGGGGCGACCATGGCTACTGGTGCCTGGTGCAGTTCGGCCTGCTGCTGGCGCTGGCGGCCACGGGCTGGGTCATCACCTCGGCAGCGCTGATCACGCTGCTGGCGCCGGTGCCCGTGCGCACCCCGCTCGACTTCATGCACCACGTGGTGCTGGCGCCCGACAGTGGCCTGTTCGCGCTGTGGCTGGCGCTGGGCAGCCTGCTCGCGGCGCCCATCTTCGCCTCCAGCGTGGTTGCCATCCCCTTGTTGCTGGACCGGCGTGTCACGCTGCGCCAGGCGGTGCTGACCAGTTGGCAGGCGGTGCTGGCCAACCCCTTGCCCATGGCCCTGTGGGCGGCACTGATCCTGGGCTTCACCTTGCTGGGCCTGGCGTCGCTGCTGCTCGGGCTGATCGCCGTGATGCCCATGCTGGGCCATGCGAGCTGGCATGCCTACCGCGACCTGGTGGATGCCTCGGGCCTGCCGGGGCGTGATGGCGGGCAGGGAGCGGGGCGACGGCCATGATCTTCGGCTTTACCGAGGCGCAGATCTCGGGCTTCTTCCTGACCTACGGGGTGGGCGCCTTCATCGCCTACATGCTGTTCATCATCGGCCAGCTGGCCTGGGAGTCCAAGGCCGGGCGCTTCGGCACCTTCGTGCTGTTCCTGGGGCTGGGCGTGGGGTTCATCGGCTTTCTGGCCAAGGTGGTCATCCAGTGGTGGCTGGAGCGATGAGACCGTTTGCGACAAAGTGGTGATGGTGCGGTGGGCCGAACAGGTTCTAAGATCCGCTCCATGTCCTTACCCACGACCACCCCACTGCTCACGCGTGCCGAAACCAGCGGCTACACCGAGACCTCCACCCACGCCGACGTGATGGCCTATGTCCAGGGCCTGGCGGCCCTGGGCGACAAGCGCCTGCACATCACCGACTTTGGCACCTCACCCGAGGGGCGGCAGCTGCCGCTGCTGGTGCTGTCCGCCCAGGGCCACCACACGCCCGAGGCCGCACAGGCCAGCGGTCTGCCCGTGGTGCTGATGCTGTGCGGCATCCACGCCGGCGAGGTGGAAGGCAAGGAGGGCGTGCTGATGCTGGTGCGCAACCTGCTGCGCGGCGACCATGGCGACGAATTGCTCGCGCGCACCGTGCTGGTGGTGGTGCCGCTCTTCAACCCCGACGGCAACGACCGCATGAGCGCCGACAACCGGCCGCTGGACATCGCCCACTTGCGCGGGCAGGACGGCCCGGCCCTGGTGGGCACGCGCACCAACGCCGCGGGCGTGAACCTCAACCGCGACTACATGCGCCAGCAGGCGAGCGAGATGCGCCTCTTGCAGCAGCGCGTGTGCCAGCCCTGGAACCCGCACCTCACGCTGGACTGCCATGCCACCAACGGCTCCATCCACCGCTTTGCGCTGACCTACGACATCCCCCACACCGAGCACACAGGCCGCGCTGAGCCCGTGGCCTACATGCGCGAGCGCATGATGCCCGCCGTGCAGGCCGCGGTGAAGCGCACCGAGGGCCTGGACACCTTCTGGTATGGCAACTTCGTGCGCGACGAGGGCGGCCAGGGTCAGGGCTGGATCACCTACACCCACCACCCGCGCTTTGGCTGCAACTACCGCGGCCTGACCAACCGGCTCGACGTGCTGCTGGAGGCGTACTCGTACATCAGCTACCAGGAGCGCGTGGAGGTGACCTACGCCGTGCTGCGCGAGGCCCTGGTCTATGCCGCGGCCAACGGCCAGGAGATCGTCGACCTGCTCGCCGCCTGCGCCGAACCGCCGCAGCAAATCGCCATCCGTTACGCGCTGGAGGCGATCCCTGGCACCACGGTGGAGGTGCTCACGCGCGAGCCCTACACCCTGACCGGTGACCCCGTCAGCGTGCAGGTGCCGCACTACGCCCATTTCGTGCCCACGGCCACCGTGCAGCGCCCCTGGGCCTACGCCGTGCCCCAGGCCGTGGCCGACTGGCTGCAGGGCCACGGCCTGCAGGCCGCGCCCGTGGCGGCCGGCACCGTGCTGGAGGTCGAGGTGCCCGTGATGCAGCAGCCCGTGGCCGAGCCCGGCCCGGCCATCCTCGAAGCCCAGGTCAGCACCCACTGGACGGCCAGCCACGAGCGCGCGCAGCGTGCCCTGCCCGAAGGCTGGTGCGTGGTGACGACGAGCCAGCGCTACGGCGCGATTGCGGTGGTGGCCTGCGAGGCCGAGAGCGACGATGGCGTGGTGGCCAACGGCATCGTGCCCGAGCCGGTGGCAGGGGTGGAGTTGCCGGTGTGGCGGGTGGTGGTGGCGGTGTAAGCCTGCTGGATTTCGTTTTAGGGTGATTTAGTCATTTGTGCTAATTATTAGATTTGACTAAAATAAGCCAAATGGACCTTTTCCACCGCCCCGCACTTGCCGAGCAGATGGCCAAACAGCTGCTGGAGCCCGGCCTGCTCGACCAGGGGCTGCGCTCAGGGCTCTTCCTGTCGGGCCTGCGCCGCACCGGCAAGACCACCTTTCTGCGCCAGGACCTGATCCCTGCGCTGGAGGCCAAGGGCGCCATCGTGATCTATGTCGACCTGTGGGCCGACACCAAGGCCGACCCGGCCACGCTGGTGCATGCGGCCATACGCCGTGCGCTGGCGGACCTGCAGTCGCCGGGCTCCGGCGTGCTGGGCCGCCTGGCGCGGCTCAAGGGGCTGGACTTGGGGGCGGCGGGCTTCAAGTTCGGCTTTCAACTCAATGATGTAGGCGCCAAGGGCGGGGTCACGCTGGCCCAGGCGCTCACCGAGGTGATCGAGCTGGCGCAGACCGACCTGGTGCTGATCGTCGACGAGGTCCAGCAGGCCCTGGCCGGCGACGATGGCGCGCAGATGCTGCTGGCCATCAAGGCGGCGCGCGATGCCATCAACCCGCGGCCCGACACCCCTGGGCATTTCCTTTTCATCGGCACGGGCTCGCACCGCGCCCAGGTGGTGGGCATGACGCTGCAGGGCAAGCACGCCTTTGCGGGTGCCACCTCGGTGGAGTACCCCACGCTCGACGGCGACTACGTGGCCTATGTGCTGCAGGGCATTGCCGAAGAGGGCGCCCCCGTGCTGCCCAGCCTGCCCGTGGCCACCGATGCCTTCAACCTGCTGGGCCGCCGGCCCGAAGAACTGATCCGTGCGCTGCGCCAGCTGCAGCGCGAAGACCCGGCCGAGGCCGACCGCCTGCTGCCCGTGATCGCCTCCACCCTCAAGGGCGCAGCGGCCGACGTGGAACTGCGCAAGCTCGAAGACCTGGGTGTGCTGGCCGGCGCCATCTTCGACCGCGTGGCGCGCGTCGAGGGCGATGCCAGCGGCCTGTTCACCACCGACGCCCTGGCCGAGTACACCGCCACCGTGGGCCGCGAGGTCACGGCCGACCAGGTGCAGCGGGTGTCGGAAGAGCTACGCGACGCGAATCTCATCGTGCGCAAGGGCCATGGCACCTATGCGGTGACGGACCCATTCGTGCAGCAGGCGTGGCGCGAGCGCAAGGCGCTGGCGGGTCCAGTACCCAAATCCATTGATGCTGGGCAGAGCTGAGGGCCGAAGAAGCGAGAGCCCAGGATGCACATGAAACAAGCGGATCTGATTGCCAGGATGCATGCGCAGGGTCACACCATCGTGGAAACCATCAAGGCGGTGCGAAAGGAATTCAGCCTGTCGCTGGGAGAGGCCAAGATCCAGGTGTCGAACCATCCCGCCTGGGCCGATATAGTGAGGGCCGCGGAGCCTTTGCATGATGCGCTTGAACGCGCGGCAGCCTGTGACGAATTCCGCGGGCTCCACTTGGCTGAAATGGAAATCCGCCGAATCCCATGGAGCACGCTGCGGCAGGCAGGCGGTACTGCGGAACAGGTGCCCCATGCCTGATGGACCTGCTGCATGCACTCACCCCGGAACGGGCGACCCAAGCCTATTGGAGGCTGGAAAATCAGGTGGTGGTCCAGGGACAGCTTTACCAGGCCGCTGAGCCGGTGGTATCTGTTTTGATGGCGGCGCTGCTAGCTGAAGAGAGCCACCGGCACGTGAGGCTGGGTGTGCTCGAATTGCTCTTCCAGATTCTGTCGGGTTCAGCGCACGACAGTGAGATCGCGTTGGGCAACAGGCGCGTAGACGAAGTCTGCCGGGACCGGGCCAGGGAAGGCTTGTGGATTCTGTACCGGGAATGGGTGTGTGGTGAGCGTGACGCTGCCGGGGAAGTCATCAAGTTGATCGAAGCCGATGGGACGCGGCTTGACGCCATCCGCAAGGTCGTCGAGGCATCGGATCACGAAGACCAACAATGACCTGCTCGCGGTCCTTCCAAGAAAAAGACATGAACACTGTAAAGCCACCTCGTTGGCCCAGCGGCGATTGCTGTGCGGTGCTCGCAAGCAAGCTGACAATGGACGAATTGCATGGGCGACAGCCCTTGCAATTGTTTCGCGCTCAAGACGATCTGGACTGGTTCACTGGCGCCCTGCTAGACGCGCCTTCCTTGGGCCCGTTGCTCTTGATGAGACATGACGGGAATCCCGATGGATTGATGGCCTTCTATGTGGATGCTCTGTGCGATGTAAAGGCTGCGCAAGCGTTTGTCATGGATTTATTTTGCTTGCGCGACGAGGACGTCGCCTGGGCTTTGGCGTTGCGGTAAACATTGGCCCAGGTGGCTTGGCGGTCGACAGAGGCGGGGTTCTGCCATGCCGTGGCAATTCAGTACTTCAGCTTCGGATACCAATCCGCAGGCCGCCCTCCAGGCGTCAGGTCCAGGATGGACCACAGCGACGCAATGTCCGGTGCGTCGCGCGGGTCCTGGCCCGGGTCGGCCATTTCAAGGGTCATCTCGCTGGCCCAGAACAGGCGCACCTGGCCCTCGCCGTCGCGCTGGAAGACCACCAGTGCGGGGTACTCGCTGCCATCGTCCATGAGGATGCCCAGGTCCTTCGCGTAGTCGTCACCGATGGTCTGCACGAAATTGAGGTCGCGCCAGCCGCGCTCCTGCGCAAAGGCGTACTGGCGTTCCACCGGCGAGCGGCCCAGGATCTTGAGGGCCACGCGCTGTTTGATGTCGGCGGCATTGCCCTCGACCGCGCCCAGCCAGTTGGTGCACATGGGGCAGGGACGCTCACGTTGCGGGCCGTACATCCAGAAGTAGGTGACCAGGGTGTTCTTGTCGCCGAACAGGTCGGCCAGGCCGACCTCGAAGCCCTGTTCGTCCTTGAAGCGGTAGTCCTTGGTGATCACCGGGCCCGGTGGCAATGCCTGGCGCTGCGCGACCAGGCGCGTCATGTGGCGGCGGAATTCGATCTCTTCGGCCAGCAGGGCCTGGCGGGCGGACTCGTACTCCGCCGAGGCCCCGGGGAAGGGGGTCTTGGCTTGTTGAGCCAGCTGCGCGGCTGGCTTCAATGCGGTTTCGGCATTCGTCGTCATCGTCGCTCTCCCGGGCCGCCATGGACCGATGGACTGTTGACTATGCCGCCATGCCAGGTGGTTGCGGGTAGGAGAACCGCCCGCCTGTCTGGCGATCCCCGCGCATGGTTTGGGCTGTTTATTCGCCCGCCACTGCAATCGTCTGCAGGCTCTTGCGCAACTCCTTCTCCACCGCCGGGAACTCGCTCTTGGTGGAGTTGAAGTTGAAGACCAGCATCTTGCCCCGGTGGGGCGTGACCATCATGATGTTGTAGATGTCGGTGTCGATGGCGCGCGAGGTCATCTCGAAGTAGATCCACTGCTGGCCCTGCATGTCCAGGAGCTTCTTTTCCTTCCACTCGATGCCGGGAATGATGCGGTCGAACAGGGTTTCGAACGAGGCCTTGGCCTGGGGCAGCTTGTCCTTGGGCAGGCCCTGGGGCTTGAGGTCGAAGGCAATGGTGGTCGTGCGGCGGGCATTGCCCACCACGAAGTTGGGCGCGCGGTTGGACGGGTACTTGTTGCCGATCTCTTCCGCGGTGAGCTGGGTAAAGCCCTCGGGCGCATTGAAGGACACGCCCGCATCGGGAATGGTGAACGTGGCGGCACAGGCAGCCGTGGTGGCAAGGGCCGAGGCCGCAGCCAGGCACAGGGTGGCGATCCAGGATGTCATGGTGGTCGGGCACATCACGAGCGATCCAGCCGGGGCCTGTTGTGGGCCCTGGCCTCCCTTCGTCGTTGAGCCGGTTTTTGTGGAGACGCCAGTATCCACACGCATCGGCGATTTGGCGCGCGGTTGCAGACTTTTACTATTTGGTAAGTGCGCAGTAATTCACACAAATGGGGGATTGCAGCGGCCCGTTGTGTCAACCAAAAAAACAACCAGCCCACAGGCCCTGCGGCATGCACCAGCTGCGCAGCGGCCCTGGGCGATGTTGAGCAGCGACGAGCCGCTGGAGAAGGCCACCAGCGTGCCCGGCCCGCCCAGGCGGCCCGTGGCCATCTGGCCGAACGCAACGGCGCCGATGCCGCCGGGCAGGGCGTGCCTGGTATCTGCGGCGCAAGCTTCCGGGTCGCAGGTGGGGGGTACGCGTTTTGAGATACAAACACCCCATGTCCCTGAGTCCGCCCCAGCCGCCTGGCTTCAAACCCACCTTCTTCCACGTGCCGCCCGGCCCCGTGGCGGGCCCCTTGCAGTTGTTGCCCGTCAACGCCGCCGTGGTGGCCGTGCACACGGCCACTGGCGCACATGTGGGCTCGCTCAAAAAGGTGGGTGGGACCTGGAAGTTCAAGGCCATGGGCTACGGCGCTGCCGGAGGCATGGAGCCGGGCCACGGCCCGCTGACGGACCAGCACAACATGCAGTTCGACGCGCCCGATGCCGCCGAGGTGAGCGCCAGGTTGCTGGGCGCTCTGGGGAGCATGTAAGGGCGGTCAACAGGCGGCGCACCTGGCGGGCGCGCCACTGGTCGCGCTCTGCCGCGCCCCAGGCTGGGCGCGTTCATAGAATACCGCGATGCCTTTGCTTTTGACCTGCCTGCTGCGGCTTGCCGCCGCACCCCTTGTTGTGCTGGCCTGTGCTGTGGCCCACGCCCAGAATGCACCCCACCCTGCGAATGCCACCGCGCCCGCCATTCGCGCCACAGGCGCGGCATCGCCTGCGGCACCGGCATCCAAAGCGATGCCGCCCGCGGCAGGGGGGG
>NZ_AKJX01000223.1 GCF_000276605.1 Acidovorax sp. CF316 | reverse complement strand
CTCTTGGCGACGCAAGAGAAAGTTACTGCGCCGCCGGGCGCACATCCCGGCCTCCGCCCTCAACCAAAGCAAAAAGCAACCATCACCCACGCTAAGCCACACGACGAAGCATGCTCCCCCCAATAAAGCACATGATCCCCACTGCAGGGTAAAAAAAAGACCCCTGACAACACACAAAAGCCAACCCAACGAAAATACCCCCTCGCCGTCCGCAAGGACCGACGACGAACGACGAAAGCCCCGACCATGACCCTCACCCACTGGCTCCTTTTCTGCGGCGTCTCGCTGCTGATGTGCTTCACCCCCGGTCCGGCCGTGCTGCTGGCGGTGTCGAATTCGATGGACGTCGGGGCCCGGCGCACGGCCTTCAGTTCGGTGGGCAGCTCGGCGGGCATCTACGTGGTCTCGGGCCTGGCGATGATCGGCATGGGGGCCGTCCTCAGCATGTCGGCCAACGCCTTCCTGGTGATGAAGGTGGTGGGCGCGATGTACCTGGTCTGGCTGGGCGTCAAGCGCTGGCGCAGCAAGGACGCGCTGATCAGCAGCGATGCCGGCCAGGCCCCCACCGACCGGCGCGAGCGCAAGAACTGGCAGCTGGTGGCGCAGGGCATGGGTGTGTCGCTCACCAACCCCAAGGCCATTTTGTTCTTCTCGGCGCTGTTCCCGCAGTTCATCGTGCCGGGTGAATCGCTGTTCACGCAGTACCTGCTGCTGACCACGACCTTCGCCGTCTGCGCGCTGATCTCGCACGCCTTCTACGTGGCGCTGATCTCGCTGGTCAAGCGCCATGTGGTGGCGCGTGCCAAGCTGTTCAACCGCATCGTGGGCGGTACCTTCATCGCGCTGGGGCTGGGCCTGCTGAACACGCGGCACAAGCTGGGCTGACGACTACGGCGGCCAGGATCACGGCGCCGCCTTCGGCCCGGGCGCTGGAACAACTGCCGATTCCAGCGGCAGCCAGAGCACGCAGCGCGTGCCGGTGGCCGCGCTGCTGGCCCAGGACAGGCGCGCGCCAATCGCCTCGGCACGGCGCAGCTGGTTCTTGAGCCCGCGCCCGCGCGCCTTGAGCGCGGCGTCCACGTCGAAGCCGCGGCCATCGTCCAGCACGCGCACCTCGATCCCACCGTCCTGCGCCTCCTCGCATTCCACCCGGATGCAGGAGGCCTGGGCATGCTTGACGATGTTGGCAAAGCACTCCTGCAGGATTCTGAGCAGGTGCAGCGCACTGGCGGCATCGAGCCATGGCACCAGGGGCACGTCCTGCACCTCCCAGCGCAAGGCCATGCCCAGGCCCTCCAGACGCGGCGCGAGCCGAAAGCGCAAGGTCGCCAGCAGCAAGAGCAGGTCGGCGTCCACGGGCTCCATGGAGTCGATGGCCAGCTTGAGGTCGTCCATGCACTCGGCCAGCACCTGGGCCAGCTCTTCGCTGCCGGCCTTGCCGTGCCGCACCAGGTGCAGTGCGCTGGTGAGCGATGAGCCCAGGCCATCGTGCATGTCCTGCATCAGGCGCTGTCGCTCCTGCACCAGGGTCTCGCGGTGCTCTACGTCGCGCAGGCGTGCGTAACTTTGCGCCAGCTCGCCCTCGCGCTCGCGCAGGCGCTGCTCCAGGTGGGTATTCACGCGCTCCATGCCATCGATGGCGGCCAGGTAGCGGTGCAAGACGACGTAAGAAAAAATGAAAAACACGCCGATGTTGCTATAGGCCCCCAGGTACATGCCTTCCACGTTGACCAGCAGATTGCTTTGCAGCAGCCAGTCATAGCCGCCTGCCAGCAGGCTGATCAGGCCCCATCCCGCGAGCAGGCCTGCCTCCTTGGACCTGACGCGCCAGGCATCGAGGCACGCCATGGCGAAAAGCGTGGTTCCCAGCACAAGCAGCACGACGTACAGCAGCGGAGAAAGGAGAGCCGCGTTGGGCAGCGCGGGCACAATCGGCAGCGTCACGGCGCTCACCGCCGCGGTGATCGTGCAGGCCGTGATGGTAAGCCAGCGGTGGCGCACGCCATGCATGTAGCGCAGAAAGAAATGCGCGGTCAGCACCAACCAGAACAAAGAACTGACAGTGATCCAGCCGAACCATTCATCGCTGATCGGCAGCCGCTGCCGGCTCACGAAATAGTGCAGCGTTCTCACGAACGCCACAGCGGACATCACGAAGAACAGCAGATACAACGCCTCCCGGCGCCGCCACAGCCACACACCCAGGGCGAAGACGCCCGCGGCCAGGAAGGCGGCGCTGCTCATGGCCGGAAAGTCGGACTGCAGCCAGTAGCGCACCTGGTAGCGCCAGCCGATGGCCGCGCTGGAGCCGACCCAGGCGGTGGACAAAGCGGCGCCGGTGTGGCGCAGGCGCTGGCCGCGGATCTGCACCTCGCGCACGGCGGGCGCCCCGGCCGTGCCCTGCAGGGGGATCCACAGGGGCAGGTTCACGGCGTTCCACAGAAACTTCGCATCGCTCTGGTAGAGCAGCCGTCCGTCGCCGTAGATGGCGACCTGGCCGTCCGACTTCCAGCGCGGCAGGTACAGGTACAGGGGGCTGGCCTCCTGCGCCAGCGCGGGCACCGCCAGGCGGTACCAGAACTCGGTGGTCAGCGGCGGGTCCTGCGGCGGCTGGATCTGCACCTGCGGGGACTCGGCATAGGGCAGGTCGACCGCCTTCCATGCCCCGCCCGGCATGTCGGCGCCCAGCACATAGGGCGGCGGCGTGAAGCCCAGGCTGGGGCGGCTGAACATCTGCGCCTTCCCGATGTGCACCGCCTTCTGCTCCCCGGGCAGTGCCCGCTGCGGGGGCTCGGAGGCCTGCAGCACGCCGCCCCACAGCAGGCAGCATGCAAGAAAGGCAAGGCAGGCGGAACGCAGGACAGCGGCCACGGCGTCAGATGAGGCCCCGCGCACGCGCCTCGTAGATCGCCTCGGCCTTGGAGCGCACCTTGAGCTTGGCATAGGTGCGCCGCACGAAGGTGAGCACGGTGTGGTGCGACACCTCCAGCACCCGCGCGATCTCGTCGGCCGTGAAGCCCTTGGTGATGTACAGCAGCACCTCGCGCTCGCGGGCGGACAAGGTGACCACGTTGCTGGCGTCGGTGTCTGCATCGGCGTGGGCAGCAGCGGCCCCCGGTGCCGGCGCACCGGCCTGCTTGAAGCGCATGAGCACCTGCCGCGCGATCAGCGGGCTGATGGGGCTGCCGCCCGCGTGCAGGCTGCGGATCTCGCCCACGATGCGTTCGGGCATGCTGTCCTTGAGCAAATAGCCGCTGGCACCGGCTTCGATGGATTGCAGCACATGCGCCTCGTCGCCAAAGGCGGTGCTGACCATCACCGCGCAGGCGGGCCACAGCCGAGCGGCCGCGGCGATGGCCTCGATGCCCGAGCCATCGGGCAGGCCCAGGTCGACCAGCAGCACGTCGGCCGCCGGCCCGTCGTTCAAGGCGCACAGCCCCCGCGCCAGCGTATCGGCCACCCAGAGCAGGCGCATGTCGTCCGTCTGCCGGATCGCCGAGGCGACGGCGGCCTGGAACTGAGGATCGTCCTCCACGATGGCAATCCGGATGGTAGCGGGGCTGGCAATGGCTGCGGGCATGGGGCGGGCGTGAATGAAAGCTCTCGGCGACAACAGGAGCTGCGGAGTTTCCCACAGCGCTCGCATCTGCGCTGTCCCTAGTTCTAGGGACAAGGAGCACATTCCCCGCCCTGGCTACGCACCCGCCAAAGCCACTGCATCCGCTCCCGCCGGCAGGCGCATCGGCGCCGCCCCATCGGTCACCGCACGCCACACCGCCTCGGCCACGTCCTGCGCATGGGTGACGGGCGTGGACGTATCGCGCACCGCGGCGTACACGCCGTCGCGGAACTCCGCATACGCCGCTGGCACGCTGCCGACCATGCGCGGCAGCGCGTTCTGGCCAAAGCGGGTGCCGGGCGCGCGGCCGGGCAGCACCAGGCGGGCGCGCACGTTGAAGGGCGCCAGCTCCAGCGCCAGCGATTCGGTGAAGGCATTCACTGCCGCCTTGCTGCCGGTGTAGACCGACAGCAGGGGCAGCGGCAGCAGCGTGACGCTGGAGGTGACGTTGACCACCACCCCTGCCCGGCGCTCGCGCATCTGCGGCAGCACGGCCTGGGCCATGGCGATGGTGCCCAGCACGTTGGTCTCGAATACTTCCCGGGCGTGGGCCATGGCAATGCCTTCCAGCGGCGCCAGCACGCCGATGCCGGCGTTGTTGACCAAGGCGTCGATGGGGCCCGCCTCGGCAATGCACCGGCGGATGCTGTCGGCATCGGCCACGTCGAGCGCAAGCACGCGCAGGCGGTCCGATGCGGGAAACAGATCCTCCCGCGGCGTGCGCATGGTGGCGATGACGCGCCAGCCCCGGGCCAGGAAGAAGCGCGCGGTCTCGAGGCCGAAGCCCGACGAGCAGCCGGTGATGAGGACGGTGGAGGAGTGGGTGGACGGGTGGGTGGACGGGTGGGTGGCAGGCATGGGGCAAGGGCTCCGTTGGTTGGCGATGGCTGCATGGTAGGAACGCCGGCCTGGATTGAATACACTCGGCAGTCCATCGTTTTGTCGAAAGCGTCCAGCCCCCATGAGCACCCCGGCCGTCGATCCCCTGGCGGAAGTCGTCGCGCTGCTGCGGCCCGCGGCGCCGTTCTCCAAGCTGGTGGTGGCCTCGGCCCCCTGGGCCGTACGGCGCAGCGAGACGGGGCGGCCGTTCTACTTCGTGGTGCTCGAAGGCAGCTGCCACCTGACCATCGACGGCCCCGGGCGCAGCGACACCCTCACGCTGCAGCAGGGCGACTTTGCGCTGATCCCCGCCGCGCGCAGCTTTGCCACCAGCAGCCTGTGCCGCGAGCCGCCGCGCGAAGGCGAGGCCGTGGCCACCCCCATCGCCCCCATGCCGGGCGGCGCCCGCGTGGGCGACCCGGCGGGCGCGGTGGACGTGCGCATGCTGGTCGGCAACTGCGTGTTCGAGTCGCCCGACGCGGCCCTGCTGGTGCCGCTGCTGCCGCAGTGGCTGCACGTGCGCGGCGAGCGGCGCCTGGCCACCCTCGTCGAGCTGGTGGGCGACGAATCGCGCAGCGACCGACCCGCGCGCCAGATCGTGATGGCGCGCCTGCTCGAGGTGCTGCTGATCGAGGCACTGCGCTCCTCGGCCCGCACCCTGGCCGCGCCCGGCCTGGTGCGCGGCCTGGCCGACCCCCAGCTGGCGCTGGCACTGCGCCGCATGCACGAGCACCCGGGCGAGCCATGGACCATGGCCCGGCTGGCGCAGGAGGCGGCCATGTCGCGCAGCGCCTTTTTCGGGCGCTTTCACCGTGCGGTGGGCATCGCGCCCATGGAATACCTGCTGGCCTGGCGCATGGCGCTGGCCCGGCAGATGCTGCGGCACGGCGCGCTGGCGATGGCCCTGATCGCCGAGCAGGTGGGCTACAGCTCGGTCAGCACCTTCGGCGTGGCCTTCACCCGGCACGTGGGCATGCCGCCCGGGCGGTATGCCAAGGAACAGGCGGCCGGCAGCGCTGCCTAGAGAGTGGCGCCGCCATGCTCGCATTCCCTGAGATCGCGACCAGGGGCGACTCCTAAAATGGCACCACCTGCCGCACAGGCAGCACCATCCCCACCGCAGGGAGGAAAACCGCCATGTCCGCATCCCTCTTCGCCGCCATGTTCTTCACGGTGGCCCTGCTCGTCACCACGGCCTACTTCATCATGGGCTCCATCCCGCTGCTGGTGCTCAAGCACGATACGCCGCTGGACGCGCGCTTCGTGCGCGGCTTCTTCAACCTGTACTACCGCGCGGCGCTGGTGACGGCCACCGCCACCGCGATCAGCTTTGCGGCGGCAGGCCGACCGGGCATCGCCGCCGGTGCCGCCGCGCTGGCGGTGCTGGCCATCGTGCTGCGCCGCCAGGTCATCCCCAAGATGGATGCACTGGGCGCGCAGATCCAGTCGTCGAGCGACTACGTGACGGCCATCCCGGGCTTTCGCCGGACGCACCTCACAGCCATCCTGATCAACATCGTGCAGCTGGCGGCCATCGTCTGGACGCTGATCGCCTTCAGCAAATAACGAGCAAGAAAGAGTCACCCCCTCCGATGGCAGCCGTAATCGTAGACCCCACCAAGGTGCATGAGTTTGCCGACGCAAAGGCCTTCTACACCTGGCTCGACCACCACCACGACCAGGAAACCGAGGTGTGGATCAAGATCCACAAGCTCGCCTCGGGACTGCCCTCGATCACGCCCAAGGAAGCCATCGACGTGGTGCTGTGCTGGGGCTGGATCGACGCCATTCGCAAGGGGCTTGACGGCACCAGCTACCTGCAGCGCTACACCCCGCGCGGCAAGAAGAGCGTGTGGAGCAAGATCAATGTCGACAACGTGGCCCGGCTGGTCAAGGAAAAGCGCATGACGCCGCACGGCCTGGCGCATGTCGACGCGGCCAAGGCCGATGGCCGCTGGGACCGCGCCTACGGCAGCGGCAAGGACCTGAAGATCCCCGACGACCTGCAGGCCGCCATCGACGCCCACCCCCAGGCGCGCAAGATGCTGCCCACCTTGACCGAGCAGAACCGCTTCGCGCTGGCGTTTCGGGTGCACAACCTCAAGACCGAGGCGGGGCGCAGGAAGAAGATCGAGGCCTTCGTGGAGATGCTGGCGCGCGGGGAGACCATCTACCCGCAAGGCAAGAAGGCGAAAGAGGCAAAGGAGGCCAAGGAGGCCTCCTGAACCCCTTGGCTCACGCCGCCTCGCGCGCCCTGCCCCGCGCGGCCTGGATGTCGCGCACCGGCGGCAGGCCGAACAGGCGCCCGTACTCGCGCGTGAACTGGGGCACGCTCTCGTAGCCCACGGCAAATGCGGCCGTGCTGGCGCTGGCACCCTCGGACAGCATCAGCCGGCGCGCCTCGATCAGGCGCAGCTGCTTTTGGAACTGCAGGGGCGACAGCGAGGTGACCGCCCGAAAGTGCTGGTGGAAGGACGAGGGGCTCATGTCCGCCAGCGCGGCCAGGCTTTCCACCGGCAGGGCCTGGGCAAAATCGGTGCGCAGCACGGCCACCGCGCGGGCCACGCGCTGGGCGTGGCTGCCGGGCCAGCCCAGGCGGCGGATGGCGGCACCGTGGCGGCCGGCCAGCAGCCAGTAGTGCAGCTCGCGCACCAGCGGGGCGTGCAGCAGGGGCACGGCCTCGGGCCGCTCCAGCAGACGCATGAGGCGCAGGGCCACATCGGCCACCTCGCTGTCGGTGGGGTCCACGCGCACGGGGGCGTGGTCGCCCAGGGGGGCGGCGCCCATCTGGGCCGACAGGTCCGCGATCACCGGCAGGTTCAGCTCCAGCGCGATCGACAGGTAGGGCGCGGCCGCGCTGGCGCGGGTGATCTGGCTCACGGTGGGCACGTCGGCCGTGATCAGCAGCGACTCGCCCGCTGTGAACTCAAAGGTCTGCGGCCCCATGGTCACCTGCTTGCTGCCCTGCAGCACCAGGCAGATGAGCGGGTGCGAGATGGCGTGCAGCAGCCCGCTGGGCTCGGTGGCGCGCACCAGCGTCATGCCCGGGATGGGGGTCGGCTGCACACCGGGCTGGCGGGCATGGGCATCGGTGTACCGGGCCACGGCGTGGAACAGCAGAGAAGGTGACGTCATGTGCCGAGCGTAACGCTTTGTAGGAGCTTTGGCATCGATTTTGGAGAATCAGGCAAGGATTGGCGTGGTTTGCGCAACACGCCCGGGGGGCGGCGCCAGACACTGGATTCCGTTCAACCAGGAGCCCCCGCATGACATCCAGCACCCGCACCCCAGCCACCATCACCCTCGTCACCGGCGCCAGCCGCGGCCTGGGCCGCAACACCGCCCTCTCCATTGCGCGCACCGGCGGCGACGTGGTCGTCACCTACCACAGCCAGGCCGGCGAAGCCCAGGCCGTGGTCGCCGAAATCCAGGCCCTGGGCCGCCAGGCCGTGGCCCTGCAGCTGGACACGGGCGACGTGGCCAGCTTCGCAGGCTTCACCGAGCGCCTGCGCGCCGCACTGCAGGCCACCTGGCAGCGCGACCGCATCGACCATCTGGTGAACAACGCCGGCCATGGCGACTACGCCAGCTTCGCCGAGACGACGGAGGCCCAGTTCGACCGCCTGGTCGACGTGCATTTCAAGGGCGTGTTCTTCCTCACGCAGGCGCTGCTGCCCCTGGTCGCCAATGGCGGGCGCATCGTGAACTTCTCGACCGGGCTCACGCGGCTGACCCTGCCGGGCTATGCCGCCTACGCAGCCGCCAAGGGCGCCGTGGAGGTGCTCACGCGCTACCTGGCCAAGGAGCTGGGCGCGCGCGGCATCGCGGTGAACACCGTGGCGCCCGGCGCCATCGAGACCGATTTTGGCGGCGGCGCCGTGCGCGACAACCCGGCGCTGAACCAGCAACTGGCCCAGCTCACGGCCCTGGGTCGCGTCGGCCTGCCCGACGATATCGGCCCCATGGTGGCCAGCCTGCTGGATGCCAGCAACCGCTGGGTCACGGCCCAGCGCATCGAGGTATCCGGCGGCCAAGCGCTTTGAGCGCCAGGGCGGCGGCAGGCCGCCCTGCCCCGCCTCAGCGCATCTGGACGGAGCCAGACACGGTGACGACCACCTGCGCCTTGCCCGCCTCCACCGGCACGGCGGAGTCGGAGAACGACGAGGCCTTGGCCTCCATGGCCATCATGCGCGGGCGCGGGCCGGGGGACATTTCGTTGCTGTTCACGGCGACTTCGCGCAGGCTGTAGTTGGCAAAGCCGAAGCCCTTGGCCAGCTCGGCCGCGCGGGACTTGAACTGCTCGATGGCCTGGGTCTGGGCCTCGCCCTCGACCTTGGCGCGGGCCTCGCGCGACAGCGCGAAGGCCACCTGGCTGATGGCCATGGTCTGCACCTTGCCGGCGGTGGTGGTGATGCGCGAGAAGTCGCGCCCCTCCAGCACCAGCTCGGCACGGCCCTGCCAGCCGTTGATCTTGCCGTCCTTGGCATAGCGCGGGTACAGGCCGAAGGGGCCCGTGCGCACATCGAGCTGCCCGGGCTGGGCATTGCGCTTGGCCTCGGCCAGCGCGGCATCGAGCGCCTGCTTGAGCTGGGCCTGCACGGCGCCGGCGTCGGCGCCCTCCTTGCTGGTGCCAAGGGTGACCACCAGCAGGTCCTGCTGCGCCTCCACGGTGCCCGTGGCCGACAGCTGCACCACATTGCGCAACTCCTGCGGGGCCGTGGCCTGGGCCATGGCGGTGCCGGCACAGGCCAGCAGGGCGGCGGTGGCGATCAGGCGGGTGGTGATTTTCATGGGGGTAGAACCTTCGTCAAACAATGATGGCGCCACGATAACCGCTGGCGCCTACCCCACCGTGAAGCAGGTGCCGCAACTGTGCGAAGCTCCGCAAAACTTGTAACAGTTGGTCAAACATGCCCCCAAAAACCGAACTTTGCGGCTCCAAGTAGTCAGAATCGGCTCTGTTACAAATTGGACTTGGGATCAACATGGCCACAACAACCAACCGCACCGACAAGATTCTCGTCGTGGACGACGACGCACGCATCCGCGATCTGCTGCGCCGCTACCTCACGCAGGAAGGCTTCGAGGTGATGGTCGCCGAAGACGGCAAAGCGCTCAACCGCCTGCTGCTGCGCGAAACGGTGGACCTCATCGTGCTCGATCTGATGATGCCCGGCGAAGACGGCCTGTCCATCTGCCGCCGCCTGCGCGCCGCCAACGACCGCACCCCCATCATCATGCTCACCGCCAAGGGCGAGGACGTGGACCGCATCGTGGGCCTGGAAGTGGGCGCCGACGACTACCTGGGCAAGCCCTTCAACCCCCGTGAGCTGCTGGCCCGCGTGCACGCCGTGCTGCGCCGCCGCCCTGCGCAGGAGGCACCGGGCGCCCCCTCGGGCGACAACGAGGTCGTGAACTTCGGCCCCTTCACCTTCGACCTGGGCACCCGCGCCCTGCAGCGCAGTGGTGAAGAGCTGCCCCTGACCACCGGCGAGTTCGCCATGCTCAAGGCCCTGGTGCGCCACCCACGCCAGCCTCTGTCGCGTGAAAAGCTGGCCCTGCTGGCCCGTGGCCGCGAGTTCGAGCCCTTCGACCGCAGCCTGGACGTGCAGGTCTCGCGCCTGCGCAAGCTGGTCGAGGTGGACGCTGCCGCACCGCGCTACATCCAGACGGTGTGGGGCGTGGGCTACGTGTTCGTGCCGGACGGCACGAGCTGATAATCGAGGGATATGTCCATTTCCGGCGCCAAGGGGCGGTCTGCACCGCGCCCTTCTCCCTCCGTGACCGCGCCGACCGAAGCCACCAGCCCGGCCCCGCTTGAAGCGGTGCGCCTGGCGCGCGAGCAAAAGGCGCGCGTGGGGCTCAACCTCTTCTGGCGCACCTTCTTCCTGCTGGCCTTGCTGCTGGTGGGCAGCATCCTGGCGTGGCTGCAGACGCTGCGCGCGCTCGAATTCGAGCCGCGCACGCTGCACACCGCGCAGCAGATCGCCTCGCTGGTCAACCTGAGCCGCGCGGCGCTGGTGCATTCGGACGCCATCGCGCGCGTCTCGCTCATCAAGACCATGGCCGACCAGGAGGGTGTGCGCATCCTGCCGCGCGAGCCCAAGGACCAGTTCGCCCTGCTCGACGGCACGGCCCTGGGCAACCGCCTCACCGACGAGCTCACCCAGCGCCTGGGGCCTGACACCATCGTGGCCCAGAGCGTGAACGGCGAGCCCGGCCTGTGGGTGGGCTTCAACATCAACGGCGACCCCAACTGGCTGCTGATGGACCGCTCGCGCTTCAGCCCGGCGGGCGGGCGCACCTGGCTGATCTGGCTCATCACCGCAGGCGCGCTGTCGCTGGCGGGGGCGGCCGCC
>NZ_AKJX01000222.1 GCF_000276605.1 Acidovorax sp. CF316 | reverse complement strand
TGGTGGCCAGCGAGGTGCGCAGCCTGGCCGGGCGCAGCGCCGACGCGGCCAAGGAGATCAAGCAGCTGATCAGCGCCTCGGTGGAGCGCGTCGAATCGGGCGCGCGCCTGGTGCACAACGCGGGCACTACCATGGACGAGATCGTCGGCTCGGTGCAGCGCGTGGGCCACATCATCGGCGAGATCACGGCGGCCTCGGGCGAGCAGTCGGACGGCATCGGCCAGGTCAACACCGCCGTGAACCAGCTCGACCAGATGACCCAGCAGAACGCTGCCCTGGTCGAGGAATCGGCCGCGGCCGCCCACAGCCTGCGCGAGCAGGCCACCCGCCTGGCCGGCGCCGTGCAGGTGTTCAAGCTCTCGGGCACGCCGGCCCTCGGCCTGTCGGCAGCGGAGGTGCCCGCGCTCTGATCCGGCACTTTTTCTGACGGGAGTCAGCGGCGCCATCGTTTATCCTGAACTCCCTGCGGCCTTTGCCGCCCGTCCCGACTACGCGCCATGGTTCCCTTCACTGCCGACGTGCCCACCATGCTGGTGATGATCATCCTGTCATCGCTGGCGGCCGCCTTGGCCATGGCGGTCATGACCTGGGGCAAGCGCCGCGAAGGGGTGGAGCTGTGGGCGCTGGGCCTGCTGCTCAACGCCATGGCCTATGCCCTGTTCGCATCGCGCGGCCACATCCACGCCCTGCTGTCCATCGTGCTCGGCAATGTGCTGCTGTGCGGCGCATTCACCAGCCTGGCGGCGGCGCTGCTGCAGTTCCAGGGCCGGCCCATGCCCTGGCCCGCCCTGGTGGTGGTGCCGGTGCTCATGGCGGCCGGCATGGGCTGGTTCATCGACGACTATGCCGCGCGCGTGGTGGTCGCCGGGCTGCTGCTCGGTGCGCTGAGCCTGTGGGCCCTGTGGATCCTGTTCTCGCGCCGCGAATCCACGCCCGGCCGGGGGGCCTGGCTGGTCATGGCGATGCTCGCCCTGCAGGCGCTGGTGTTCCTGGTGCGCGTGCTCGTGGTCGGCAGCAGCGACCAGCCGGCCACCGGCATCATGCAGCCCAGCGGCGTGCAGACGCTGACCTTCAGCACCACCTTCATCGAGCTCATGGTGGCCACCATGGGCTTCATCTTCATGGCCCGGGACCGTGCGGACGAGAACAACCGCCGCCTGGCAGCGCTCGACCCCCTGACGGGCGTGGCCAACCGGCGCGCGGCGATCGCCGCGCTGGACCGCGACGTGGCGCGCGCGGTGCGCACGCGCGAGTCCATCTCGGTGATGATGGTCGACATCGACCATTTCAAGCGCGTCAACGACCACTACGGCCACCCCGTGGGCGACCAGGTGCTGTGCAGCGTGGTGAACCTGCTGCGCGAGCGCCTGCGCTCGCAGGACCTGGTGAGCCGCTATGGCGGCGAGGAATTCCTCATCGTGCTGCCCGACACCGACCTGATCGGCGCCCACCAGCTGGCGCGCCAGCTGTGCGAATCGGTGTCCGGCGCGCGCCACCGGCATGAGGGCAAAGACATCAGCGTCACGGTGAGCATCGGCGTCTTCGGTGGCCGGCTGGAGCCGGGCGACAGCTGGGACATGCTGATCTCGGCCGCCGACCGGGCCCTGTACCGGGCCAAGGAGCTCGGGCGCAACCGGGTGGAGGCCGCGGTTGCGCTGCACCCGCCCTCGTCGCCGTCCTCGCTGGACAGCAACCCCGAGACCCTTCCCGCTTCAGGATACTCAGGGTATTGACCAGGGACAGGCCCCATCCCATGCCGGGACAGGGGCAGTTCCCGGGCGGTGGCGCACCCGCGCGCGTTGTGTTGGAATGCTGGTTTCATCCCGCCAGAGGAACACCACCATGAACGCCCGCGTCCCCTCCCACGCCCTGCAACCCGCACTGGCGCTCGAGCGGGTGAGCCAGGCGTGGGACACCGACATCCTGCGCCAGCTCACCGACTACATCGCCATCCCCGCCAAGTCGCCCGGCTTTGCCCCCGACTGGGCCGAGCTCGGCCTGCTCGACACCGTGGTGCGCAACGCCGCCACCTGGGTCGAAGCCCAGAAGGTGCCCGGCCTGCGCCTGGAGATCGTGCGCCTGGAAGGCCGCACCCCCGTGCTGTTCTTCGAGATCGACGCCACCGCACCCGCCTCGACCCAGACCGTGCTGATGTACGGCCACCTGGACAAGCAGCCCGAGTTCTCGGGCTGGCGCAACGACCTGGGCCCCTGGACGCCCAAGTACGAGGACGGCAAGCTCTATGGCCGCGGCGGTGCCGATGACGGCTACGCGGTGTACGCCAGCGTTGCCGCGGTGCAGGAACTCAAGCGCCAGAACGTGCCGCACCCGCGCATCGTGGGCCTGATCGAGACCTGCGAAGAAAGCGGCTCGGGCGACCTGCTGCCCTACATCAATGCCCTGAAGCCCCGCATGGGCGACGTGGCGCTGGTGGTCTGCATGGACTCGGGCGCCGGCAACTACGACCAGCTGTGGCTCACCACCAGCCTGCGCGGCATGGCCAGCGGCACGCTCAAGGTCGAGGTGCTGACCGAAGGCATCCACTCGGGCGACGCCTCGGGCCTGGTGCCCTCGTCCTTCCGCATCATGCGCCAGGTGCTCGACCGCCTGGAAGACAGCGCCACCGGCCGCCTGCTGCCCGCCAGCTTCCACTGCGAGGTGCCGGCCGACCGCCTGGCCCAGGCCCGTGCCACCGCCGCCATCCTGGGCGAGGAGGTGTACAAGCGCTTCCCCTGGGCCCACTACGACTGCGGCGGCTCCACCGCCTTCGCCCTGCCCACCACCACCGACCCGCTGCAGGCCCTGCTCAACCGCACCTGGACGCCCACGCTGAGCGTGACCGGTGCCGAGGGCTTCCCGGCGCTCAAGGACGCGGGCAACGTGCTGCGCCCTTACACCGCCTTCAAGCTCAGCCTGCGCCTGCCCCCGCTGGTGGATGCCGGCCAGGCCGTCCAGGAACTCAAGGCGCTGCTCGAGGACAACGCCCCCTACCAGGCCAAGGTCACCTTCGAGCATGGCGGCGGCGCCACGGGCTGGAATGCCCCGAGCACCACGCCCTGGTTCGAGCGCGCGCTCAACGAGGCATCGCAGGCGCATTTCGGCGCGCCCTGCGGCTACATCGGCCAGGGCGGCACCATTCCGCTCATGAACATGCTCAGTGAAGGCTTCCCAGAGGCGCAGATGATGGTCTGCGGCGTGCTCGGCCCCAAGAGCAATGCCCACGGACCCAACGAGTTCCTGCACGTGCCCTATGCCAAGCGCCTCACGGCCTCGGTGGCGCATGTGATTGCGGCCATGGCGGCCGAGCAGGCCGTGGCCGCACCAGCGGCCTGAGCCCCCGCGGGGCGGCACCACCCGTGCGGGTGGCCTGTCGCCCCCGCGCCGCAGTGCGGCATGAAATCCATTGACGGCGCCGCGGGGCCCCGTCACGATGCCTGCATGCGGCAGATTGTTGGCTGCGCGCACCTTTTTCCTGCCCGCTCCCGGGCCACGATGCCCACCTCTGCCGCCCTGCCCGATGACCGAACCCGTTGCCTCCACCCTGACCACCTTCACCGCCAGTGACGGGGAGAACCTGGCCGTCCAGGACTGGCCGCTGGCGCCGGGCCAGGTACAGCGCGGCACCGTGCTGCTGGTGCACGGCCTGGGGGAGCATGTGGGCCGCTACGACGCGCTGGCGCGGCAGCTCGTTGGCTGGGGCTTTGCCGTGCGCGGCTACGACCAGTACGGCCATGGCGAATCGGCCGGGCCGCGCGGCGGCCTGACCTCGGACAGCCGGCTGCTCGACGACCTGGCCGACATGGTCGACGCCCTGCGCGCACGCACCCCCGAGGGGCTGCCCCTGGTGCTGCTGGGCCACAGCATGGGCGGGCTGGTGGCCTCGCGTTTTGTCGCACTCGGCCTGCGGCCTGTGGATGCGCTGGTGCTCTCGTCGCCCGCGCTGGACCCCGGCCTGGGTGCGGTGCAAAAGCTGCTGCTGGCCACGCTGCCGCGCATCGCCCCCAACCTGCGCGTGGGCAACGGTCTCGATGCGCAGTACCTGTCGCACGACAGTGCCGTGCCTGCCGCCTACCTGGCCGACCCGCTGTGCCATGACCGCATCAGCGCGCGCCTGGCGCGCTTCATTGCCGATGGCGGCCCGGCCACCGTGGCCGCAGCGGCGCAATGGAAGGTACCCACCCTGCTGATGTGGGCCGGCAGCGACAAGCTGGTGAACCCGGCCGGCAGCCGCGCCTTTGCGGCCGCAGCGCCCAGCGCCCAGGTGCAGTCACGCTGCTTCGAGCCGCTGTACCACGAGCTGTTCAACGAGCGTTCCGACCTGGCAGCGCCCGTGTTCGAGACCTTGCGCCACTGGCTGGACATGCGCTGTCCGGTGCGCGCAGGCCGCTCCGAGGCCCGGGACCGGGTCGCATCCGTCGCCTGATCCCGATCCGCCAGGCCCTGGCGGATCCCGCCGGGCGCCTACTTGCTGAGCAGGCCGCCAAGCATGCCGAACAGATCGCTGCTCTGGCCCAGCCCGCCCTGGGGTGCATGGCCTTGCGGCGTGAGCTGGTCGAGCAGGCCCGGCAGCACCTGTGCCAGCTGGTTGGCCGCATCGGACTGGCCCACGCCCAATTGCGATGCCACCTGCGACAGCGGGCCGGAACCGAGCACGCGCGAGAGCTGGTCGCCCGAAATGGCCTGGTTGGCCCCGGTGCCGAGCCACGAAGCGATCATGTCGCCCAGGCCCGCCTGCTGGAATTTCGCCATCAACCCTGGCAGGCCGCCCACCGGGCCGTCATTGCTCACCAGGGACAGCACCGCCTGGATGAGTTGCGGGTTCTGCGCGGCCAGCGCCACCAGCCCGCCCAGGCCCCCGCCGCCTTGCGCGGCCGATGCACCGCCATGGCCCTGCGACGCGTTCTGAATGACAGCGCCCAGCACTGAATCGAGCAAACCCATGGTGATCTCCTGAAAAAGACAAGGGCAGGGCCGAAGCGGCCTGCCACCTGGCGATGGTACGCAGGCCAGAGCCTGCCCCCATGTCAACAATGGTGAATTGTTCTACCGCCCGCCGCCGGTCGATAGCAGCGAGCGGCTCACTTGCTGCGCGGCGCGCGTTTTTCCAGCAGCGGAGCGCTCACGCCCTGCACGCCCACCAGGCCGAGCACGGTCACCAGCGAGTTCTGCGCGCCCTTCCAGGCGTCGGTCAGGTCGATCCATTCCGACAGCGCATGGAAGCCCCCGGTCTTGCCACCGCCGCCGATCACGATGGCCGGGATGCCCAGGGACATGGGCACGTTGGCATCGGTGCTGGCGCCGCTGAGCACCGTCTTGTGGCCGAACGCAGTGTTGGAGCGCACCGCGGCCTCGACCAGGACCGTGTCCACCGCCGTGCGACCACCCGGGCGGTCGCCGATCAGCCTGGTCGACGCGCTCAGCGTGGCCACGCCCCAGCGCTTGTTCTCTTCGGCCACGGCCTCGTCCACGGCGGCCAGCACCTGCTTTTCGGTGGCCAGCAGCGGTTCCATCGCGTCGGAGCGGATGTCCACGGCCATGCGCGCATCGGGCGCGATGGTGTTCACCGAGGTGCCGCCGCCCACCGTGCCCACGGTGAAGGTGGTCTTGGGCGTGGTGGGCGTGCGGATCTCGGAGATCTTGGCGATGGCCCGGCCCATGCCGTGGATGGCGCTCGGTACCTGGCCGAAGGCCGCGAAGCTGTGGCCGCCCGGCCCCTTGAAGGTGACCTCGTGGCGGTGGCTGCCCGTGCCCTGCATCAGCACCGTGCCATCGGGCGCAGGCTCCAGGGCCACCATGCCGTCGATGTCCAGGTGCTCGGCGAACAGGTGCTTCATGCCGCGCAGGTTGCCCAGTTCCTCCTCGCCCACGTTGCCAACGAACACCAGGTCGCCCACGGTGGCGATGCGCTGGTCGTTGAGCACCTTGAGCCAGGACAGCAGCACGGCCAGGCCGCGCGTGTTGTCAGAGATGCCGGGTGCATACAGGCGGCCATCGCGCTCCTTGACCTTCACGTCGGTGCCGGCCGGGAACACCGTGTCCATGTGGGCCGAGACCACCAGCTTGGGGCCCTGGCCCGTGCCCTTGCGCACGCCGACCACGTTGCCTTCGGCATCGATGGCAGCGCTGGTGAGACCCAGCGCCTTCATGCGGGCCAGGAAGGCTTCGGCACGCTTTTGCTCCTTGAAGGGTGGCGCCTCGATCTCGGTGAGCATCTTCAGGTCGCCGATCGAGCGCTCATGGTCGGCCTTGACGGCCTCGAGCAGTTGGTGGATCTGCGGCGCCGCCATGAGCTGGGTGTAGGCCTGGTCCACGGCGGGGCGCAGCTGCGTGGGCGTGGGGGCGACGGCCTGCGCATGGGCCGTGCCGGCGCACAGGGCGGCGACGGACAGCGACACGGCGCTGGCGGAAAAGGCAAGGCGGCGGACAGGGGATAAGGTCATGGCTGTAAGGAAAATTGACTGGTGAGAGGCAGAGCGGGTGCACGGCCATGGCCGTGACACGCTGATGACAGAGCAATTGTTGGGCCGCGAGAGGACCTTCTGCTCTGCTTTAATCTGGCATCCCGTCAGTTTTTCTTACATGCACCGCCACATCCCCAGCACCCGCGCCCTGTTGATTTTCGATGCCGTGGCGCGCCACCACGGCGTGGGCAAGGCCGCCCAGGAGCTGTGCCTGACGCACAGCGCCGTGAGCCAGCAGCTGCGCCAGCTCGAAGGCCAGCTCGGCCTGCAGCTGGTGCAGCGCAGCGCGCGCGGCACCGAGCTGACCGCGGTGGGTCGGCGCTACCACGCGCAGATCACGGGTGATCTGCTGCGCCTGCAGAACCACACACGCGAGGCCATGGCCCAGCGCTCCGACGGCACCAGCCTGCAGCTGGGCTGCGTGCCGGTGTTTGCCGAGCGCTGGCTGCTGCCGCGCCTGCCGGCCTTCCTGGCCGAGGAGCCGGCCTGCAGCGTGCACCTGCAGGTCTACCCCACGCAAACCTACATGGCCGAGATCCCGTTCGACGTGGCCGTGCAGTACGACGATGCGGCCTGGCCCGGGGCCCTGCAGCAGCCGCTGCTGCGCGAGACCTGCGTCGCCGTCTGCGCGCCCGGCTCGCGCCACCGGCGCGCCATGGCACGGGGCGACTTCAGCGCCGTGCCGCTGCTGCAGCTCAGCTCGCGCCTGGGGGTCTGGGACGACTGGTTCGCCCATGCAGGCATCGCGCACACACCGGCGCACAGCCTGGGCGGGCACCGGTTCGATCTGTTTTCCATGCTCGTGGAGGCGGTGCGCGCGGACCTGGGCGTGGGTCTGGTGCCGCAGTACTTCGTGCAGCGCGAGCTGCAATCGGGCGAACTGGCGCTGGCCCATCCCTTCGTCGACAGCGGCCTGCGCGGCTACAGCCTGTTCGTCGCACGCGAGCGGACAGAGGAGCGCGCCGTCGCCGCCTTCGTGCGCTGGCTCACGCAGGCCGTCGCGGCCGAAGCGCCGAAGGAAGCACTATGGGCAACGGCGGCGCTGCACGGCCAGCCATAGCAGGCCCGCGCCCGTGACCACGATGGGCACCAGCGAGCCCGCGTTGAGCAGCGTCCAGCCCTGGGTGGTGACCAGCACGCCCGACGAGAAGGCGCTTACCGCCAGCGTAGCGAACACGCAGAAGTTGATCGCCGCCTGCGCGCGGTCCTTCTCCTCGGGGCGGTAGGCCGTCATCGCCAGCGTGGTGGCGCCCGTGAACAGGAAGTTCCAGCCCACGCCCAGCATGAACAGGGCGATGCCGAAGTGGTGCAGCTCCAACCCCGACAGCGCCACCGCCACGCAGGCGAAGTTGAGCAGCACGCCCGTGCCCATCACGGGCAGCACACCCAGGCGCTTGATCAGGTGGCCCGTGAAGAAGCCCGGGGCGAACATGCCGATCACATGCCACTCGAGCACCAGCGCGGCCTGGTCGAAGCCAAAGCCGCAGACCTGCATGGCCAGCGGCGTGGCGGCCATCAGCAGGTTCATCACGCCGTAGCCGAGCGCCGCCCCGAGGATGGCCACCACCAGGGCGGGCTGGCGCATCAGCTCGGCCAGCGGCCGGCCGGTCTGCGGCTGGCCCGCCGCATTCAGCACCACGGGCAGCTTCTCGAAGCGGATGGCCGACATGGCGGCCATGGCCAGCAGCGCCACGCCCATGAGCGCAAGGTAGGCCCCGGCAAATGGCACCGAGAACAGCGTGCGCGTGGCACTGGCCAGGTTGGGGCCGGCCACGGCGCCCAGCAGGCCACCGGCGAGCACCACTGAGACGGCCTTTTCGCGGTAGTCCGGCGCGGCCAGCTCGGCAGCGGCAAAGCGGTAGAGCTGACCGTTGGCGCTGTAGTAGCCGGCCACCACGGTGGCCGCGCACAGCAGCCAGAACTGCGCGCTGAACGCGGCCCAGGCGCACAACGCTGCCGACAACAGGGCCACGGCCAGGCCGATCTGGAACGAGACCTTGCGCCCCCAGCGTGCCTGCGTGGCCGCCACCAGCGCGGTCGACAGCGCGCCGCCGACCACGTAGCCCATCACCGGCAGCGTGGCCATCCAGCCATAGGGCGCCAGCTGCAGACCGACGAGCCCGTTGATGGCGATGAAGACGACGTTGTTGGTGAGGAAGAGGCCCTGGCACAGGGCCAGCAACCAGAGGTTCTTGTTCATTCAGCGCAGCGGGCAGGGGAGGGCGCCATTGTGCACAGCGCCCCGGACGGGTTACTCCAGCCAACCCTTCGGAACCTTGTCGGCCTTGGTCTCCACCGGGTTGGCCGTGAGCGACTGGGCCGGGTACTGGCGCAGGAACTCCTTGGCCTTGTCCGCGCGCGCACCGAGCCAGGCGTCGTAGGCCCCTTCGTTGAGGATGGCGGGCATGCTTTTTTCGCTGCCCGGCTGCTGGTAGCGGTGCATGAGCGCGTGGTTGTTGGCGTTCACGGTGATCAGCGCATAGCTGAGCAGCACCTCGCCGTCCGGCCCCTGCCAGCGCGCCCACAGCCCTGCCACGCCCATGGGCTTGCCGTCCACGCGCGCGATGCGGGTGGGGCGGGCCTTGCTGCCCTGGCGAAAGTCGTCCTCGTAGAAGGCCGCCATGGGCACGATGCAGCGCTGGCCCTGGAGCCAGGCGTCGCGGAACGCCGTCGCCGTGGAGGCCAGGTCGGACTTGGCGTTGACCAGCTTGGGCGCGCGCAGCTTGCCGTCGGACGCCGACTTGACCCAGTGGGGTACCAGGCCCCATTGCGCGGGCACCAGTTCCCGGCGCCGCCCGGGGGCTGCGCCCGCATCCCCCCCTTCGCCCTCGGCCACCGCGACCTCCGGCGTGGCGGGCAGCCGGATGAAAAAGCCGCTCTTGCGCGGCCACAGGTGTTGCTCGCCCAGCGCATCGGGCGCCGGCACGCCCAGGGATTCGGGGTAGGCGCTGGCGTGCTGCAGGGTTTCGTAATGGGTGCTCATGCCAGGATGGTACCCGCGCCATCCCGCCATACCGGTTGCTCAGGACCGCAGGTGCGCCCCGGAGGCCCCCAGCGGCCGGGGCGAAGGGGCCACCGCCACGCGGTTGCGCCCGAGCGCCTTGGCCGTGTACAAGGCCTGGTCGGCCCGGTCCAGCGTGTGTTCGATGGTCTCGCCGGGCAGGTGCTGGGCCAGGCCGGCCGACACGGTGAAGCACACGGCCTCGGACACGTGCAGCACCTGGAGCTGGGCCACCGCGCTGCGCACCCGGTCGAGCAGCTCCATCCCGTCTTCCAGGCGGGTATCGCAGAGCATCAGCACGAACTCCTCGCCGCCCCAGCGGGCCAACACGTCGGTGTCGCGCACGCTGCCGCGCACGGCGGCGGTGAAGGCCTGCAGCGCCCGGTCGCCGGTGGAATGGCCGTGCAGGTCGTTGATGGGCTTGAAGTGGTCGATGTCCAGCAGCGCCAGCAGCAGCGGACGCCCGTTGCGCAGGCTGCGCCGCTGCTCGAGCAGCATCAGGTCGAGCATGGCGCGGCGGTTGAGCAGGCCGGTGAGTTCGTCGCGCATGGCCAGTTCGCGGTTCTCAGCCAGGGCCTGGGCCAGCGCCTCGCGCTGCAGGCGCAGGCGCAGGCGGATGTTCTGGATGCGCAGGTTCAGGGCAATGGAGCCCGCCAGCACCAGCAGCACCATGAGCGCATAGGCCGTGTCCACGACGCCATAGGTGCCGGCATTGAAGCGCGCCGCTGCGGCCACCGCCACCACGAAGGCCGCCAGCGCATAGCTGCCAATGCCCACGACCTGCGCCAGCGTCAGGCCGAAGGTGCCGAAGAACAGGATCATGGCCAGCACGGCGGGCACCACGCCGCGCGCGTCACCCGCGAGCACATAGGCCACGGCGCCGCTGGTGATGGTCCAGGCCATCTGGGCCATGGTGAGGGAGGGGTCCGGCAGCCGCGCGGACCAGCCGCTGAAGACCATGGCGGTCATCACCATGAGGCCGCCCACCGACACTGCGGCCCACCACTGGACCGCCTCTTCGTGGGCGGTCATGCCGGCATGCGCGAGCATGAGCATCACGCCCGAGCTGCCGATCATGAGCAGCAGCGCAAGCAAGGCCATGCTGCCTATCGTGCGCTGCCGACGGTCCGTGGGAAGGATAGAGCCCACCAGCCGCCGCCAGTGGGTGGGTTTGTGCAAGGGGGCCTGCCTCTCCTGCCAAGGGCCCATCGCCCGGGTTGGGCGCGCTGGGCCAGCGGCGCTGCCCGCGATTTTACGGGCGGGGCCCCCTGCGTGGGGCTTTTTTGTGTCGCGTCCGTTCCTGGCTCAGGCCAGGGTGAGCGCGGCGAGGGCCGCCAGGGGCGCCGTTTCGGCCCGCAGCACGCGCGCGCCCAGGGTGACGGGCGCAAAACCGTGCTGCAGCGCCAGATCCTCCTCGGCCGCGCTCAGGCCGCCTTCGGGGCCCGAGAGGAACACCACCGGCCCGTTGCCTGCCGCCCCCGTGTGCAGCGGCACGGTGCCCGCCCGCAGGGACAGCAGCAGGCGCTGCGCCGCACCGGGGGTGCCCGGCTGCAGGGCCTGCGCACGCAACCAGGCGGCCAGGTCGACGGCACCGTGCACCACGGGCACGCGGTTGCGCCCGCACTGCTCGCAGGCGGCCACGGCCACGGCCTGCCAGTGGGCGATTTTCTTGTCGGCGCGCTCGCCCTTGAGCTTGAGCACGCTGCGCTCGGCCACCAGCGGGGTGATGCTGGCCACGCCCAGTTCGGCGGCCTTCTCCACGAGCCAGTCCATGCGCTCGTTGGCGGTGATGCCGGCCAGCAGGTGCACGGCGCGCGGCGCCTCGCGCTCGACGGCATGGTGGGCGCCGACCTGCACGCGCACGTCGCTGCGGCCCATGCGCAGCACGGTGGCCTCGAATTCGCCACCAGGGCCGTCCTGGCCCCCGTGGAAGAGGGTGATGGCGTCACCGGGCTGCAGACGCAGCACCTGCACATGGCGGGCGGCGCCCGGAGGCAGTTCGATCTCGGCGCCGGGAGCGAGATCCACGGGGCAATGGAAGCGGGGCATGTACGTTATCTCTTCAATGGCATATCAATTTCCCATGGCGCCGAACGCAACCCGCAACGCACAAAAACTGGCACGGTCCAAGCCAGTGCCCCCGCGCAAGGGCCGCCCCGCCGCGCTGGGGGCGTCCCCCTCCCAGATTGCGAAGCAATATGAG
>NZ_AKJX01000221.1 GCF_000276605.1 Acidovorax sp. CF316 | reverse complement strand
TGGCTGCGGGCCCGGCTGCCGCCGTGCTGCGCGACCCGGTGGCCAACTACCCGCGCAGCGTGAGCGGCATGTTCCAGATGGGCGTGCCCGCGCAGGATGCCTTCCCGGCCAAGGTCTGGGCGCGCACCGTCACGCGCGCCGCGCGGGCGTCGGCCGAGGCCCCGCTGCGCTACCCCGACCCGCGTGGCGAGGCGCTGCTGCGCACGGCCATCGCGGCCTACCTGGCCGTGGCGCGCGGCATGGCCTGCAGCGCGGCGCAGGTGTTCATCACCAGCGGCCACACGGCGGCCATCGCGCTGGCCGTGCAGGCGCTGGGTCTGCGAGGCGGCCAGGCCTGGTGCGAAGACCCGGGCTATCCGCTCACGCGCCGCACGCTGGCGGCCCTGGGCGTGGCCGGCGTGCCCGTGCCGGTGGATGCGCTGGGCCTGGACGTGGCGGCCGGCTTGGCGGCTGCGCCCCAGGCGGTGCTGGCCGTGGTCACGCCGGGGCAGCAGGCGCCGCTGGGGGCGACGCTGTCGGTGGAGCGCAGGCAGGCCCTGCTCGGCTGGGCAGCGCAGGCCGGCGCCTGGGTGCTCGAAGACGACTACCTGGGCGAGCTGCAACTGCCACCGGGCCGCGCCATGCCGGCCCTGGCCGCGCAGGATGCTGGCGGGCGCGTGCTGCACGTGGGCACCTTCAGCAAGACCATCAACCCGTCGCTGCGCCTGGGCTTCCTGGTGGTGCCGGCCGCGCAGGTGGCGCGCTTCGACGAGGCGGCGGCCCTGTTCGGCTCGGCCCCCGCGCCGCTGCTGCAGCAGGCGGTGGCCGAGTTCCTGCAAGGTGGCCACCTGCTGCGGCACCTGCGCCGCATGAAGCAGCTGTACGCCAGTCGGCGCGACGCCATCGTGGCCAGCCTGCAGGCGCAATCGGCCACCTGCCGCACGGCGGGGCTCTCGGTGCTGCTGCGCCTGCCTCCGGGGATGGACGACGTGGCGCTGGCCCTACGGGTACGCCAGCACGGCCTGGCCCCGGTGCCGCTGTCGCCCTGGTATGCCGACCCGCAGCCGCACCATGCCGGCCTGGTGCTGGGGGTGGCCAATGTGCCCGAGGGCGAGGCTGCCGCGCACTGCCGGCAGCTCCTGGGCCTGGTCGAGGGCCAACAGCGCGGCTGAGCGCTCAGGCGGCCGCTGCAGCCGCTGCCGCAGCCTGGGGCACCAGGCGCATGCCCACGCCCAGGCGGTTGAAGGCGCTCATGAGGCAAATGGCCATGGTCAGGTCCACCACCTCGCGCTCGCTGAAGACGCGGGAGACGGCGGCGAAGTCCTCGTCGGGCGCACCCGTCCGGTCCACGCGCGCCAGCACCTCGGCCCAGGCCAGCGCGGCGCTTTCGCGCGCATCGAACAGCGCGCCGGCCTCGCGCCACACAGGCACCAGCACCAGCTTGTCCACGCTGACGCCGTGCTTGAGCAGGTCGCGCGAATGCAGGTCCACGCAGTAGGCGCAGCCGTTGATCTGGGACACGCGCAGGTAGACCAGGTCGATCAGCACGGTGGGCAGGCCGCACTGGGATAGGTAGGCACTGGCGGCGTAGAAGCCTTTGGCGGCGTTGGGGGCGATCTTGCTGTGGTCAAGGCGTTGGGACATGGGTACTCCTGGATCAAAAAAAGAGAAGGGGGAAAGGCGCTCAGGCGATCGCCGCGGCAGCGCTCGCAGGGGCCAGCACGGCATCCAGCGCCGCTGTGGCCTCGCTCCAGGCCTGGGCCACGCGCTCGGGGCCGAAGACCAGGCCCTGCAGGGCAAAGAAATGCAGCGTGCGCAGGCCCATGGTGTTCAGGGCGGCTTGCAGGTAGGGCGTCACGAAGTCGGGCTGGTTGGCCTTGGCCCCGGTGAAGAACCCACCCGAGGCCACTGCGATGTACACCGGCCGGTCGCGCAGCAGCCCGCGCTTGCCCTCGGGCGAGGGCGCGAAGGTGTGGCCGATGCGCAGCACATGGTCCACCCAGGCCTTGAGGCACGAAGGAATGGTGTAGTTGTGCATCGGCAGGCCGATGACGATGGCGTGGGCAGCGTCCAGTTCGGCGATCAACTGCTCCGACCGGGCCAGGCTGTCCAAGTGGGGCGCGTTATGCTCCCCCGGCGGCCGGCCCGCCAGGGCGTGGGCATAGGCGCTGTCCACATGCGGCAGCGGGGCCCAGGTCAGGTCGCGCAGGGTGACGCCGGCCGGCTGCAGGCGCTCCACGATGCGGTAGGAAAAGCGCGTGCTCTGCGACTCCTCGGCCCGGGCGCTGCAGGTGATGTGCAGGATGTTCGCGGTCATGCCCCGGCCCCCTGCGGTGCGGCCTGCAGCGGGCGCCCGAAGCGCAGGGCCTGCGTCAGCAGCCCCTGGCGAAAGTAAAAGCGCTGGGCCAGCGCGTTGGACAGCCCGGTGTCCAGCACCAGGCAGCTGCAGCCTTCGGCCTCGCCAATGCGCGCCATCGCATCCATCAGTGCCTGGCCCCAGCGCGCGCCGCGCGCGGTGTCCAGGGTGACCAGGTCGTCCACGTACAGAAAGCGCCCGTAGATCAGGTTCTCCGCCACGCGGTAGCCTGCCAGCGCCACGGCGGTGTGCCGGTCCTGCCAGGCGGCCAGGATGCGGTAGCGGTCGGCGCGCATGCGGTGCACACGGGCGATGAAGTCCTCGGCGCTCTGCAGCCGCGGGCGCAATTGCTGCACCACGGGCCAGCAGGCCACCAGGTCGGCATCGGTGTCGGCATGGCGCAACGCCGGGCCATAGGGTGCATGGCTGGCCACCGATGGCGCCAAGGTGCTGGGGGGAAGGGGTGCGTGTGGGTCCATGGGCTGGACTTTAGGGACGCGAGCGGCGGGGCGGTAGCACCAAGAATTGGCGATTGGCATGGACCATGCAGGGCCGGGAAGGGCCATCTGCAATGCGCCGCCAACCAGGTTTTTGGGCCCATCCATCGGCCAGGCACTGGGAACGGCGGGCTGTCGCATGTAACATGCTCGGCTGCGCGCCTTTTTTGACAGCCATGCCTTCCCCCCCAGCCAACCGCCCCGATGCCGGGGAGGGCACTGCCGATCTGCCAATGCCGCACGAAGCCATACAAGGTCCGAGGGAGGTCGTCCATGCCACTGCCGCAGAACAGGAACATCGCCCGCCAGCCCGTGCCGTGCCGGATGGCCGGGGCAGCCCGCCGGTCGATGGCGACCTGCGCGCGCCGTCGCTGAACGGGCTGGCAGGTACCGTGGACCGCGCACCGTTTTCCCTTTCGCTGCCTTCCGCGATGCCGCGGCCGGCGGGCGCACGTGCCGGCCAGGCCACGGCCCCGGCACCCGCCGCGCCGGGCGCTGCCCCGGCTTTCGTGCCCGTGCCGGCACCGGGGCCGATGGTGGCAAGCGCCGTCGGCGATACCGAGGCCCGGGACGCCCTGGCCGCGCTGGAGTCGGCGACCCCCGCCAGCCTGCATGCCGCGCAGGACTCGGCCCACGCCATCCTGTCCGCCTGGCTGTCGCTGGAGGTGCTGGCCCCCCTGGCGTACACCGACCCGGCAACGCTGGTCGGTGGCGACCGTGCGTCCATCGCCAAGGTCGATGGCGAACCCCTGCCGTGGCAGCGGGGCGAGCAGTCCTACAAGCCGCCGTTCCGGCTGTTCTACCTGGTCGTGCTCGGCGAGGTCAGCATGGAAATGTGCATGACCGATCTGCTGTCCTCGTTCGGCAAGGACGAGGAGACGCGCACCTACCAACGGCACCGGGCGCCGATCGCCATGGCCATCGTGGACCAGGATGGCCAGCTCGCGGGCCCCGAAACCGTGGCCATCTCCAGCTTTGCCTGGGGCGTTCCGGCGGTGCTGCGCGGCAAGGCCGGCGCGCTTGCGCGCTGGCCCGATGCCGAAAAGCTGCTGCGCGAGCAACTGCACCGGCGCCTGGCCCGGGTGGACGGCGAAGGCCGGCCCCTGCCGCTGGACCTGAAGGCGATCAACGACAACCACGCATGGCTGTGTGCCACCCTGGGCCTGCGCCCCGACCATGTGCTGCCGCCCAGCTTCGTGGCGCGGCTGTACCGCCACCCCAAGCTGGAAGGGGCGCCCGATTCGCCGCCCATCAACTCCTTCTACCTCGATGACCTGGCCAAGGCGCGCGCCATGGTGGACAGCGGGGCTGCACCCGAGGCCCTGCTGCGCTACCTGTCCGTCCTGAAGCCCGGGCCCGCACGTGACCTGCTCAAGGACACCGCAGGCATTGCCGATCTGATCGCACCCGCGCGCTTTCCGCCCGCACGCTGGCCCAGCCGGGGCAGCCACCCGGTGGTGACGCTGCAGCAGGCGGCCGTGAATGCGGCGCGCGCCGAGTTCGCGGGCGACAGGCAGGGCATCCTGGCGGTGAACGGCCCGCCGGGCACCGGCAAGATCACCCTGCTGCGCGACCTGGTGGCGCACTGCGTGGAGAGCCGCGCGGCCCGGCTGGTGGAGTTCGACGATCCGAACAAGGCCTTCATCCCGACGGGGCAGCGCTTCCAGGTCGGCGAGGGCGAGTTCCTGCACCTGCATGGGCTGGACCCCCGGCTCAAGGGCTTCGAGGTGCTCGTCGCCTCGAGCAACAACAAGGCGGTGGAAAACGTCAGCCGCGAGCTGCCTGCGGGCCGCAGCGTCGAGCCCGGCCCGCGCTACTTTGCCGCCACCGCCCGGGCCCTGCTGTATGGCGAGGAAAAGAACTTCCCTGCCGACCCCGCCGACCAACCCTGGGGGCTGATGGCCGCCGCACTCGGCAACAGCCGCAATCGCCGGGATTTCCGCCAGCGCTTCTGGCTGCACGAGGATTTCGGCTTTTGCACCTACCTCAAGGCCGCGCGCGGGCTGGACGTCTCGCGCCCGGAGCCTGCCGCCGAAGGCCAGCCGCCGCGGATGGTGGCGCCCCGCATCGTCGCCGCCGAGCGGCCGCTCAGTGGCGATGCCGCCCTGCAGCAGTGGAAACGGGCGCGCAAGTCCTTCATCGAACTCAAGCACTCGGTCGAGGCCATCCTGGCCCGGCTGGAAGAGACGCGCACCCTGGCACCCCGATTGGCGCGCCTGCGCGATGACATCAACCAGCTGCATGGCAAGCACAAGGCCATCGCCCGCTCGCTGAGCGCGGCCTCTGCGGCCTATGCCCAGGCCATCGAAGGATCGAGCAAGGCGCGCGCCGCCGTCGTGGCGGCCGAGCGCGAACTGCAGGCCCTGCAGGCGGCCCGGCCGGGCGTGTCGGCGCGGGTGTTCGTCTCCGAAGCCTTCCGGCGCTGGATGTCGGAGGCCTCGGCGCGGGAAGGTGTGCACCGCGAGGCCGTGCGTGCCGAAGCGCAGGCACAGGCCACGCTGGAGACCGCCGCGCAGCGGCAAAAGGGTTTTGCCGAGGAGCTGGGCGCCACCAATGCCCAGCTGGAAACCGCCCAGCGCGAGGCCGAGAACCTCGGTGCCATGCTCAAGGAGGCCTACGCCCGCATCGGTGACCGCTTCGTCGACGAGTCCTTCTTCGACCGCGGCCACGAGGCCTGGAACCTGGCCGTGCCCTGGCTCGACGACCAGGTCCACCAGCAGCGCGAGAAGCTGTTCGTCGCCGCGCTCGACGTGCACAAGGCCTTCGTCACCGTTGCGGCCCACAAGATGGAGCACAACCTGGGCGTGCTCATGGCGGCCCTGCAGTCGGGTACCTTCCCGGATGCGGCGCGGCGCCAGCTGCTGCCGGACCTGTGGTCCAGCCTGTTCCTGGTGGTGCCCGTGGTGTCCACCACCTTCGCGTCCGTCCACCGCATGCTGGGCGACCTGCCGCCCGCATCGTTCGGCTGGCTGCTGGTGGACGAGGCCGGACAGGCCACGCCCCAGGCCGCGGTGGGCGCGCTGCTGCGTGCCCGGCGTGCCGTCATCGTGGGCGACACGCTGCAGATTCCGCCCGTGGTCACCATCCCCGACAACCTGGTGAACCAGATATCCCTGCAGCAACGCGTGGACCGGGGGCTCTGGTGTGCACCGCAGGCCTCGGTGCAGACCCTGGCCGACAGCGCCAGCCCCATCAAGGCCCAGTTCAGCACGCCCGACGGCACGCGCGCCGTGGGCCTGCCGCTGCTGGTGCGCCGCCGCTTCCAGGAACCCATGTTCGGCGTGTCCAACGCAATTGCCTACGACAACCGCATGGTGCCGGCCATGGGGCCGGACAGCGTGGGCGATGTCGCCGACGTGCTGGGCCCCTCCGCCTGGTTCGACCCCGACACCAGCTCCACCGCCAGCGCCCCCAAGTGGAGCGCCGAAGAGGGCCAGGTGGTCATGCGCATGCTGCGCAAGCTGGCCCGCGCCGGCGTGCAGAACCCGGACATCTACGTGATCTGCCCGTTCCGCGTGGTGGCGCAGGAAATGCGCCTGCTGCTGCGCGCCGAACCCCAGCTGTTCGAGCTCTTCGGGGTCGATGCGCGCAAATGGCTCGACGAGCGCGTGGGCACCATCCACACCTTCCAGGGCAAGGAAGCCGAGGCCGTGATCGCCGTGCTGGGCGCGCCCATGGCGGGCGAGAAGGGCGCCCGCCAGTGGGCCGGCGGCGTGCCCAACATCCTCAACGTCATGGCCTCGCGCGCGAAGTCGCGGCTGTACGTGGTCGGTTCGCGCACTGCCTGGGGCAGCGTGGGCCACTTTGCGGAGCTGGCCCGGCAGGTGCCCAAGCGACCGTTCGGGTGAATCGGGACGCGGGCGGCGGATTGATCGCCTGCCTGGCTCGGCTATTTCTCTTTTGCCGCTTCCTTGAGCGCGACCTGCACGGTGTGCAGCATTTCGTCCAGCGGCGACGGCTCCTCGCCTTCGTACGACACCGCCGCGCCGAAGTCCTGGGCCAGTGCGCAGCTGACCATCATCACGCAGGCCAGGTCCTTCATGCGGCCGCCCCAGCACATGGTGATGCAGTAGTCGCGGCCATCGGCGATGGCGGCGAAGTTCTCGTCGTCAGCCACCACATCCTGCGCTTCGCTGTAATGGATCTCGAAGCCCGGGCCTTCCGTGCCGTTGAGCGTGAAGGGTAGAAAGCCCGAGTCGTCGAAGCGGGTGAAGTCCGGGTGCAGCTTCAGGTCGAAGCCGAGCCGGTCCAGCGAGGCCTGCAGCGTGGCGCGGTCGGGGACGGACTGGCGTTGGATGAAGGCGAACTGGCTGTTGGACATGGGGCTTCCTCAAGGGGTTGGGAGTGGCATGAAAGACGCCGTGGGACTCAGCCGTTGACCAGCAGGTGCTTCCACGCGAAGCCTTGGGGGCTCCAGTGGTCCACGTAGCAGCCGGGAAAGTTGTGCGCCACCTGCAGCGAGAGGCGCGGCTGCATCTGGTTGAGCTGCCGGTACTGCGCTTCGGTCAACTGGGCGTTGCGCAGCACCATGCCCCGAAGACCCTGCGCCAATGGGGAGCGGAACAGGGCTTCGTAGTCCTCGAAGGGCGTTGCGGGCCAGTCATCGCTGGGTTGGAGGAACGGGCCCAGCACGTCGCTGAAGTCCAGGTGGACGAGCTGCCCGTACTGCGCGCCGCTCCGGGCCAGGTGGGCGATGAAGCCGTTGGGGTTGTGGCCTGCGCCGATCTTCATCTGGCGCAGTGCCGGCAGCGGCACGCGAAAGAACGCAGGGTCCGGGGCCGAGGGCAGCTCCAGCGATTCGAGCCCCGGGGCCAGTGCGACCAGGCGCGCGACGTCGCCGGCATCGTCCAGGATTTCTCCTTCGCGGACGATGCACACCGCATTGTGGGCGGCGTTGTCGGCCTGGGGGATGGCCAGGTGGCGCAGATGGGGAAACTGCACACCCTGCTCCAGCAGCGGCGTGAACACCCACTCGCGCGTTCCATTCGCGCCGGCGTCGGGGCCTGAAAAGCCCAATGCGTGCAAGGCGTTGGCCACCACGGGATCGGCCAGCGTCTCCAGCAGTTCGGCGAAGATCGGCTGGTCCGAGTGCCGCGTGCTCGTGGCCGGGCCATGGTATTGAAGATGCCAGCGCTCACCGATCGGCGCAAACATCAACTGGTGGCTCTCGCCCACGGTGGCGGGCGCTTCGGTTTCGTCGTTGTCGTACGCGTCCTCGCGGCGTTGCTCGGCATCGAGTTCGGCCATCCGCTGTTGCAGTGCGAGCAGTCGGCGAAGAACGGGTGATGGGGCCATGGGGTCTGTGAAAACGCGGGTGCCACCAGTCTACTGCGCTGGCGCACCTCGCTGCATTGCCAGCACGGGCCCGGCGATCTCTTGCCGCGGGCGTGGACTCCGTCTACCCATGCACCCATGGCCTCCACCCGCATCTCCCTGCACATCCAGGCCCCCCGGGCTCACCGAGCACCGACCTATGCGGGCACGCGCGTGTAACAGGCCCTGCGCTGCAGCATCTCGTCGGTCTGGCGTGTGGCGATTTCCAGGTCGTAGGAGGTGTGCGGCGGTGGCGGCGGTGGTGGGGGGAAGATGGCCAGCACGACAGCGTAGAACGCGGGGCACATGAAATCTCCCTTGAGCGCCCAGCGGCCATAGGGTGTGCTGTCGACCGAATCCTGCGTCCAGTGTGCCCAGAAGACGGCGAGGGAGCCGGTGGAGGCTGTGCGCCGTACCACGAGGGGGGTGGCCGTCTCCGGCGGGAGAAGCCGCACCGTGCCGTTGCCCGTGCAGTCGCCGTTGGCATAGACCACTGCCCCATAGGATTGGGTGAACAGCGTGGCGTCCTGGCGCACCAGGCGCAAGAGGCTGCGTTCGCTCAGGCGGCTGCCGATCACCGTGCAGCCCTGGGACTGCCAGTCGCCCGCGAGCAGGGCCACGTCCTGCGGGGGCGGGTCGTCACTGCCGCCGCCGCAGCCGGCCAGTGCGGCGGCGAGGGCAAGCAGCGAGAGTCGGGTGAGCGGGGCAGTCGGTGAAGTCGCAGGGAACAGTGTGGTCATGGCAAAAAGCCCGATTCTGTGGGCCTGCCCGGTCCATGAGAACCCTACCGGAGTAGGGAGCGGCCACCGGGCTTCAGCACTCGACGACGTTCACCGCCAGCCCGCCGCGCGAGGTCTCCTTGTACTTGACCTTCATGTCCGCGCCGGTCTGCATCATGGTCTTGATCACCTTGTCGAGCGATACCACGTGCTGGCCGTCGCCGCGCAGGGCCATGCGGGCGGCGTTGATGGCCTTGATGGCGCCCATGGCGTTGCGCTCGATGCAGGGGATCTGCACCAGGCCGCCCACGGGGTCGCAGGTCATCCCGAGGTTGTGCTCCATGCCGATCTCGGCGGCGTTTTCCACCTGCTCGGGGCTGCCACCCATCACGGCAGCCAGGGCACCGGCGGCCATGGAGCAGGCCACGCCGACCTCGCCCTGGCAGCCCACCTCGGCGCCCGACAGCGATGCGTTCTCCTTGTAGATGATGCCGATGGCACCGGCGGTGAGGAGGAAGGTGGCGATGCCCTCCTCATCGGCGCCGGGCAGGAAGTTCACGTAGTACTGCAGCACGGCAGGGATCACGCCGGCCGCGCCGTTGGTGGGAGCGGTCACCACGCGGCCACCGGCGGCGTTCTCCTCGTTGACGGCCATGGCGTACAGGTTCACCCAGTCCATCATCGACAGGGGGTCGTGCCGGGCGGCCTCGGACTGGGTGTGGAGACTCCGGTGCAGCTCGGCCGCGCGGCGACGCACGCGCATGGGGCCGGGCAGGGTGCCGGTGGCCGCGCAGCCGCGCTGCACGGCGCCGGCCATGGTGTGCCAGATGGCCAGCAGCTGGCGGCGCAGTTCGGCGGCGCTGCGCCAGTGCAGTTCGTTGGCGGCCATGAGCGCACCCACGGTCATGCCGGTGGCCTGGCACTGGGCCAGCATGCCGGCGCCGGTGCTGAAGGGATAGGGCAGGCCGTTGCCATGCCCGGCGGCGTCGGGCCCGGATGCCGCTGCCGAGTTCAGCACCCGCTCGCCGGCAGCGTTGGTCACGAAGCCGCCGCCCACCGAGTAGTACTCGCGCTCGGCGATCTTGATGCCCTGGGCATCCAGCGCATGGAAGGCCATGCCGTTGGGGTGCAGGGGCAGGCTGCGGCGGCGGAACAGCAGGTGTTCCTTTTCCACGAAGGGCACGCTGTGCTCGCCCAACAGGGCCAGGCTGCGGCTGGCGCGGATCTGGGCGATGGCGGGGGCGATCTGGTCGGGGTCGATGCGGTCGGGCTCATGCCCGGCCAGGCCCAGCAGCACGGCGGTATCGGTGCCGTGGCCCACGCCCGTGGCCGAGAGCGAGCCGAACAGCTCCACCACCACCCCGTGCACCGCCGCCAGGCCCACCGTGGCCTGCAGGTGGCAGGCAAACTGCCGCGCCGCGATCATGGGCCCCACGGTGTGCGAACTGGAGGGGCCGATGCCGATCTTGAAAAGGTCGAAAACGCTGACGGACATGGGGACTGTGCTCGCGGTGGGGGATAGGGCCGTGGGGTTCCGTGGATGACGGGGACAAGGACGCATTCACCATGCCGGCCGATGGCCGGCAACGGCGATGGCGCGGGTAGCGCCATCGCTGGCCGGTCATGGAACCACAGGCGTCCTTCGCACTGCCAGCACTCTTGGTGCGGCAGTGGGCCTGAGGCTAACCGCGCAGCCGGGCCCCGGTACGGGCGTTATCCCTGAGTGACCGTGCCAGGCCGCCGGCCGGGTACGCGAAGGGCTCGGGTTGCTATTGATTGAATAGCGTAGTGCCCTTTGCTGGTGGTCTTTGTGGCGCTGGGTCGGCGATCTGCTGGCCTGGCTTGCCGCCCATGAATGTTTCTTACATTCGCCGCCTTCAGCGCGCCTTGGCCACCGCGATGTTCCACAGCGCCACGAGCTGCTCGTACTCCTGCGAGGCCTTGTCCTGGTCCAGCGGGAAGATCTTGATCGACTTGAGGTCGGGCAGCGCGGTGAGCTTGGAGACGGCGATGTCGGTGCGCGTGGGGCGGCGGAAGTTCTTGACCAGCAGGGCCTGCTGCACCTCCTTGCTCAGGAGGCCGTTGTACAGCGCCTTGGCGGCTTCCATGTTCTTGGCGCCCTTGACGATGAACATGCCTTCGGGCGCCAGGTAACTGCCTTCGGCGGGGTAGACCAGCTTGATCTCCTTTTGCCCGCCGGCCACGTACTCCTGCGCGGCGTACTCGATGGTCAGGCCCACGGGGTACTCGCCCGAGGCCACGCCCTTGTAGGTGGTGCCCGAGGACGAGGTGACCACGGCGTTGGCCGCGATCTTCTCCAGCCCGTCCTTGCCGAACTGCTTGAGCAGGCCGTAGACCAGCATGTAGGCGGTGGCGCTCTTGCTCGGGTCGGTGATGGCGAACTTGCCCTTCCACTCGGGCTTCATCAGGTCGGACCAGGTCTTGGGTGCGGCCAGGCCCTTGAGCTGGCGTTCGTTGACCATGAGCACCATCACATGCAGGTTGGTGCCCACCCACAGGTTGTCGGGGCCGCGGAACTCGGCGGGAATGGCGGCCAGATCGGGCGACTTGTAGGGCTCCAGCAGGTCCTTGTAAGCGCCCATGGTGCCGAAGCCGCCGCTCCACAGCACGTCGCCGCGCGGGTTCTTGGCCTCGGCCTGGATGCGCTTCATGAGCGAGCCCGTACCGCCGGTGACCTGCTGCACGTTGAGCGATGCGGCCTTCTGCTTGACCACGGTGAGCGCGGTCTCGATGGTCTCGGTGTTGTTGGAGGAGTACAGCACCACGGTCTGGGCCTGGGCCAGGCCAGCGGCCAGGCCGATGGCGGCCAGCGTGCATTGCAACAGGGTCTTGATCTTCATGAAAGGCCTCTTGGGTGGTGGGTAGGGATTACTTGCTCGAGAACAGGTTGATGCGAAAGACCTTGATGGCCACCACGATGGGCAGCAGGATCACGCTGACCAGCGCTGCGCCATAGGCCGATGCCAGGCCCAGGCGGCCGCCGTCGACCTGGCGGAAGATGGTGATGGGCATGGTCTCCAGGCCCCCGGTGTAGACCACCACCGACGCCGACAGCTCGGAGATGGTGGTCACCCACATCAGGATGGCGGCCGAGATGAGCGATGCCTTCATGGCCGGCAGGATGACCTTGAAGAAGGTCATGAGCGGCGACACGCCCAGGCTGATCGAGGCCTCTTCGATCGAGTCCGGGATGTTGAACAGCGTGGACGATGCATTGCGCACCGCGAACGGCAGCCGGCGCACCGTGTAGGCCAGCACCATGATGCCCGAGCTGCCCGCCAGGATGAGCCAGCCGGTGTTGAAGGTCTGCACCAGCGCGATGCCCAGCACCGTGCCCGAGATGGTCAGCGGCAGCACCACGATGTAGTCGAGCGCCTGGGTGAAGGTGTTGCGCTTCTTGATGGTCAGGTAACTCACCAGCAGCGCGAAGGCCACCCCCGCCAGCGTGGCGATGGACGAGAACTTGATGGAGTTGATGATGGGCTCGGGCGCGCCCTGCAGCGCGCGCTGCAGGCTGCCCAGCGACCAGCTGCCCCAGCGCATGACCGGGCCGCTGGTCTCGGTGAAGGCGCCCACGAACACGATGACCAGCGGCAGCATGGAGGCCAGGATGACCAGGCCCACGGTGACCGTGAACAGCAGCGCCGCGCCGGAGCGCACGCGCACCGGCGCGGGTGCGCGGCCCTGGGTCATGGTGTACATCTTGCGCTCGACCACGCGCTTCTGGAAGAACAGCACGATGGCCACTATGGCGATGGATACCACCGACATGGCGCTCTGCAGTGCCGGGCTGCCGCCCATCTCGCTGACAAAGGTGTTGTACGTCATCACCGACAGCAGCGGCACGCGGCTGCCCAGCAGCATGGACAGCGCGAAGTTGCCGACCACCAGCGTGAAAACCACCAGCGCATTGACCAGCACGGCCGGCAGCATCACCGGCACCAGCACGCGCATCTTGGTCACGAAGGGCGAGGTGCCCAGGCTCAGGCCGGCTTCCTCGAGCTGCCCGTCGAAGCCGCGCAGTGCGGCCAGCACACCGAGGTAGATGTAGGTGTAGTACACCAGCGTCATCGAGAAGACCATGCCCGTCCAACCGTAGAACGAGGGCAGCTCCACCCCCATGTCGGCGAAGAAGTTGGTGAGCAGGCCGTTGTTGCCCAGGACCAGCAGCCACGACTGGCCGACGATGATCTCGGGGATCACGATGGTCAGGATGGGCAGCACGGCCACCAGGTTCTTGAGCGGAAATTCGTAGCGCGCCACCATGTAGGCGAACGGCACGCCCACCAGCACGGTGCAGGCGGTGACGGAAAAGCCCAGCACCAGCGTGTTCCTGAAGGCCAGCAGGTACTGGCTGTCCTTTGCCAGTGCGGCGAAGGCAGCCAGCGAGTAGCCGCCACCGTCGTCCACCACGCTGTTGCCGAACAGCACCGCCAGCGGGTACAGCACGAAGAAGGAGAGCAGGACCAGGCTGACCAGCGTCAGCACGCCCCAGGGCCACCAGTTGATTTTCATGGCTTGCTTTCGGGGTGTGCGGTCATGCGCTCACGACACGGCTGTCGGCGGGCACCAGCACCTGCACGGCGTCGCCGGCCTGGAAGTCGGCCACGGTGTTGCCCGCATGCAGCTCGACGCGGATCTCGGGGCCGTCCTGCAGCTGGATGCGGTAGGCCGTCTTGAAGCCCAGGTACTGGCGGCGCAGCACCTGGCCGTGCAGGGCATTGGGCACGTGCGGGGCCGGGGCCATGAGCGACAGGTCTTCGGGCCGGGCGATGAGCACACTCTCGCCGCCCAGTTGCGGGCTGCCCTGCACGCCGTCGAGCTCCTGGCCGGCCAGCTGGTAGCGCACATGGGCGGGCGTGCCTTCGTCCATGCGCCGGGCCGCCACGGGGATCACGTTGGCCGAGCCGATGAAGTCGGCCACGTAGGCATTCACGGGGGTGCCGTACAGCTCCTCGGGCGTGCCCAGCTGCGCGATGGAGCCGCGGTCCATGATGGCGATGCGGTCGGACATGGCCAGGGCTTCCTCCTGGTCGTGGGTGACGAAGACGGTGGTGATGCCGGCCTCGCGCACCAGGTCCAGGATCACGTCGCGCATCTGCAGGCGCATCTTGGCGTCCAGGTTGGACAGGGGCTCGTCCATCAGCAGCACGCGCGGGCGTATCACCAGGGCGCGGGCCAGGGCCACGCGCTGGCGCTGGCCGCCGCTCATCTGCGCTGGGTAGCGGTCGGCCAGGGCCGACAGACCCACCTTTTCCAGCGCCTCGCCCACGCGGCGCGCGATCTCGGGTTTGGCCACCTTGCGGGCGCGCAGGCCGTAGGCCACGTTGTCGAAGGCCGACTTGTCGGGGAACAGCGCGTAGTCCTGGAACACCATGCCGATGTCGCGGTGGTGGGTGGACACGCGGGTCACGTCGTCCTTGTCGAACAGCAGGCGCCCGCCATCGGGCTCGTAGAAGCCCGCGATGCAGCGCAGCAGCGTGGTCTTGCCGCAGCCGCTGGGGCCCAGCAGGGTGTAGAAGGCGCCGTCGGGGATGTGCAGCGAGAGGTTTTGCAGCACGGTCTGGCCGCTGAACTGCTTGACGATGCCGTCAATGGTGATGGATGCCATGGCGTGTGGGGGTGGGTGCGGTGACCGGTGGTGGGCCATGATAGGGAGCGGGGCGGCACCGCGACCAGCGCTTTTTTATGGGGTATGCGGTTAGTTTTTCTAATGGACGCGTCCCCTAAGATGTAAGCGCCTGTTTTGCTGATTCCCTCTTGAAAGACACCCTGTTCTTCATGCCATCCGTTGTCGTTCGCCAGATACTTGCGTGCATGTGCCCTGCGTTGCGCGGGCAGGATTGAGAGGGCGACGGCATGGCGACGCGTGTGCTTCCACCGCTCAAGGCCTTGCGTGCCTTCGAGGCGGCGGCGCGCCATGCCAATTTCACGGCGGCGGCGGAGGAGCTGAGCATCACCCACAGCGCGGTGAGCCAGCAGATACGCCTGCTGGAGGACTACCTGGGCCAGCCGCTGTTCACGCGCGAGGCCCGCGGCGTGGTGCTGCTGCCCCATGCGCGCGAGTACTTCGCCGAGGTGCAGGCCAGCCTGGACCGGATTGCGGCGGCCACCGGGGCCGTCAAGTCGCCGGGTGGGCGGCGCACGCTGCGTGTATGCACCTCGCCATCGCTGGCCATGAAGTGGCTGATACCGCGGCTCGGCGGCTTCCAGGCGCTGGTGCCGGGGGTGGATGTGCAGCTGTCCACCATGGGCCGCCAGTTCATCGAGCGGGCCGATGCCAGCAACGATGTGGTGGTGCAGCGCATGCCCATGCAGCGGCCCGAGCACACCTGCACGCGCGTGCTCGACGACTACCTGCTGCCCGTGGCCTCACCGCGCTTCATCCAGAACAACCGCGTACACACCGTGGCCGACTGCCTGGGGCACCCGCTGCTGCAGGTCAGCGGCGGCATGGACGCCTGGCCGCAGTGGTTTGGCCTGGCCGGGCTGCAGGTGCCCCCGCAACTGCCGGGCCCCGTGTTCGACCACCAGTTCCTGTGCATGCAGGCCGCCATGAACGACCTGGGCATTGCCCTCGTGCCCTGGTGCCTGCTGCAGGAGGATGTGCACGCGGACCGGCTGCGCCCGCTGTTCGCCCGACCGCGCCTGCAGGGCCCGGGCGTGTATGCGCAGTACCGCACGGACAACCCGCTGGCCGGGCTGGCGCGCCAGTTCATCGACTGGCTGGGCCAGCAGGGACATGCGGGTGTCTGATCGCTTCGTCGTCGTCTTTACCGAACCCTTGAAGGCATGACCCATGCTTGACTTTGCCCCCGGCCTGCAAGTGCGCGGCACCGTGCTGCCGCAGCGCCTGTCCGACTACCGCCTGATCGCGTTCGACATGGACTCCACGCTGATCTCCATCGAAACCGTGGACGAGCTGGCCGACCTGGCCGGTTGCCGCGCGGCGGTGGAAGCCATCACCGAGGCGGCGATGCGCGGCGAGATCGGCGACTACAAGGAGAGCCTGCGCCAGCGCGTGGCGCTGCTCGTCGGCCTGCCCGAGCAGGCGCTCGAAGAGGTGTATGAGCGCAGGCTGCGCCTGAACCCCGGCGTGCAGGCGCTCATCGGCGCCTGCAAGGCTGCGGGCCTGCGCTGCATCCTGGTCACCGGCGGCTTTACCTGCTTCACCGACCGCCTGCAGGCGCGCCTGGGCCTGGACGATGTGCGTGCCAATGTGCTGGAGGTGGCCGATGGCCGGGTCACGGGCCGACTGCTGCCCCAGCCCTGGGGCGACATCGTCGATGGCGAGGAGAAGAAGCGCAAGCTGCTCGCGGTGTGCGCGCAGATGGGCATTGCGCCTGCGCAGGCCATCGCCATGGGCGATGGCGCCAACGACCTGCCGATGATGGGCGCGGCTGGGCTGGCCGTGGCCTACCGGGCCAAACCCGTGGTGCGCGCGCAGGCCCACGTGGCGATCAACGAAGGTGGGCTGGACCGCCTGCTCGAAGTGCTGCGCTGACTGCCGGCCTGCTGCTGCTACAGGGCGGTGCCTGTGCCTGCCCGGTGCGCCACCACCAGCGCAATTTCCACCAGGGGCGTGGCAGCGACCTGGCCCCCTGTGCCCGGCAGGGGCCGCACCAGCGAGTGGGCATGCACGGCCGGTGGTGCCACCTGCTGGCGGGCCAGGCCGCCGGCCATCCAGCCGCACAGCATGCGCCGCGCATCCGCCGTGTGCGTGGGCTCGCGCACGAACAGCTCGCACGAGAGGATGCGGTGCTTGTGGCTGCCGGCCTCGCGCAGCAGGCGGTCGGCGGCGGCCAGCAGCTGGGCCATGCCGTGCTCCAGACTCTGGTCGCCCAGGGGGGGGGCGGCGGTGGTGTTCAGGCACGCGACGCGCAGGCACAGCGAGCTGGCCGCGTGGCGCACACCCACGCGCAACCGGGCCACCACGCGCGGTGCTGCAGCCGCGGCAGGGCCGGCGGTGGGCGGGGCGGTGCTGCAATCGGTGGCCATGGGGGTGTGACTCCCGTCGTGCGGCGTTGTTCCGTCAATCCAGGTGGCCCAGCCGGCGGGCGCTCGCGGCCACGCCCACGAGCAGGGCCACCAGCACCAGCATGGCCGCCACCAGGCTGGTGCCGTGGGCGACGAAGCCGATCAGCGCCGGCCCCATGAGCACGCCGGCATAGCCCATGGTGGCGATGGCGGGGACCGCCAGGCTTTCGGGCATGGCATGCTGCCGGCCGGCCAGGGAGAACAGCACGGGCACGATGTTCGAGCAGCCCAGGCCGACCAGCGCAAAGCCGGGCAGGGCCAGCAGCCAGCCGGGGGCCAGCGTGGCCAGCGCCAGGCCGGCGGCCGCCAGCAGGGCGCCCGCCAGCACCGCGCGCTGCGGGCCGATGTGGCGCACCCAGCGGTCACCCGTGAGGCGGCCCACGGTCATGGCCACGGCAAACGCGGCGTAGCCCAGGCCCGCGCGCTCTGCGGGCAGGCCCTGCACCTGGGTGAGGAACACGGCACTCCAGTCCAGCATGGCGCCTTCGGCCAGGAAGAGGATGAAGCACAGCGTGCCGATGAACAGCACCACGCCCGTGGGGCGGGCGAAGGCCGGGCCGCTCTGCGCACTGCCCTGGGCCAGGAAGTGCGGCCCCGCCAGCACCAGCAGTGCCAGCACCACGGCCGCCACGGCGCTGGTGGCCTGCCACAGCGATGCATCGAGCAGGCTCAGCAGTGCGATCATGCCGCCGGCCCCTGCCACGCCGCCCAGGCTGAACAGCCCGTGAAAGCCCGACATCATGGGCCGGCCACTGGCCCGCTCGACGACGATGGCCTGGATGTTGCCGGCGCAGCCCAGCCCCCCGATGCCCGCACCGAAAAGGAACAGCGCCACGCCCAGCCACGCCACCGAAGGTGCCAGGGCCAACAGCGGCAAGGCCAGGCCTGCCAGCAGGGCCGAAGCCACCAGCACACGCCGGCAGCCCCAGCGCGCGCTGAACGCACCGGCCAGCGGCATGGAGACGATGGAGCCGGCGCCCATGCACAGCAGCAGCAAGCCCAGCGTGGCCTCGTGGATGGACAGCCGTGCCTTGGTGAACGGCACCAGCGGCGCCCAGGCCGCCATGGCAAAGCCGCTGATGAAGAAGGCCACGCGCGTGGCGTGCGCCGCCGCCCGGCTGGAGGCCGTGGCGGGCGCCACCGGGCGTGCCGGGGCGGCGGCAGGGACGGGGGCTGCGGTGCTGGAGGTGGTCATGGTGCTCTGGGAGAGGGCCAGTGTGGCGCTGCCCGATGTCGCCGTCATGGCGGTGTGGCCATGCCCTCGGCCGGCGGGAGGGCTTTGCACCGGACACGCCCGGGAGGGGCGCGGTGCGGGCATTTCGCCGGCCCGGCACATGATGAGCAAATCTAACCAGTTGTGTCCTTGCATGGGGCCGATGCTACGCAGTGGCGGTGCGCACGACTATCGATAATAATTTGCACATCCATGAAATCAGCTCATGCCAAAAATGGCCCGCCCGTGTCGGGTGCACCTCGCCGTCTGCCGCCGTTGAACATGCTGCGCGCCTTCGAGGCGGCGGGCCGGCTGCTCAGCGTGACGCAGGCCGCGCACGAGCTCAGCGTGACGCAAAGCGCCGTCAGCCACCAGATCAAGGCGCTGGAGGAATGGCTGGGCGTGGCCCTGGTGCAGCGCGAGGGGCGGGGCCTGGCGCTCACGCCCCCGGGTGCGGCCTATCTGCCGGGGCTGACCAGCGCGCTGGACCTGATGGCCCAGGCCACCGCCGGCATCGAGCGGCCCACACGGCGCAACACGCTGGCGGTGAACGCCACGTCGACCTTCGCCACGCAGTGGCTGATCCCGCGCCTGGCGGCGTTCTGCGCGCAGATGCCGGGGCTGGACGTGCAGCTCGTCACCACGGTCGGCCACCTCGACTTCGAGCCGGCGGACTACGACGTCTCCATCCGCTGCTTTGCCGATGGTGAGCTGGCGGTGCTGCAGCAGCGCACACCCTGGCGCGGCATCAGCGCGGGCACGTTTCTGCCCGATGTGCTCACCCCTGTGTGCAGCCCCGCGCTGCTGGCCGGGGGCAAGGCCGTGCACCGGCCGCAGGATCTGGCGCGCCACACGCTGCTGCACAGCCGGTCCACCCCCTTGGTGTGGCAGCAGTGGCTGCAGGAGGCGGGCCTGCAGGGCATCCAGCCTGCCGGCGACCTGGTGTTCGATCATGCCCACCTGAGCGTGCAGGCCGCCATCCAGGGCCTGGGCGTGGCCCTGGGCAACCCGCGCTTCCTGGGCGAGGCGCTGGCCAGCGGGCTGCTGGCCATGCCCTTCCCGGAGCTGCTCTCGGGCGACAAGAAGTACTACTGGATGCTGTCCCCGCGTGCCGCGCAGGACGCGGCATCGGTCGCGTTCTGCGGGTGGCTGGCGGTGGCCTGAGCCGCGGGGCTCAGCGGCCAGGCCGCTGGCGCGCCAGGTGGCTGTGCAGAAAGTACGCCGCGGCCGTGAGCAGCATCCACGCGATCAGCACGTCCCAGAACGCCATCACCAGCCATAGCGGCGCCAGCAGCGGGCCCGCGAGCGGGATGACGTAGAGCGCCAGCCGGTGCGTCCAGAAGCCCGGGGCCGACATGCAGGGCGATGAGAAGGGGTCGAACGTGCCGGGTGAGCAACCCAGTGCGCCCAGCACCTCCCGGGCCACCTGGTTGCCCAGGATCGGCGTGCCAAAGGCGATGCAGAACCCGACGAGCCCGAGCAGCAGCGCCCAGAAGCCGGCACGTGCCGCCCAGCGGGCCATGTCGGCGCTGGTGACGCCGGGGCGGGCGGGCGGCCTGCTGCCAGGTGCCGCCGCTGCGGCGCTGGCGGCGTTGCGTTCAGCCCTGCGCAGGGCCACCAGGGCCAGAACCCACACGGCGATCAGCGCCCAGAAGTTGCGCAGCAGCACGAAGGGGTAGTCGGCCACGCCCTCGGCCGTGAGGAAGGGGACAAGGCGCATACCCAGCACATTGCCCACCCAAGAGCAACTGCGCAGTGCGGGGTCGGCGTGCGGCTGGCATTGCAGCAGCTCCAGTGTGCGTTCGGCCACTATGCCGCCCACGATGGCAAAGCCCAGGCAAAAAAGGATCAGCCCCCATTGGAGGATCTTGAAGAGATGCCTGTAAGACATGGAGCGAGTCCTCCCCCCCGGTAGTTTGCAGGTGCCGCGTTCGCGGTCGTTCGGTAGGTCCGCGAGTGTGCCCGAGCGCGGGTGGAGAGGGCTACATCACCAGTGCCCGCCCCAGCATCACGCACCAGTCCCAGGGGTTGAGCCGGGGGCGCGTGTGCAGGCTGGCCCCTTTCAGGGTCTGCACCTTGTCCAGGATGCGCAGGCCGCCTTGCACCACCAGGCGCAGCTCCCAGCCGGCACGGCCGGGCAGGCGGTGCACCAGCGGCGCGCCGCGCAGCATGCTGGCGCGGGCCCAGGCGGCCACGCCCATGATGAGGCGGGCGTTCTCTGGCGTGCTGCGCAATTCCAGCAGCTCCGCCTGGCAGGCGCCGTGGGCAGCGCAGTCCTCGCGCGGCAGGTAGTGGCGCCCGCGCGGGATGTCCACGCTCAGGTCCTGCCAGAAGTTGGCCAATTGCAGCGCAGTGCAGATGTCGTCGCTCTGCGAGAGGGCCTGGTCGCCGTCCACGCCATACAGGTGCAGCAGCAGCCGGCCCACGGGGTTGGCCGAGCGGCGGCAGTAGTCGAGCAGTTCGGTGCGGTCGGCGTAGCCGTCGGCGTCGCGGGTTTTTTCCACGTCCTGGGCGAAGGCGCTCAGGAGGTCGGCCAGCAGCGGCACGGGCAGGTGGTGGCTCACCAGCACGGCCTGCAGCGGCATGAACACATCGGCCCAGCGGGGCGAGGGCGCACGGCCTTCGGCAATGGCGGTGAGGTCGGCGTCGAACGCGGCCAGGTCGGCCAGGCGCTGGGCGGGCAGGGCATCGCCCTCGTCGGCGATGTCGTCGGCCGTGCGCGCAAAGGCGTAGATGGCGGCGATCACCGGGCGCAGGTGGGGCGGGCACAGCAGCGAGGCGACCGGGAAGTTTTCGTAGTGCGTGACCGGCGGGGCCACCGCGGGCGCACCCTGCAGGGCAGGGGAGACCGGTGTCGCGGCACTGGCGGGCGGGGTGGGCAGGTTAGGGTTCACGGGCGTGATTGTCGCTTGACAAGGCGGGGGCGTTTCTCATAGATTACTAACCAGTCAGTCAGTAACTTTGTGGTGCCAGTGTTAACCCTGATGCAGTTCGCAGGCTGCGGGGCGTTGCGCTGGCTGTTTCCCGTGTCGGCTTTTTCACTCACCGGATTTTCCATGCGCACACCCTCCGCCTCGCGGCCCATTCACCGGCCATCCAGGTTTTTGTTGCTGGCGGCCTCGGCCCTGGTGCTGGCCGCCTGCTCGCAGCCGGCCCCGCCCGAGGAGCCGGTGCGCTCCGTCAAGCTGATGACGGTGGGCGTGGGGGCCCTGCAGTCACAGGTGGAGTATGCGGGCGAGGTGCGCGCCCGGGTCGAGTCGCGCCTGGGCTTTCGCGTGGCGGGCAAGATCGTGCAGCGCCAGGCCGAGCTCGGCCAGCGCGTGAAGGCCGGCGACGTGCTCGCCCAGCTCGACCCGCGTGACTACCAGCTGGCGGCCGACTCGGCGCGTGCGCAACTGGCCTCGGCCACCACGCAGCGCGACCTGGCGGCAGCCGACTACAAGCGCTACCAGACGCTCAAGGACCAGAACTTCATCAGCGGCGCCGAGCTGGAGCGCCGCGACGCGACCCTCAAGGCCGCGCAGGCCACGCTGGACCAGGCGCGCGCGCAGCTGTCCTCGCAGGGCAACCAGGCCACCTACACGCGCCTGGTGGCCGACGTGTCGGGTGTGGTCACGGGCATCGAGGCCGAGCCCGGCCAGGTCGTCTCGGCCGGCACGCCGGTGGTGCGCATTGCGCAGGACGGCCCGCGCGACGTGGTGTTCGCCGTGCCCGAGGACAAGGTGGCCCAGATCGCCGTGGGCTCCGACGTGGCCGTGCGCGGCTGGTCGGGCGGGGCCGTGCTGGCGGGCAAGGTGCGCGAGGTGGCGGCCAGTGCCGATGCGGCCACGCGCACCTTCCAGGTCAAAGTGGCCATCGAGGGCAGCGACGTGCCGGCGCTGGGCGCCACCGTGTACGCCCAGCCCAAGGCCCTGGGCCATGCCGGCGTGGCGGCCATCAAGCTGCCCACCAGCGCGCTGCGCCAGGAGGGCCAGGCCACGGCCGTGTGGGTGTACGACGCGGCCACCAGCACCGTGAAATCGCAGGTGGTGCAGATCGCCACGGCCGACGGCAACGATGCCGTGGTGGCTGGCGGCCTGACCCCGGGCATGCAGATCGTGGCCACCGGCGTGCACGTGCTCTCGCCAGGGCAGAAGGTCATGATCTACCAGCCCAAGTCGAACGGCGCCCCTGCGGCCAAGGCGCAGACGGTGGCCGGCAATGTGGCGCTGCCTGCTGCAGCTGCCGCGGCCCCCGCGCCGGCGGCGACGCCCGTGGCTGCGGCCCCTGCTTCCAAGTAAGGGCCCGCCATGAGCCAGATCCAACCGAAAGAGGGGTTCAACCTCTCCAAGTGGGCGCTCGACCATCCGGCGCTCACGCGCTACCTGATGGTGGTGCTGATGCTGCTGGGCTTTGCGGCCTATTTCCAGCTGGGGCAGGACGAAGACCCTCCCTTCACCTTCCGCGCCATGGTGGTGCGCACCTACTGGCCCGGCGCCACGGCGCAGCAGGTGGCCGAGCAGGTCACCGACAAGCTTGAGCGCACGCTGCAGGAGGTGCCCTACGCCGACAAGATCCGCAGCTACTCCAAGCCCGGCGAGTCGCAGATCATCTTCCAGATCAAGGACTCGTCCAAGGCCAGCGAGGTGGCCAACGTCTGGTACACCGTGCGCAAGAAGATCGGCGACATGCGCTACACCCTGCCCACGGGCATCCAGGGGCCGTTCTTCAACGACGACTTCGGTGACGTGTATGGCGTGATCTACGCGCTCGAATCCGAAGGCTTCAGCTACGCCGAGCTCAAGAACTTTGCCGACGACGCGCGCCAGCAGCTGCTGCGCGTGCCCGACGTGGCCAAGGTCGAGCTGTTCGGCGTGCAGGACGAGAAGCTGTTCATCGAGATCTCGCAAAAACGCCTGTCGCAGCTGGGCCTGGACATGAACCAGGTGCTGGCCCAGCTGGGCCAGCAGAACGCCGTGGAAGGCGCAGGCGCCGTACAGACGCCGCTGGACCAGGTGCAGGTGCGCGTGGCCGGCCAGTTCAGCGCGGTGGAAGACCTCGCGGCCATGCCGATCCGCGGCCCCTCGGGCGCGCAGCTGCGCCTGGGTGATATCGCCGAGATCAAGCGCGGCTATGTGGACCCCACCGCCGTGAAGGTGCGCCACCAGGGTAAGGAAGTGATCGCCCTGGGGGTTTCCATGACCAAGGGCGGCGACATCATCGCCCTGGGCAAGGCGCTGCACACCGCCACCGACCGCATCGGCGCCGCACTGCCTGCCGGCGTGAAGCTGGTGAATGTGCAGGACCAGCCCAAGGCGGTGGCCACCTCGGTCAACGAATTCGTGAAGGTGCTGATCGAGGCCGTGGTCATCGTGCTGGCCGTGAGCTTCGTCGCCTTGGGCTTTCACCGGCGGCCCGGCAACAACCCGCTGTGGAAGCGCTGGTACATCGACCCGCGCCCGGGCCTGGTGGTGGGCATCACCATCCCCATGGTGCTGGCCGTGACCTTCCTGGGCATGTGGTACTGGAACATCGGGCTGCACAAGATCTCGCTCGGTTCGCTGATCATCGCCCTGGGCTTGCTGGTGGACGACGCCATCATCGCCGTGGAGATGATGGTGCTCAAGCTCGAGGAGGGCTATGACAAGGTGCGTGCCGCCACCTTCGCCTACGAGCTCACGGCCATGCCCATGCTCACGGGCACGCTGATCACGGCGGTGGGCTTTTTGCCCATCGGCATCGCCAAGTCGACTACCGGCGAGTACACCTTCGCGATCTTCGCGGTGACGGTGCTCGCGCTGGTGCTCAGCTGGATCGTCTCGGTGTACTTCGTGCCCTACCTGGGCACCCTGCTGCTCAAGGTGCCGGCCCACGTGGCCCATGCCCAGGAGCACCACGGCGTGGAGGCCGGCGGGCACGAGGTGTTCGACAGCCCGTTCTACAACGCCTTCCGCCGCCTGGTGACCTGGTGCGTGCGCCACCGCTGGATCACCATTGCCCTCACCGTGGGCACCTTCGGCCTGGGCATCTTCGGCATGGGCAAGGTGCAGCAGCAGTTCTTCCCCGATTCGAGCCGGCCCGAGATCATCGTGGACGTGTGGTTCCCCGAGGGCACCTCTTTCGCGGGCAACGAAGAGGTCACCAAGCGCGTGGAAGCGCGCCTGCTGGCCGAGCCGGGCGTGAACACGGTGAGCACCTGGGTGGGTTCGGGCGTGCCGCGCTTTTACCTGCCGCTGGACCAGGTGTTCCCGCAGAGCAACGTGTCGCAGTTCATCGTGGTGCCGCAGGACCTGAAGCTGCGCGAGAGCCTGCGCATCAAGCTGCCCGCGCTGCTGGCGCAGGAGTTCCCCGAAGTGCGCGGCCGCGTGAAGCTGCTGCCCAACGGGCCGCCCGTGCCCTACCCGGTGCAGTTTCGCGTGGTCGGGCTGGACCCGCTGGTGCTGCGCGCCCGCGCCGACGAGGTCAAGGCCGCCCTGCGCGAGAACCCCCAGATGCGCGGCGTGAACGACAACTGGAACGAGTCCGTGAAGGTGCTGCGCCTGGAAGTGGACCAAGCCAAGGCGCGCGCGCTGGGCGTGACCAGCCAGTCCATTGCCCAGGCCAGCAAGACCATTCTCTCGGGCACGCAGGTGGGCCAGTTCCGCGAGGGCGACAAGCTCATCGACATCATGCTGCGCCAGCCGCTCGACGAGCGCAACGCCATCACCGACATCGCCAACGCCTACCTGCCCACGGCATCGGGCAAGTCGATCCCGCTTACGCAGATCGCCAAGCCGGTGTTCACCTGGGAGCCGGGCGTGATGTGGCGCGAGAACCGCGACTACGCCATCACCGTGCAGGGCGATGTGACCGAAGGCGTGCAGGGCGCCACCGTCACCGCGCAGCTGCTGCCCAGCCTGCGCGCCATCGAGGCCAAGTGGCGCGAGGCCGGGCAGGGCGGCTACCGCATCGAGGTGGCCGGTGCCGTGGAGGAAAGCTCCAAGGGCTCGGCCTCGATCGCGGCCGGCATCCCGATCATGCTGTTCGTCACCTTCACGCTGCTCATGCTGCAGCTGCACAGCTTCAGCCGCGCGATGCTGGTGTTCCTGACCGGGCCGCTGGGCCTGGCCGGCGTGGCGGGCGCGCTGATCCTGCTCAACCGCCCCTTCGGTTTCGTGGCGCTGCTCGGCGTGATCGCGCTGATGGGCATGATCCAGCGCAACTCGGTGATCCTGATCGACCAGATCGAGCAGGACCGCGCCAAGGGCATCCCCGCCTGGGACGCCATCGTCGAATCCGCCGTGCGCCGGCTGCGCCCCATTGTGCTCACGGCTGCCGCGGCGGTGCTGGCCATGATCCCGCTGTCGCGCAGCGTGTTCTGGGGGCCGATGGCCGTGGCCATCATGGGCGGGCTGATCGTGGCCACGGTGCTGACCTTGCTGGCCCTGCCGGCGATGTACGCCGCCTGGTTCCGCGTGAAACGGCCCGAGGACGAGCGGCTGGCCGCGGCCTGAGCACCCGGGGCAATGCCCCTGCCGTGGGCGGGGGCAGGGTGAACCCTTGCATGCCATGGGCGTGCGGAAATCGGGGAGCCCTGCTTCTCAGGTTAAAATCTAAGGTTGACCGATTTCACACAGGCGGCGGGCATAGCTTGCCGCCTGTTTGTTTGTTGTTGAACCGCGCGGGTGGCGAAATTGGTAGACGCACCAGGTTTAGGTCCTGACGCCAGCAATGGTGTGGGGGTTCGAGTCCCCCCCCGCGCACCAAAACGGAATGTGGCGCAGTTTTACTGAGTCATGCAAAAGGCCTGTTCTCCTATGGAGACAGGCCTTTTTCCTTGGCGGTTGACCCATCACCAGAACGCTTTAAACTACTGGAATTTTATCCAGTATTACATTGTGATCCCGCGGCAATCCCGCGCGGAATCCCGCGCGCGGAGGTGAGTGGATGGCGTACTACAAGAAGGTCGAGAAGGGTTGGCGCGCGCAGGTTGAGCGCTTGGGGGTGAGGGCATCCCAAACGTTCCCCACTAAGGCGCAGGCAGAGGCATGGGCGCTGGCTGAAGAGGCCGCCATACTGGCCGGCAAGCGGGGGCAGTTTCCGGCACGCACGTTGCGCGAGGCGGTGCGGCGTTATCAGGTCGAGGTGACCGACAAGAAGGTCACCAAGAAGCCCAAGGTGGCCAGGGCCGACAACCTGCGGTTTGAGGCCTGGCTGCGCGAGTTCCCCCAACTCGCGGACAAGGTGCTGCACCAGATCTCGGGTGATGACCTAGCGGCCTGGCGTGATGCCCGGTTGAAGGTGGTTTCACAGTCCAGCGTGCTGCGCGAGGCGCAACAGTTCAGGCCGGTGTGGTCCCTGGCCATTCGGCAATGGAAGTGGGCGGGGGCCAGCCCCTGGAAGGACATCACGCTGCCGCCCAAGGGGCACGCCAGGCGCAACAAGACGCTGTGGCAGCAGATCCGGCAGATCGTGCGATCTGGGGGGTATCGCACCGGGCGGCCGCCGGCGTTGCCGCAGACAGAAGCGATGTGGGCCTACCTGGTGGCGCTGCACACTTCGATGCGCTCGGCCGAGATCTTGCGCATGTCTCGGTCCACGGTGGACCTCAAGCGGCGCATCTACCACCTGACCAGGCACAAGACCGATGACGATGTGGGGGACCGCATCGTGCCGCTCACCAGGCGTGTGGTGAAGCTGCTGCGAGTGCTGGAGGCGGCTGCGGCCGCTGCGGGCCGTGATGCCTATTTCACGGTCACGGACGAAAGCCGGGATGTGAATTTTCGGAAGGTGCGGGACCGTCTCATGATTGAGGGGCTGACCTTCCACGATAGCCGGGCGGCCGCGTTGACCTGGCTGAGCAAGCGCTATGACGTAATGACCTTGGCCAAGATCAGCGGGCACAAGAACATACAGGAGCTGTACAACACGTACTACCGTGAGACTGAGGAAGAGATAGCAGCACGGTTGTAGCAAACCTTTCGTGTTACTCATGCACAATGCCATGACAACTTTCACGGAGAGGGAGCTATGCAAGTTCTAAGAGAGAGACAGCTGAACCCGGTTGGCGACGAGGTGTTGGCAATTACCGCAGTGGTTGCGCCAATCCTGATGGGAGTGTTGTCTGCCTTAAAGCAGGATGTTGTCGCTGAAGTGGGGGGGCATGCTAACGTGAAACTCAAAATGCTTCCTCGCTTGTATCGTCCGGGAGACGGCGACGTAGGGATATGTTTTGAGTATGCAGTTCACGAGGCAATGAATAACGGGGATGCGCAGGTGCTGAACCGTATTGAAAGCGCAATTAAGCTTTGTCGAATTAAGAATACTGGACTTAAATCCATTCTTTTTGGGATGGAGAAGTCTGGAGCAGTTCAGTTGATTAACACTGCCCACGACGTATTGACGGAAGAATCACGGGCCCTCACGGGGCAGGCAGGTCAGCCGCCAAAACTCCGCAGACGGTTAAATTTATTGGCGGCAGCATTTAGAAAGCCAACAACGCGGCTCGGTTTGCCATACTCCATCCGAGGTTTGTGGAAGGCGGATCTGTTTGTTGGTTCAGTCACAACGCAGCAATGGGTTGGAACCTCTATCAAAATTAACCCTTCGCAGTTGGAAGGTGCAGCTGGCTTGCGGGTCGGCATCGTACCTACGAGACAAGGCAGAAGTGATGCCGTCCGTATTGATGAAGCGAAAAATATGGTTATTTGCCCCCTCCATCATGATGGGGATTTTATGCAAGTGTTTTATGAAGCTTGGCGAATTGTTCAGGCTTTCCTGGCCGCCGACGCGAAACTACCAAAAGAGGCATTGCTTCCGCGTCCTGTGGATAGGGAGATATGCAGAATGCTGGAAGAGCGACGCGAGTATCCGACCATTGATGTTGTTGAGGCTCTAAAAGTTTTTGGCCAGCCGGAGCTATTGGCTACTGACAAGAAGAATGTGAAACTGGAAATAGTCTCTGGTGAGCAGGCGCAGACATCAACGCTATTAGCGCCAATGTCCAGAACAATTTAAAGACTTGATTACTTCGAGCATTTCCGTCTTTTGGCAAGCCAAGATTGAATTGCGGCCAGGCTCCACCATCGCATGCGCTCCGACAGGTCGATAACGGGCGCAGGGAAATCGGGCAACTTTGTCACGCGGTTAGTGGCGTGCGCTCGTGTGCACCCCAGTAATTGCGCGATGTCGGCAGTGTTCAGCGCCGTGTCGCCGCGGCCGAGGATTGGACGGGGGATGGTCTGCAACATGGCTTGGGGGGCTTGTTGCGTGCCCTGTTGATCGGGCTGAATGGAAAGGGCGCTCACGGTGTTCATACTCCTGCAAACGTCAGCTGCGCGCTGGCCGGGTGGGGGTTGGTGGTGGGCGCTGCGGCCGCAGCGGTGAGGGCCACGCCGCCGGCGCTGCGCACCTCGGCGGCGGCGTAGTCTTCGGCGCGGCGGAACTCGCTGCGGCTGATGTGCTGCAGCTGGTGGTGGTAGATCTCGATGCCGGTCTCGATGGCGTCGATCTCGGCCAGGTGGACCAGGGTGGTGGGGTCCCAGCTGCCGGCGGTCATGGCTCGGCGCAGGTAGCCGTCGAGGGCGTGCTGGGCGGCCAGGATGTGGCCGTGCGTGCCCTTGACGGGGCCACGGGTGGCCACGGCGTCGGCGATGTTCATCGCGCTCACCACGTGCGCCCATTGCAGCTCTGTGGCCACGGCCTGGCGCATGGCTGTGAAGCCGGCGCGCACCGGGCCCATGAGCTGGTCGACCTGGTGGCGCTGCAGCAGCATGGCGCCGGCGGCCGCGGCCAGCAGGGGGCTGTGCAGGCGTCTGCGCTGCTGGCGGGGTTTGGCGCGGCCGCTCATGCTTCCACCACGTCCAGCTCTGTGCTGTCGAACGACACGAACTGCGGCACGCCGCGCTTGGCGCGGGGGATGGCCACATCCCAGGCGGTGGCGCCCATCTTGCGTTGGATGGTGCCAGTCTTGCCCACGTGGGGCGCCTGCTTGGGGCCGCGCGCGGTGGCGTTGACCTTGACCGTGACCCCGATGGCCAGCACGCCCCCCGCCTGGCTGGCGGCAGCGCTGGAATCGCCTACGGCCTCGGCGGCCTGCGCGGGAGCGCCAGGCCGACGATCAACGCCCTGCGCCGCAGGCGCCTGTGCATGGGCCTCGGCAGGGGCATGCTCACCGGCATCGGCCGCGCCGGCGAGTGCCGGCGCTTCGTCGCCCTGCGGCGCGGCAGCGCCGCCTGGTGCTGACTCCTGCTCGAGCGCCTGCAGGCCGGCCGCGATCTCTTGCGAAGCATGCTCTTTCGAGGTCTTGGGCGCTTCGGCCGTGGTGCCCTTCTTGCCTTTGCCGCCCGCGCGCGCAGCCGGTTTGAGCGAGGGGGTTGCCATGTCGGCCTGCGCCTCTGCCTCCCCTCCCGCTCCCTCCCCTGCGGGCGCAGCCAGTTTGGTCGCGGTAGCTGCTTTTTGCAGTTTTTTCGCCGGTTTCTCGGAGGCGACGGGCTTTTCTGTCGCCTTAATCTTGGCCTTCAGGTCCTTGATCTTTGCGTTGACCGCCTTGCGCTCGGCCTCTTGTGCTTCGCGCTCTGCGGGCACGGTGTCGAGGCCCATGCCGCGGGCTGCGGCCAGGTGCAGGGCGGCATCGTTGAGCCAGCACGGAGTCTCGAACATGCGGCGCACCACGGTGCGGAACAGGTCCGGGCCGTCCAGGCGCTGCAGGTGCAGGCGCACGCGCTCTTCCCATGCCTCGTGGGCTTCGTCGTCGCCTTGCTCGGGGATGCTCAAGCAAGGGCCGATGGGCTCGCCGCCGCCGTCGTGCTCGGCAAGCAACCAGGCGCGCAGGAAGTCGGGGTTCATCAGCAACTGCTGGGCGCCGTCGAAGGTGATCAGGCGCTCGTCCACCGCACTGCGCACCGCCTTGTCGCCGACAGTTCTCAGGCGGTCGGGGAGATCCTTCTGCAGGCGTTCGATGTCGGCCTCCGCGTTCACCACATGCCTGGCTTCCTTGAGCACGCCCTGCGTGACCAGCCAGGCCTCTGCCTCGGCCGTTGGCACGGCTTCGATCAGTTCCTTCGTGTGCGGGTTCTCGATCAGCACGGCCTGGGGCGCGCCCTTGCCCAGTAGGGCGCGCAGGGGCTTGGCCTCGCCATCGGCCGTGTCGTGACGATGGCCGTCGAGGCGGCTGTAACCTTTCAGGTATGTGCCGTAGGGACTGGTGATCTCGCCGGCTTCCTTGCCCTCGATGATGGCCATGCCCTTGGCCTCGGCCTTCTTGCGCAGCTGGGTGCGGTGGGCGTCTTCCTTGCCGTGGTAGCACGCGGGATCGGTGCACAGGTCGGTGGCGCTGCCCTTGGGGATCTCGGCGAACAAGTCGGGGTTGGCGCCGGTGCGCTTGGGGCATTCCTTGCAGCTGCCGGCGGCCTTGACCAGGTTGGCATCGGCGATGGCGAACACGGCGCGCTCGAGGGCGAGCATGACGTTCTGCCGCAGCCAGGTCTGCAGGGTACGGTAGCTGGGCTGCTCGCCCTGGCCGTCTTTGCGGGTGGCTTCCTTGAGGGCCTTGAGCTGCAGGGCGCCGTCGGGGATGCGGGCCAGCAGCAGGCCGCGGCTGGCGTCGAGGTCGCCGGCGCGCAGGGCCTCGCGGGCCTCCTGGCACAGGTCCAGCAGCTTGAGGCGGGCGTAGACGTAGCTGCGGCTCTTGCCGATCTTCTCGGCCACCTGGTCGGCGTTGAGCTTGTTGGCCTCCATGAGGTAGCCGTAGCCCTCGGCCTCCTCGAGCTCGGTGACGTCTTCGCGCTGCAGGTTCTCGATGATCTGGATCTCGAGCACCTGGGCGTCGGTGAGGTGGCGGATCATGGCGGGCACTTCGACCACGGCCGCCAGCTGGCAGGCGCGCCAGCGGCGCTCGCCGGCCACGAGCTCGTATTCGATGGGGGCGGAGCGCTTGCCCGCGCCCTTGGGTGGGAAGGGCCAGGCCGCCTGGGGGCTGACCTCGAACTTGGCGGCGCGGGTGGTCTCCTCCACGCGGCTGGCGGGCAGAGGGCGCAGCAGGATGGGCTGGTGCACGCCGCTCTCGCGGATGCTGTTGGCCAGCTCCTGCAGCTTGTCCTGGTTGAAGGTCTTGCGCGGGTTGGTGGTGCTGGCCACGATGCTGGCCACGGCCACCATGCGCATCTGCGGGCCGGCGCCGGCCGGGGGCAGGTCGATGGTGGCGGTGTCTTTTGCGTCGGTCATGGTGCTGGTCTCTTCAGGCGACACGCCAGACGGCGACGTTGTCTTTGTTGATCGAGCGGACCTCGAAGCGGGGGCCGTCCTTGCCCTTGCGACCTTCGAGGATCTTGATGTTTCGGCGCAGGGTCTGGCGCACGGATGCGGGCATGGGGTCGGTGCTGTCGCCCACGTCGGTCAAGCGCTCGAGCAGGGGTGTCCAGTCGAGCCCGTGGGCCACGCGAGGGCCGGGCATGGGCACGCCCTTGCGCACGCCGAACATGTCGGGGGTCAGGCGCTCGAGGCTGATTGGCCGCGTGGGCTCGGCGGGGGCAGGCGCTGCTGCTGCTGGGGCCTGCAGATGGCGCGCTGCGATCACTGGCTCGGGCTTGCCGTCGAGCATGGCCATCTTGAACTGCGGGCCGCGGCGGTAGGTGTATTCGTCCTCGTGGTCCTTCTCGCGCTTGAGGACCATGTGGGCGACCACGTCGGCCAACTGGGTGTGCACCACGCGGGGCGAAACGTCAAACGCGCGCGCAATCAGGTCCGTGCGCATGGGGTGGCCTTCGCCCTCTTTGAGGTGCGCGATCACCCGGCCGGCCAGGCTTTCGGGGTCGAGGTGCATGACGGTCATGGCGTGGGCTCCGTGGTGGTGATGGGAAGGCCTGCGAGGTCGGTGACGCGGCCGCAGGGGTGGTACAGGCGGTTGCCTCGGCGGCTGGGCAGGGCAGCGGCCTGCGTGCCCTGCGCCCGGCCTGGCTGGGCCTGCAGCTCGGGGCAGTGGTAGCGGCCCACCATGGGGGTGCCCACGGGCTTGGCGCGGGCTGTTTGGGCGATGTAGGGGGTCATTGCGCGGGCACCTCCACACGCACGCCGGGGATCTGCCATTCACGCGCGGCCCAGGCGCTGAGCACCTGCTGCTGCAGGTGGCGGATGTCGCCGGCGTTGTCAATCACAGCGGTGGGCGAAAATGCCTCGCCGGTGACTTCGGACTGGTGCTGGCCGGTCTGTGCCGCGCAGCCCGGGCGGGTGATCTGCCAGACCTGGCCGCCGATGCCGTGGACCAATTCGGCCTCATCGGCAAACCGCACGTCGGTGATGACGACCAGGCGCGCATGGCGGCCCTTGTGCAGCCAGGACACGCGCTGTGCGGCACGGTGGACCCAGTAGCCTGCCGAGTTGGCGCGGCGGTACTCGGTGCCCCACCAGCGCATGATCTGGCGGGGGCTGCGGGGTGCTTCGAGGAAGTCGCGCAGCGTGCCATCGGCGCCGTTGTGGAACTCGACCACCATGCGGTCGACGAAGGCGCGATCAAGGCACCGGGCGAAGGCCAGGGCGGCCATGGGACGCTCTTTGGTATCGCGGCGGGTGAGGAACACCTGCTCGATGCAGTAGGCCTCGGCGATCTCTTCGCGCAGGGGGTCGGCGAAGGCCATGACGTGCGCGCCGCAGTGCTGGGCGAGCAGCTGGCCCACGGTGTCCTTGCCGCAGTTGAGAGGGCCGGTGAGGCCGATGACGATGGTGTTATGGGTGCTCATTGGTGATCGATCAAATGGGGTGGTTGCACCTCGATGTGCTGCGCGTCGTTGAACGACATGCGCACGGCGGGGCGGGGGCAGTGCACGGTGATGCGCATGCCCTTCTTGAGGTGGGAGGCGAAGGCCTCGGCCTTGGCGCGGGTGGCGTTGGTGAACACCTGCTCCACGTGCACGGCCTGGGCGGTGGGGGTGACCTGGTCGAGGTCTATGCACACGACTGGGGCGGCATCGCCCTCGCTGCCCACTGGTTTCACCCGCACCTCGGCGTTGCGGGTGAGGGTGCCGGTGCAGACCAGCCAGTGCGCGGGGTCGAGGGCGGCAGCAGCCGGCACACCAGCAGGTGCGGCGCTGGTGATGTGGCCCTCGTCCTCGTCGTCACCGAACAGGCTGAAGCCGGGCGGCAGCGGGCTCTTTTGTGCAGACGTGTGCACAGCGTGCCTCGGCTCAGTAGTACGCCAGGGCGTACACGACGCCCGCAGCGGCAGACAGGCACCACGTGGCGGCCAGGGCGATGGCCACCCAGCGCGCGAAGCGCAGCCACGCCTGCAGGCGCAGGGTGCTGCGGCTGGGGTGCGGGCCGTCCATGGTGATGGGCGCGGGTGCCGCTGGCTGGCGCGTGGTGGCGCGTTCGTGCAGGGCGGCCATGCGATAGGCGCTGCACGGGCCGGTAGTGACGCGCAGGGCGTTGTAGGTGCGCAGGCGGGCGATCATTTCTCACCTCCGAATCCGCCGGTGAGGTAAAAACCCAGCACGAACGCGGCGCATGCAAGCGCCAGGTTGAACAACAGAGGATGGTCATGCTTGAGCTGCTCCAGAGTCCCCTTCTTTCGCTCCTCACATTTTTGGGAGGGCTGCTTGTCGGCCACCGCACGGCACTTTGGCGGGACAGGCGAAAGGAGTTCAACGATGCGGCTGACCCAGTCCGTGCTTGGCTGTTGAAGGAATGCTCCGCTCCAAACGTGATGGGCGGCGGGCCTGGGCGGGCTGAGATCGATCAGCTGGTGCAACGCATGCACTGGTGGCGCCGCAAAGGCTTTGGGGCCGCATGGCAGCGCCAGCAGAAGGCCCGCGAGGACGCATTGCACCAGGATTCCTGGGGTCAGCCCCTGTACCGTGACACAGCGCAGATCAAAGCCGCGCTGGAGGCTTGCCTGGCCTATACCAGGCGGTGGTGATGTGCAGACGTCTGCACGGGCGAATGCCGCGCCCATGTTCAGACCTCCACGCGCTCGACGCAGAGCACGGCCAGGCCGGAGGTGTGGTGTGCCAGCTGCTCGGCTGCTTCGCAGCTGCTGCTCTTGAGCTGGATGGTGGGCAGTTGGCCCAGGGCGTCGAGGGTGTCTACCTCGTCGGAGGCGGTGCCTGCGGGCACCAGGGTGGCGCGGTAGCTGCGCGCGGGGGTGATATGCATGTGTACTCCTGTGCACCAGAAGTGGCGCAGCGGAGCGAATTAAACATGATGTTTAGTAAATCGTCAAACACTCTGTTTAGTGGGCTGTGATTTACATTTGGTGATCAACCTGTTTTCAACTCGGAGGCAACATGGACAACCGCGATGTTTGGGCGATCGCTTTGGAAGAAGCTGAGTCGCCAGAACTCCGGGATAAGGGGCTGTGGGCCCGTTGTTATGCCGACTCAAATGGCGATGAGGCGCGTGCCAAGGCTGCTTACATCCGTGCTCGAGCTGGCGGGGAAGGGCTGAGGCAGGGGGCGGCAGACAACGCACCTTCCGGCCATCCGCAGGGCGCAGCAGGACCCATGCATATCGCTGACGATGTTGTGACGACTCAGCAGACCGCGAAGCGCTACAAGGCAGTTCAGGCCATGGGTGTGGTCCTCATCCTGCTGGCGCCGGTCTCATGCGTGGCTGGCATTGGAGGAGGGCAGGGCCGAACAGTCGGGCTGCTCGTAGTCGGCGGGCTCCTTTACGTTGGGGCCCGCGTGGGGGCGTGGTGGAACCACGGCTAAGGGGTGGGAGACTCGTGAGCGCGCGAGCGCCTTTGCTTTCGGCATTCTCGGACGTCGACAAAGGTTTTCCAGCGGTGGTCGCCTTCGGCAATCCACTGCATGTTTTCTGGATGGTCACGCCCGCCAGCGCATAGCGGGACGATGTGATCAACTTGGTGCCCGGGACATGCACCGCGAATGGCGCCGGTGGTAGGGCAAGGGTGTTCGGCGCGAAATGCACGAACCTGGCTGCGGTCTCTTGGAATTCGAGCTTCAGCACCGGTGGTGAGTAGCAGCGCGGCTGCGAGCCAGGCCGCGCCAAGTCTCACAGCTTTTTGCCTTTCCACACCCATACGACCCTGCCGCGTACTTCGATCTGGCTATTCCCATCCAGGATGTCGACCATCTTCACCTTGGGGTTGTCACTGCTCACTTCGAAACTGCCGTCAAAGCGCTCTGTCACGCGCTTGATAAACACCCGATGGCCCGCCTCGAGCACGTAGACCCCATCTGCCTGCGATGGGTCGCGAGCACCTGAGTTCACAAGGAGGATGTCGCCGTCCTCGAAGGTGTCCGACATGCTATCGCCATACCCATGGATGAAGCGAAGGTCTTCGTGGCGGGTGATCTTGAGTCGTCGAGTGACCCACTCCCGAGAAAGTGAGATGTAGCCGATCACGACATCGTCGTGAAGCACGTCGGCGCCATCACCCATGACCCCTGCATTGGCCAGCAGGGGCACATGCACAACCTGTTCACCAGGCGCAGGAATAGGGCCGGGTGGGGGCGTTGGCAAGCGTGGAGATGGTTCGCCGATGACGGCAGCGCCTTCCCCGCTGATGACCCAGTTGGACGAAACGCCCAGAAGCCTTTCCGCGTTCATTGCTCCGGACTTCGACACGCCTCGGCGTCCCCAGTTCGTGATTGTCTGGTCCGACTCGTTCAAAGCCTTTGCAAGGGCAGAGGGTCCCTTGATCCCAGTTTTTTCGGCGGCGGTCAGCAGTCGTTGCAGGCTGTCGTGTCTGGCTCGGTCATTCATGCAAAGGATTCTTTGCGAACTAAACAAGTTGTTGCTACACGTCGTGTTTGACTGTTTACTAAACATCATGTTTAATTGACGGGATGACTGATGCAGAACTCATCGCACTTCACGGCGGGCCCACCAAGCTGGCCAAACTTTTGGGCTTTCCCGATGAGGGGGCGGCGCAGCGCGTGCAGAACTGGAAGAAGCGGGGAATCCCGCCTGCCGTAAAGGTCAAGCACCCCTCGCTGTTCTTGAATTTGCCTGAGTCCTCTACTGATGGCCGCGCGCAGCAAGCGCAGGGGGTGGCCCATGCGTAAGGCCCGGCCAGTGCCGGGCGCGACGACGGCTATGGCTTTGGCGCCTGCGAGTCGATCACTTTCCGCATCTCCTCCATTCGACGCTGGAACCATTTCAGCGGGTCGCCTCGCATGCCGGAGGGCATGTGATCGTAGCGAATCTGCAAATTGCGGATCAGCGCCTCTCTCAATTGGGGGGCGCTTTGAAGCACTGTCACAACTAGGGCGTCCTGTATGACGCGATCTGCATACGCCTGCCCTTCGAGCCTTTCCGCCCAACTGGACAAGCTTGTTAGAGCGCGCCCGACTTGGTCCACTGGCTTTGCTGCCTCCTGCGCTTCGACTGCATCGGGTTGCAGGTCCTCGTGCAGGCTTTCTAGATACAGCCCTGCGCGAATGCCGATCTCGTCGCCGTCTGATTCCAATACCTTGCGACCCGCAGTGATCGCAGAGTCGATTTGGCTGTCCGTCAGCGCGCCGCTTTTTCTCATCTCGACGATGAGCTTCGTCAGAAGTGTTTGCGTTGCCAGTGCGACTGAAGCCGTGATGTTTTCCATGTCCGACCCTTCTGGTGATGGTTGCGTGAGAGCTCCCATCGTAGGCCGGAAGTGGGCGGACGCCACTCATTCTTTGCCGCTCAGCCCGCAGCGAGTCTGCCACGTGGTCGGGTTTTACAAGTTGCCCCCGTTGAGTCAAGGCACTGCCCGCGCGGGCAGGCGCGGCGCTGTTGCGTGGCGGGTGGGCTGAGCGGTTTTTTCTTTGTGTTTTGGTCACGGCCGCAGTGTGGCGGGGTGACCCGGTTGTGTCTGTAACAGTAAAACGAGGGGTTGTGAGATGAACGTGATTGACGCTGCGTACAACGTGGTGCACGACTACCCGGGCGGTGCGGAGAGTCTGGGCCCGCGTGTGGAGAAGAACCCCACCACGCTCAACCATGAGGTGGCTGAAATTGGCACGGCGAAGCTGGGCCTGAAGACGGCTGTGAAGCTGACCGTCTTCACGAAGGACTATCGCATCCTCGAGGCCTATGCGGCTCAGTGCGGACGCATGGTGCTGCCGATGCCCGAGGTGCTGGCCGGTGAGAGCGATGACTGCCTGAAGACCTTGGGCGAGGTGCTGCGCGAGAGTGGCGAGCTGGTGCGCGAGATGACCAGCAGCCTGGCGGACGGCACCATCAGCGATAACGAGTACGACCGCATTGCGAAGGAGTGCGGCCACCTGGTGAGCGGGGTGACGAACCTGCTGGCCGCGGCCCGGGCGCGCAATGCGCAGGGCAAGCCAGCGAGCGAAGCGGGCGGTGTAGCTTGAGGCCGGCCGGGGAGGTGCGGCAGGCCTTGTTTTCGGCCTGCCAGCGGTTGGCTACGCCCACGCGGGGGGTGACCCTGCGGGAGATGGCGCACGGGGCGTGCGTGGGGCAGCAGGCCGCGCGCAATACGGTGGCGGCCATGCGCCGGGCGGGGCAGATTGCGCCGCTGCAGGAGCGTGAGGTGGACTACCGCAACCGCAAGGTGCTGGAGTATGTGCCAGCGGCTATGGTGCCGCCTGCAGCCCCTGGTGCTGCTGCCCTGGGACATGCGCTGCTGGCGTGGAAGGGATAGGCCCAGCAGCGATGCAATCCAGCGATCAACCAACACCACCGGCCGCACTGGCGCCGGTGTGGAAGACCATTCCCGCAGCCCTGGCGGACCGCCAGCAGTGGGTACTGTGGAAGTACGAATGGGATGTGAAGCGCAGCGCCTGGCTGAAGGTGCCGTATTACGTGGCGGGCGGGCGGCGCACGGGGGACCAGGGGAGCGACCGGGACCGCAGCCGCCTGGCCACGCTGCCCTTGGCGCGCCGGGCCTTCGAGAAGGCGGCGGGCACGGCCAGCGCCTGGACGGGGGTGGGCTTTGGCTTTTTGCCCGATGACGGGCTGATCGGCATTGACCTGGACAAGTGCCGGGACCTGGAGACAGGGGTGCTCAGCGAGCGGGCGGCCAAGATCGTGCAGGCGTTCCACTCGTTCACCGAGTTCTCGCCCTCGGGCCGGGGCCTGCACATCTACCTGCTGGGCAAGACGCAGACGGCCAAGAGCAACGATATCGGCGTGGAGATGTTTTGCGAGAAGCAATACTTCACGGTGACGGGGCACCACATGGAGGGCACGCCCTTGGATGTGGTGCAGGCCGACGATGCAGCGGTGCGGCGGATGCACGTGACCATCGAGGAGGCGAAGAAGAAGTACAACCCCCCCGCACCGGCCCCCGCGGCCCAGCGCAGCACTGCTGTCGGCGAGCGAGACGGGCGGGATGATTTTGCGTACGTGAACGGTGAGGCGATGCGTGCGCTGCACGTGTGGGTGCCTGCGCTGTTCGGCGGGCGCGAGGTGAAGAGTGGGCAGGGCTATCGCCTGACGCCCAAGGCGCTGGGGCGTGACCTGCAGGAGGACCTTTCCATCAAGCCCGAGGGCATCGTGGATTGGGGCGTGGCCGACATGGGCGACGCACGCCAGGGCAAGCGCACGCCCGTGGACGTGGTGATGGAGTGGGGCCCGGGCGTGGGCAAGCCGGGCGAGGCGCTGCGGTGGCTGGCCCAGGCCATGGGCATCACGCTGGACCCGCCCAAGAAAAAAAATGCGAACAAGGGTGCTGCCGCTGGGGGGCAGGAGGCGGCAGATGCGCCTGCGCCTGCCGGCGATGCCGCTGCGGCGGAAGCTGGGGGCGGTGGTGATGGCAAGCCGCCCAAGAAGCGCCGGCGCGGCGGGGACGACAGCGACGGTGGTGACGACGATGCCGATGGCGGCCTGGTCGAGCTGTACAACCGGCTGGTGATGCACCGCGGGCGGCCCATGGACTGCCGCGAGAACGTGATGTATGCCCTGCAGCTGGACCCCACGCTGAAGGGGATGGCCAAGTTCAATGACTTCACCCGCCTGATCGAGCGCAGCCGGACCACACCCTGGGGGCACCCGCCCGGCGAGTGGAACGATGAAGACGATTTGATGCTGGGCGAGTACCTGCTGCGGGAGCATCGGTTGGGCGTGAAGGCCAAGGGCACCCTGCGCGATGGGGTTCTGATGGCGGCCAGGTCGAGCCGGTTCAACCCGGTGGTAGACCTGATCGAGGCCGAGGCCTGGGACGACGTGCCCAGGCTGGAGACATGGCTGTCTACGGTGTACCGGCTGGGTGAGCGCAAGGACCCGGCTGAGGCGGAGCGGTTTCTGAAGTACACGCGCCTGATTGGGCGGTGCTTCTTCATGGGCCTGGTGAACCGGGCCATTCGGCCGGGCTGCAAGTTCGACTACATGCTGATCATCAAGGGGGAGCAGGGGCTGGCGAAGTCCACCCTGTTCCGCGCGATCGCGGGCCCGTTCTTCACCGACAACGGCACGAAGGTGGGTGAGAAGGATTCGCTGATGGCGCAGCAGCTGGCCTGGATCGTTGAATCGGCTGAGCTCGAGTCACTGAACAAGGCGGAGAGCACTTCCATCAAGCAGTACCTCAGTGTGCAGGACGACCTGTACCGGCCGCCCTATGGGGCGCAGATGGTGAAGGCGCCCCGGCACTTTGTGAACGTGGGCACGACGAATGCGGAGACCTTCCTGAAGGATGCGACGGGTGACCGGCGCTTCTGGCCTCTGGAGGTGTTCGAGGTGTTTCTGGAGCGGCTGAAGGAGATGCTGCCCCAGCTGCTGGCCGAAGCGATGGCTCGGCTGGATCGGGGTGAGCAGTATTGGCCCACGCGGGAGGAGGAAAAGGCGCTGGTCTTCCCGGAGCATGAGCAGTTCAAGCATACGGATAGTTGGGAGGACATGCTGCACGAGTATGTGAACGCGCCCACGGCCAAGAAGATGGGCGTGCCTGCAGGGGCCACGCGTGAGTTCTTTGCCACCACTGAGCTGTATGAGGCCATGGGCATCAAGGCTGACCGCATCGATGCCAACGGCAACATGGATGGCCGCATGGGCCGGGCCATGAAGGGCCTGGGCTTTGAGCGGCATCGTGAATCCAACGGGGCACGTCGGCGCGGATTCAAGCGGCTCAAGCTGGACCAAGAGGCGGTAGCCGCGGCCATGGAGGCCGCCAAAGCCGATCCCCCGGGTATTGCCCCATCACCCATTGACCAGGGCCCGCCAGGCGCTATGCGCCTGCCTCCTGGCCCTTTCTCGCATGAAGGTGACGACGATGGTCCGATCCCCTTCTGAGATATCCACCACCACCGCCAAGGTGCGCTATGGGCGCCCCGCGATCTGGTCACGCCCCGCCCGGTGCACGCGTCTGCGCGCCTGGGCGGTCCTGTCGCCATCGCCGTCCATGCCGTCCACCCCACGTCCATCCTGGGGTGGACGGCGCAAGTGGTTGATTTATCAAGGGGTTTCGGCATCCGTCCACCCGTCCACCCCTGATGGCCCCAACTCCACACGCAAGCGTGCGCAGACGCAGGGGGGCGCGTGTCTGCGCGCACGCACGGGCGCGGCTTCAACCCATACCTATGGTCGGGGTGGTCCGGTGGACGGATCAAGGATTGGCGCGGCTTTGCGGCGTCCACCCCTCGTCCACCAGCAGCCAGCAGGGTGGCCGGCAGTTCTCTCAACCATCAACGGTGCAGACGTCTGCACATCAGGATTCAGCTATGACGACGACGGCCAAGCCAGCCAGCATGAGGGATGCGATGCCGCAGACGGCGGACTTTGTGGACGGCAAGAGTGTGGTGTGGGGCAGGGCTCATGTGCGCGACTGCATCGAGCGGGCGCTGCGGGGTGAGCCGGGATGGTTCTATGCCATGGAGGCCGGGCATGTGCGGGGCACGCCCTTCGAGGACTGGCACCCGATGGCTGAGCACCAGCGAACGGCGGTGCTGGTGGGGGCGTCGTTTGCGGCGTTCATGCGGGAGCCTGAGGGCATGGGAGGCAGCGATGGCGCAACGGCTTGAGCACATCAAGCATCGGCTGGAGTGCTGGGCCATCTGGGCATCGCGTGGTGCGGGCCTGGGGTTCAAGACGAAGTCGGTGCTGGCGAGCGAGGTGTGGTCGCGTGGCAGCTACAACCATGTGCCGATCCCTGTGTCTGAAGAGGAGGCATGGGAGACCGAGAAGGCGGTGATGGCGCTGAAGCTGACCAGGTCGCACCTGCACGTGATGATCCTGCACGTGTACCTGAACGACCTGGGTGTGAGGGAGACGGCGAAGCGGATGCAGCGGGCAGAGTCCACCATCAAGGCGCAGCTGGTGCAGGCGGACCATGCGATCAACGCCTGGCTGGAGGCGCGGGCCGTGGAGGTGGAGAGCAAGCGCAAGGCGGCCGCGCCGTCAATCACAGCGAAACGGGGGAGTTTTACTACATAGACCTTTTCTGTACATTTCAGGCACCGTGTGGTTGTTGCGCCTCCCCGCAGCGACATAGGTCGAGACCCCGTCAGCGTTGTGTTGGCGGGGTTTTTGTTTTTCCGCCCGGCCAGGCTCGCCAGACACAGTCTTCACGAGCTGGACCGTCCTGTGCCCGGGCGACCCAACACCATGCCTACTGCTGCACCACGCCCCTGCACCCATCCCGGGTGCGGGGCATTGGTGCGCGATGGCTCCGGCCGCTGTGCCAAGCATCCCAAGCCCGCCTGGCAGAAGCCAGCCAATGCCACCAAGCGCATCACCGGGCGAAGGCTGCAGCGTATGCGCGCGGCGCTGTTTGAGCGCAATCCGCTGTGCGTCGAGTGCCAGAAGGCGGGCCGTGATACCGAGGCCACGCAACGCGACCACATCGTGCCGCTGGCCGAAGGCGGCCCCGACGACGCGACGAACGAGCAAGGGTTGTGCGATGCCTGCCACGAGGAGAAGAGCCTGCAGGAGGCCCTGCGCGGCCGCAGGCGGGCGGGCTGGTGAGGCCGACCCCTCGGGCCTTCTGGCGGCCCGAGGGGTGGGGGGTATCAAAAGTCTGGGGCCTCTCCCCGGAAACCGGTCTGTTAGTCAAATTTTTACGCGCGGGAGTTTTGGGGAGGGGGGGTACCCCCTCGGGCCTGTCGCGGGTGGCGTGCACACGTGTGCACTCAATCAATCGGAGATGTTCCCATGGGTGCACGTGGACCTAAACCGCTGCCCGCGAACGTGCACCAGCTGCGCGGCAACGCGAGCAAGAAGCCGCTGGCCGAGTTCCTGGACGAGTTCCGTCCCGAGGTCGAGATCCCCGATTTCCCTTCGTGGATCTGGCCCGAGGCGAAGAAGGAATGGAAGCGCCTCTCCACCGAGCTGGAGCGCTATGGCCTGATCTCGAAACTTGATCGCGCTGCGCTGGTGCTCTACTGCCAGGCCTGGGCGAAGATGGTGTGGGCCGAGCGCTCGCTGACGCGGGCCATGAAACTCGCCGAGGACGCGCGCGAGGCGGCCGAGGCCAAGGGTGATGTGTACAACGGCGGCGATGGCCTCATGGTCAGGACCGCCAACGGCAATTTCACCTACAGCCACCATTGGGTGGTGGGCAAGCATGCGGCATCGGAGGTCAAGCGCTACCTGGACCTGTTCGGCCTGTCGCCCTCGGCGCGCTCGCGCGTCACCACCAGCGACAACCGCCAAGGCGCATTGTTCGCGGAGGAGGGCAGCAAGGATAAGTGGGACGGCCTGTGACCCTGGATTCGCGGTTTGGCGACATCGCCACTGCGTACGCCAGGGACGTAGCTGACAAAAAAATCATCTCCTGCAAGTGGCACCGCCTCGCGTGCGAGCGCCACCTGAAGGACCTGGAGCGCGCGGCCGCAGGCACGTTCCCCTACGTGTGGAACCCCGAACTGGTCAGCCTGGCGGGCAAGCCCTACCGGCCTGGTGAGCGCATCTGCCAGTTTGCCGAGCTGATGCCCCACATCAAGGGCGACTGGGCTGCACGCGGCAAGCTGATCAAGCTGGAGGACTGGCAGGTTTTCATCCTGGCCAGCATCTTCGGCTGGGTGCACAAGGACACCGGCAAACGCCGGTTCCGCGTGGCGGACGTGATCGTGCCTCGCAAGAATGCGAAGTCCACCATTGCGGCCGTCATCGGGCTGTACATGCTGGGCCCTGATGAGGAGTTCGGCGCCGAGATCTACTCGGGCGCCACCTCGCAAGACCAGGCGCTGGAAGTGTTCCGCCCTGCGCTGCTGATGGCCCGTGCCACGCTGCGCTACTGCGAGAAGTACAAGGTCCGCACGGCCGCCTCTAACCTCTCGATTCAGGAGAACAACTCCAAGTTCGAGCCCGTGATTGGCAAGCCTGGTGACGGTGCGTCACCCAGCTGCGCCATCGTGGACGAGTACCACGAGCACAAGACCGCTGAGCTGTACGACACCATGCAGACCGGCATGGGCGCGCGCTCGCAGCCGCTCATGCTGGTGATCACCACGGCCGGGTCAGACATCTCGGGCCCGTGCTTCCAGCACCAGGGCGAGCTGCAGAAGATCCTCGAAGGCGTGGTGGAGAACGACACCCGTTTCGGGATCATCTTCACCATCGACGCGGATGACGACTGGACCACCGAGGAGGCGCTGCGCAAGGCGAATCCCAACTACGGCATCTCGGTTGACCCTGAGTTCCTGAAGCTCCAGCAGCGCGACGCGCAGGAGAACCCGCGCAAGCAGAACATCTTCAAGACCAAGCACTTGAACGTGTGGGTCGCAGCGGCATCGCCCTGGCTCAACCTGCACCGACTGCAGCAGCTCGCGGACCCCGAGCTGACGCTACAAAGCATGCCTTGGGACGGCAGTGCCATCGGCCTGGACCTGGCCAGCAAGCAGGACATTGCCAGCTCGGTGGTGCTGTGCTGGATCGGCGATGGCGACGAGCGGCATTACTACGCCATCTCGCGCAATTACGTGCCAGAGGATGCGCTGAAGAAGCCCGAGAACGAGCACTACCAGGGCTGGGTGCATGGGGGCCACCTCACGGCCACGCCCGGCAACATGATCGCGCTGGAGCAAATCCAGGAAGACGTGCTGGACGACAGCGCGCAGATCGGCACGAAGGAGGTGGCCAAGGACCCGTGGGGCGGCCACCAGCTCGGCGCCAACCTGGCAGAGGAGGGCCTGGAGGTGGTTGACGTGCCCCAGCAGGTGCGCCATCTCAGCGAGCCGATGAAAGAGATCCAGGCCCTGGTGGAGTCCGGGCGCTTCCACCACGACGGCAACCCTTGCTACGTGTGGCAGCTCAGCAATGTTGAGGTCAAGGAAGACCGCAACGAAAACCTCTTCCCGCGCAAGGCGCGGCCCGCCAACAAGATTGACGCGGCCATTGCAACCATCGTTGCGATGAACCGCGCCCTTGCTGGTGCCAAGGCCGCCTCGGTCTACGAATCGCGCGGCGTCCGTTACCTGTAAGGACTGACATGGCCTTTTTTGATTTCATGCGGCGCAGCTCGGCGCCGGAGGCCGCTGCGCCTGCCGTCGAGCCAACTCCGCCGGCCGCGCCAGAGGTGCGCGCCGAGGTGCCCGCTGGCACGCTGTTCAACGGCCTGGACGATCCGGCGTTGCTGGAGTTCATCCGTGGCGGTACAGATGGCGCGTACGGGCCGCGCACCGCGTCACTGCGCAACATGGCCGTGCTGCGCAGCCTGGCGCTCATCTCTGAGGCCATGGGCATGCTGCCCTGCAGCCTGATGGAGGATGGGCCAGCCAAGCGGGTGGCAAAGGAGATGGAGGCGCACAAGCGCATCAAGCTCAAGCCCAATGGCTGGCAGACGCCCCTGGAGTTCAAGTCCACGGTGCAGCTCAACGCGCTGGTGCACGGCAACGGCTATGCCCGCGTCATCTGGTCGCGAGACCGGCCCATCCAGATGATTCCGATGGAATCGCCCCGGGTTAAGGCTGAGCTGGGCAACGACTGGCAGATGCACTACGAGTACACGCGCAAAGATGGCGGCACGGTAAAGCTGGCGCAGCGCGAGGTGTTCCACCTGCGGGACCTGTCGATAGATGGCGAGCTGGGCATGTCCCGCATCAAGCTCGCGCGCGAAGCCCTCAACCTGGCAAGCCAGGCCGAGCGCGCTGCAGCGCGGACCTTCGCCAAGGGCGTCATGGCCAGCGGCTCCATCGAGGTGCCACAGGCGCTTTCGGACCGGGCCTACAAGCGCATGCAGGACTCGCTGGATGAGCGGCACTCCGGCGCCGACAACGCCGGCAACTTCATGCTGCTGGAAGAGGGGGCCAAGGCCTCCAAGTGGGCACAGACCTCGGCTGACGCCCAGCACAAGGAACAGCGCGATCACCAGATTGAGGAGGTAGCCCGCGCGTTCGGTGTGCCCCGTCCGCTGCTGATGATGGATGAGACCGCCTGGGGTTCCGGCATCGAGCAGCTCGGCATCTTCTTCGTTCAGTACGGCCTGCAGCGCTGGTTTACCGCCTGGGAGCAAGCCCTGGCCCGCGTGCTGCTGTCTGAGTCAGAGCTGGAGCGGTTCTTCTTCAAATTCAACGAGCGCGCCCTCATGCGGGGCACGCTGAAAGACCAAGGCGAATTCTTCGCCAAGGCCCTCGGTGCCGGCGGGCATGCCCCCTGGTACACGCAAGACGAAGTGCGGGAAGTCTCCGACATGCCCGCCTCCAACGACCCCGCAGCCCAAAAGCTGCGCCCACCCACCGGCCAGAAAGCACCGACCAATGAGCCTGCTCAAACTCCCTGAGATCCGCGCGGATCACCGCCTCGGTGCCGCCCAGTTCGACGCCCGCCCCGATGCCCTGGAGCGCTGGCAGCCCGAGATCCGGGCCGCCACCGAGGTGGCCAACTCCATCTCCATTTACGACGCCATTGGCGAGGGGTGGGACGGCAACGGCGTCACTGCCAAACGCATCGGCGCCGCGCTGCGCTCCATCGGCGCCGACAAGGATGTGGTGGTCAACCTCAACTCGCCCGGCGGCGACTTCTTCGAGGGCGTGGCCATCTACAACATGTTCCGCCAGCACCAGGGCAAGGTCAGCATGCACATCATGGGCCTGGCCGCCTCGGCCGCGTCCGTGATCGCCATGGCAGGCGACGAGATCCTGATGGGCGATGGCGCCTTCCTCATGGTGCATAACGCCTGGGCGGTGGCCATCGGCAACCGGCACGACATGGCCGACGCTGCCAAGCGCCTGGAGCCCTTCGACGCGGCCATGGCCAGCGTGTATGCGGCGCGCTCTGGCATGTCGGTCGCCGAGGCCGCGGCCCTCATGGACAAGGAAACCTGGGTTGACGCGGCCAAGGCCGTGGAATACGGCCTGGCCACCGGTCTCATGGACCGCAGCGAAATCAAGCAGGACGCCAGCGCGCACATGCCGCGCAAGACGCTGGCCCTGGTGGAGGCCTCCATGGCGCGCGCTGGGCATTCCCGCGCTGCGCGCCGCGAGGCCTTCAAAGCCCTGTTCAACGGCACGCCGGGCGCTGCCGATGACGCCGCCACGCCGGGCGCTGGCGAATCCGCAGCACTGCTGCTTTCTCTCACCAACTCCCTGAAAGTCTGAAATGAAGAAATCTCGTATCGCTATCGCGGCCGTGGCCGCACTCGCATGCATGGCCGTAGTGTCGGCCCAGGCCTCGGCCCTGCAGGTGGTCGCCGACCATGCGGCCGCCAAACCCGTCCCGCGCGGCCTGATCGCTGTGCGCGCCGATACCCCGCCCGGCCCGGGCGAGGTCAAGGCCGCCGTCGAGGCCCTGAACAAGGCATTCGCCGACTTCAAAGCCGAGCACACCAAGCAGCTCGAAGACGTCAAGAAGGGCAATGCCGACGCCCTGCAGGCCCTCAAGGTGGACCGCATCAACTCCGACATCGGCACTCTGCAGAAGTCGGTGGACGACCTCAACGTCAAGCTGGCCGCCGGCCAGATGAACGGGGGCGCTGGAGGTGGCCGCATCGCTGACGCGGAATACACCGAGTCCTTCCGTGCCCACTTCACGCGCGGCGATGTCAATGCCGCCCTCAACAAGGGCGTTGCCACCGAAGGGGGCTACCTGGCGCCGGTGGAGTGGGATCGCACGATCACCGACCGCCTGGTGCAGGTCTCCCCCATGCGCGGCATCTGCAGCGTGCAAAAGATCGGCACTGCCGGCTATACCAAGCTGTTCAACAACCGCGGCACCACCTCGGGCTGGGTGGGCGAGACCACGGCGCGCACGCAAACCAACACGCCCAGCTTCAGCCCGCTGACCTACAAGCCAGGCGAAATCTACGCCAACCCCGCCGCCACGCAGCAGATGCTGGACGACAGCGAGGTGGATCTGGAAGCTTGGCTGGCTGGCGAAGTGGAAATGGAGTTCGCGTACCAGGAAGGCCTCGCTTTCCTGGCCGGCACCGGCGCCAACGACCGTCCCAACGGCATCCTGACCTACGTCACCGGCGGCGCCAACGCCGCTGCGCACCCCTGGGGCGACATCAAGACCGTGGGCTCCGGCGCGGTGGGGGCCGTCACCGCTGATGCGGTGCTGGACCTGATCTATGCGCTGCCAGGCGAGTACACCGCTGACGCGCGTTTCGTCATGAACCGCAGTTCCCAGGGCAGCGTGCGCAAGCTGAAGGACGGCCAGGGCAACTACCTGTGGCAACCCTCCTACGTGGCTGGCCAGCCGGCCACCCTGGGCGGCTACCCGGTCACCGACATGGCCGGCATGCCCAACATCGCGGCCAGCGCCAAGCCCATCCTGTTCGGTGACTTCAAGCGCGGTTACCAGATCGTGGACCGTGCTGGCGTGCGTGTCCTGCGTGATCCGTACACCAACAAGCCTTACGTGCACTTCTACACCACAAAGCGCGTGGGCGGTGGCCTCCTGAACCCCGACGTTCTGAAGGCCCTGAACGTCAACGCATCGTGAAACCCGGCGGGCCTTCGGGCCCGCCATCACAGGAGATCCGCATGAAGGTCGAACGACGATTTCAGGCCGTGCCCAAGGGGGGCATCTACCCGGTATGGTTCGACGTGGGCGACGAATGCCCACCCGAGCTGGAGGCCACCGCCAAGTACTACGCCGAACACGGTGAGGGCCAGGACCAGCTGCGCCAGGACGGCCCGTCCATCGCGCAATGGCTCGCCTCATGCGAGGCGCCCGAGAACTACCCCCCGCCGGGCTACGCATCGCAGAGCACGGCCGAGGAGATCGCCGCAGCCATCGAGGCGCGCAATAGGCCGCCGCACGACGGCCCGCGCGACGACGGCCCTACGGTTGCCGAGTACGTGGCTGCCGGCTACCTGGCTGTGAACTACCCGCCATCGGGCTACCTGTCGCGCAGCACCGATGAAGAGATCGCTGCCGCCATTGCAGCCCAGGGCGATGGTCCTGCAGATGCTGACGCCAATGGCGACGGCAAGACCACCGTGGCCGAACTGCGCGAAGCGCTCACCGCGCGCGGCATCTCGTTCGGCCCCCGGGCCACCAAGGCCGAACTGCTGGCCCTGCTGCCGAAAGGTTGACCACTATGCCGACGATGGTGCCACTGCCCACCGCGCTGGCCCATCTGCGCGCAGACGGGGCCGGCGAGGACGCGCTGATCACGACCTACCTGGAAGCCGCCGAGGAGGCCGCCTCCGACTACCTCAACCGCAAGCTGTACGCCACGCAGGACGACCTCGATGCGGCGGTGCTGGCCGAGACTGCGGGCCTTGATCCTATGGTGATGGGCCCCGCCGTTCGCTCGGCGGTCTTGCTGATCCTGGGCCACCTCTACGCCAACCGCGAGGACGTGGTGGCGGGCGTAACCGTGGCCGAGCTTCCCCAGGGCTCCAAGGCCCTACTGCGGCCGCATCGCCGCATTGCGGGGCTGTGATGTTGCGGGCGGGATCTCTCAATCGCCGGATCACAATCCAGCGTCGCAACGGCGGTAAGGATGCGTGGGGCACGCCCCTGCCGGATGGGTGGGTGGATGTGTGCACGCCCTGGTCAAACATCCGCACGGGCAGCGGTGCCGAGGCCATCCGGGCTGATGCCTTGCAATCCGCTGTGCGCACTTCCATCCGCATCAGGTTCCGTGCAGACATCACGGCGGGCATGCGGGTGGTGCACGGTGCCGCGATTTACGACATCAAGGCCGTGCTGCCCGATGAGGTGGGCCGCCAGCACGTGGACCTTGCCTGCGAGCTGGTGACATGAGCGGCGATGCCTTCTCGGCCGCTCTGGATCTGAGCGGCCTGGACGACTACCTGCAGGAGATTGGTGACGAGGCCGAGGAGGCGCTCCGCCCCGCAGCCCAGGCCGGCATCCAGGTGCTGTACGACGCGGTCAAGGCCAACGTGCAGGCGCTGGGGCGCTACACCGGCAAGCTCGATGCGGCGGTCTATCAGGCCTACATGCGCGAGGCCTCGCAGGAGGGAGTGTCGGCGCACTACCGCGTGAGCTGGAACCCCTCCAAGGCCCCGCACGGCCACCTGGTGGAGTTTGGCTACCTGCAGCGCTACGTGTACGGGCCGGACGGCATGGGCCCGCTGGTGCGCCCCGGCATGGAGGGCAAGCCCAGGCCTCAGAGCGGGGGGCGCAACCGCGCCGCGTTGGACGCGTACTACATCACCCTGCCCACCCCCAAGCAGGTGCCGGCCAAAGCCTTTGTGCGGCGCGCAGCGGCCGCGTTGCCTGCCGCCTACGACGCGGCGGAGAACCTGTTTTTTGCCCGCCTGGGACGCAAGCTATGAGCCTTGAAACCGACCTCACCACCGTGCTGCTCACTGTGTGCCCCCAGGCGCACCCGCACCCGGCGCCGGCGGGCACACCGCTGCCCTACATCACCTGGCAGCACCTGGGCGGCGATGCGCTTCGCTTCCTTGACAAGACCAGGCCCAGCCTGCGCCACGCCACCATCCAGCTCAGCACCTGGCACACCACGCCCATGGCCGCCATGCTGCTGGCCCAGGCCGCCGATGAGGCGCTGAGCGCCGCCGCGCCGCTGCTGCAGGCCTCGCCCCTGGGCGAGCCGGTGAAGGCGTACGACGACGCCGACGACCAGGCCGGTTTCGAGCAGGACTTTTCGATCTGGGGCGCCGACAAGTAGCGCACCCAGCGCGCTGTGCACACGTGTGTACAGCACCCACCACACGGCCCTGTGCACACGTCTGCACAGGCCATCCGAGCAAGGCCCTGCAGGCGCAAACCTGCAGGGCCTTTCTGTTGCCCGCAAGGGCGTTCACCACCGCCCCTTGCGGGCATCTTGCACACCACTTGAAAGGGCCATCATGGCTGTATCTCTCCCTGACGGCGCAACAGTCGCCATTGCAACCACCTACGGCTCGGTCAAGACCGTGACCGCCATCACCAACGCCAACCCGGGGGTGATCACCTCGGCCGCGCACGGCCTGCTCAACGGTGCCTTCTACGAGCTCAAGTCGGGCTGGCAGAAGATCAGCGACCGCGTTTTCAAGGCCTCCAACGTGGCCACCAACGCGCTGGACGTGACGGGCATCGACACGACCGACACGAACCGCTTCGCCGCAGGCACGGGCATCGGCAGCCTGCGCGAGATCACGGCCTGGACGCAGATCCCGCAGATCCTGGAATTCACCACCTCGGGCGGTGACCAGCAGTTCGCCAACTTCTCCTTCCTGGAGGAGGACTACGAGCGCCAGCTGCCCACGGTGACCAGCGCCCAGTCGATCCAGATCGGCATTGGCGACGATCCCACGCTGCCTGGCTACATCGCCCTGAAGGCTGCTGGCGAGGCGCGCGCCATCCGCGCCATCAAGGTGACCCTGCCCAACGGCGCCGTGCTGCTTTACAACGGCTACATCTCGTTCAACGAGACGCCCACCCTCACCAAGGGCAGCGTGATGCAGGTGCGCGCCACCATCTCCCTGCAAGGGCGCCCCACGCGCTACTGATCCCCCGGCCGCAACGCGGCCACACCATGCACCGGCCCGGCTCTGTTCGCTCCTTCGAGGGGGCGGCAGGGCTGGGCACGGGCTTTTGTCGTTTGCATACCCTCCCTCGAAAGATTCAACACCATGGCCAAACTCGTTATCGGCAAGTCCACCCCGAAGTCGTTCGCGCTCAAGGTGGAGGTGCCCACCCCCCACGGTCTCGACGAAGTGAACTTCGACGCCCGCCACCTGCCTTCCACCGTATGGGCCAAGCTGCGCGAGCAGCACGCCGACGCCATCGGCAAGACCGTGCAGGCGCTGTTTGATGCAGCGCGCCAGGAGGCGGAGCAGGCCTATGCCGCCGAGCAGGCAAGCCAGCCGGCCGCTGTAGTTGCCGATCCGGCGACCCAGCCGCTTTCTGCTCCCGCTCGCAAGTACTTCGGCAAGAAGGCCAGTGCAGAGGCGGCTGACATCTCCGATGCGGACGCGAAGGAAGCCGCCATTACCGCCCTGATCAAGCCAGTGAAGGAAAGCGACATCGCCGCCCTTCGTGCCAAACACAGCGCCGAGTTGATCGTGCAGATCGTCACTGGTTGGGACCTTGGCGAACCGCTCGACGTGGCCGCGCTCACCGACATGTGCGACAGCTACCCCGGTGCCGCCGAGGCCGTGTTCAAGGCCTACAACGAAACCCGGGAGGGCCTGCGCCTGGGAAACTGAAGGCCATCGGCCGCGCCCCCTACCAGAAGCCGCCCGACGAAAAGGAGCTGGCCGCGTGGGGCATGCGGCCGAGTGACTTCCCCGAGAAGGACGTGGAGGTCTGGCCCGAGCACGTGGACGCCTGCCTGCTGTTCTGCAGTGTCAGCACGCAGTGGCGCGTGGGCATGGGCGGTGCTACCGGCCTGGACTACCCGGCCGTGTTCGCCACACTGGACCGCATGTACCGAGGCAAAACCGATGAGCAGCGCGATGCGATCTTTGCGGACCTGCAGGTGATCGAGCGGGCGGCGCTGGAACATTTGAACGAGAGCTCTTGAAGGCATGAACATTGGCCGCATTTGGTAGGTAGCCATGTTCAACCCAGCTGTCCCCCTTTTTCCTTCTGACGTGCAACGCCGTTGGCCGCACCTACCTCGCACTCGCGGGCGTAGATCTTGGTCAACTACGTTCGAAGGAAATCATGAACTATCTGAAACTCGCTGTTCATGCTATTAATGGGTTCTTTGCTGCTCTTTGCAATCAACCTGTTTCTGCCATTGCACTCGCGGTCATCCTGCTTTTCGGTTATTTGATGGCTATCGCGGTTAATACCGCTGAGTTTGCCGGCTTGTTGGGGTTGGTGATCATTGCAGCGCTTCTTGTGCTCTGGATCGTTTCCCGGCATGTGAGCAATAAGAGCGATAAATAACATTTAATCGACTTAATAATTTAAGGCTCGCTTCGGCGAGCCTTTTTTATTTTCTGGCCCCCCGGCTTCGGTCGCGGGGCCTTTTCCTTTTGGGGTGCCCCATGACAGAACGCAAGGCAGATCTGAAATTTGGCGTGGACGCCACCGCCGTAAAGCCCGGCCTGGAGCAGATCAAGCGCGACGTGAAGGGAATGTCCGAGGACGTGAAACGCTCGGGCAAAGAAGGTAGCGAGGGCATCGAGAAGATTGGCGGCGGCAGCGACAACGCCGCCAAGAAGGTCGAGAGCGCCACCCGTGCAATGCAGGCCAGCCTGCAGCGCCAGATTGCCGCATTCGAGGCCGGCAGCAAGTCCTCCCGCCAGTACCAGGAAAGCCTGATCAAAATGCGCGGCGGCGACCTCGCCGCGCTCAAGCCGCTGCTGGACCAGCTCGACGCAGCCAGGGACAAGGCGGAAGCCGCTGCCCGTGCCAACAAGAAGCTGGGCGACAGCGCCGCAGCCGCAGGCCAGGGCCATGACCAGCTGGCCAAGCGCATCAACGTGCTGGGCACGGCCGCAGACTTCGCGCGCGGCCAGCTGCTGGCCCTGGCCTCGGGCCTGTCACTCGGCGCCCTGGCGGCCTGGGTGCAGCACATCAACGATGGCGTGGACGCGCTCAACGACATCAAGGACGCCACCGGCGCCAGCATCGAGAACATCAGCGCCTTGGAGGACGTGGGCCGCCGCACGGGCGCTTCGTTCGAGACCGTGGGCAGCATCCTGGTCAAGTTCAACGATGTGTTGAGCAAGGCCACGCCCAAGAGCGATATCGCCAACGCCATCAAGGCCATTGGCCTGGAGGCAGACGCGCTCAAGAAGCTCGACCCTGCCGAGGCCCTGCGCGTTGTGGCTGTAGCACTGGCTGGGTTTGCCGACGATGCCAATAAGGCCCGGCTGATCCAGGACCTGTTTGGCAAGAGCGTGAAAGAGGCCGCGCCGTTCCTAACCGACTTGGCGGAAAAGACTGAGTTGACCGCCAAGCGGTTCACCAGCCAGACGGATGCTGCGGAGGCATTCAACAAGAAGATCTTCGACCTCAAGGCCACCAGCAACGACCTGTCGCGCGACCTGGTCGAGAAGATGCTGCCAGGCCTCACGCAGATCATCGATGCGATGGGCAAGGGTGCCAAGGAAGGCGGCGCGTTGCTGGCGGTGTGGCGTGGCCTGCGGGAGTTTGGCTCCATTGCCTTGGGTACCGACAAGCTCGGCACGGCAATGTCTGATGCCAAGGCCCAGGCCGCAGAACTCAAACGTCTGGATTTGCTGCTTACCGGGGCACGCACTACGGCTGACCTTGACCCAAAAAGCGCAATGGCGCAGCGCCGGGTGGAAAGCCTTCGTGCGCAGATCCAGGCCACCTCGAAAGCGGCGACAGAAGCCAGTGCCAGGGTCTCGGAGCTATTGAATGGGCCAGCACCCGCTCCTGACGCTGCAAAGGATGGGCCCAAAGACAAGCCCAGCATCAAGACGCCCAAGACGGCGGCCGAGATCGCAGCCGGTGAAGCCGCCGCCAAGAAGGCGGCCGACGAACGCAAGAAGGCACTGCAGGAGGAAGCCAAACTGCTGGCCGAGCTGGCAGGCTTGTCGGGTTCGTTTGCCGACGACTGGGAGAAGTTGAATGCTGCCTATCGCGGCGGCAGGATGTCGATTGACCAGCTCACCGAAGCGCAAAAGAAGCTGCTCGAAAAGCAGCCCTTTATGCAGGCACAGCGCAAGCAGGAAGCCGAGGACATCAAGACCGCCACGGAGGCGGCCAAACAGCGCGTCGATGCCTACAACAAGGAGGTAGATGGCATCGAGAAGTGGCTGGAGTCACAGGCCCAGCTCAGCACCCAAACGGTGAAGGGCATCGAGGACCGCATTGCGGCCATGGACCAGGAGGAGGAGGCCCTGGCCCTGGCCGAGCGGCACAACATCAGCCTGGCCGAGGCCATCAACCGCGTGCGCGTTGCGCGCTTGCGTGAGAAGCGCGACGGCTCCACCGGGTACTACGAAGGGTCCGACGAGTGGAACCGGATCACGAGCGAGATCAACGCGCTCGACACCGAGGCCGACCGCATCAACGCCAAGGACCGCCGCGACAAGACGCGCGACGACAACCTTCGCGCGAAGGAGGAGATTGACCGCTGGATCGACGACACCGGCCGAGGCCTGGGCGATGCCGTAGAGGTGGGCATCCGTGACGGCTCCGAGGCCGGCGGCAAGAAGATGCGCGAGGTGCTGCAGGAGCAACTGCTGCGCAAGCCCTTCCGCATGGTGATCGATGCTGCCATGAACCAGGTCGTGGGCGGGCTCCTGCAGATGGTGGGCATCGGCGGGGGCGCTGCTGGCGGGGCTGGGGGTCTTGGCAGCCTCTTCAGCATGGGCAGCTCGCTGTATTCGGGCTACTCCGGCCTGACCAGCGGGCAGGGCGTGCTTGGATCCATTGGCAATGCATTCGGGCTGGGCGGCAGCAGTGCCGGTCTTGCTGCATCGAATGCTGCATCTGCGGCCAACGGCCTGAGTGCACTGCCCGCGACAAACGTCGGTTCGTTTGGCGGCGTGGGCTCCGGTGTTGTTGGCCAAGGCGGCACCTACACCGCCACTGGCGCTGGCGGCGGCGGCATGGGCGCCCTGGGCGCTGCCGGCATGTGGGTAATGATCGCCTACGCCATCGCCAACGCCATCGGCGTCAACCGCAAGCGCGAGGTGGTGGGCACGGGCCTGACCGGCACGCTGGGCGGCGACGACCTGACCCCTTGGGAAAACACCCGCAAGCCCGGCACGGTGCTGATGGGCCCCGAGTACCGCCGCGTCAATCCGCTGGATTGGTACGAGGACCTCAAGAAACGCGACCAGGAATACGTTGCCAAGCTCAAGGAACAGGGCGGCAAGGGCACGCTGGTGGGCAGTCCCTACGGCACAGAGTTCAACGGCACTCAGGCCATGCAGACGCCCGAGTACCTCGAAGAGATCGAGAACCTCGCGGCCAGCAGCAAGCGGCAATCGGACGAGATCCAAAAGGGCTACGTGGCGGTGCGCAAGAGCGCCGTGGACATGGCCAACAGCCTGGGCCTGGCGGGCGACAAGCTCAAGGACTGGACTGTTGCGCTAAAGCCTGAAGATCTCAATTTCAAGGACCTCAACGAACAGCAGATCAGCGAGAAGATCGCCAAGGTATTCGGTGACGCTGGCACCGGCATGGCCCGGCAGGTGCTGGGCACGTGGATTACCGAGACCATCGACGTGGTCAACTCCACGCTGGTCTCGCAGCTGACCGACACGACGGAGCAGGTCTACGACCTGCAGGTCGACCAGGTCACGCGCACACGGTATGTAGCCAGCGAGTATGCGAAGGCGGGCGAAACGGCATTCGAGACGCTGACCCGCCTGTCCACCAGCTTCCACACGCTCAACGAGGCGAGCGACGCCCTGGGCTTTGGCATCCACCAAGGCAGCCTGGCGCTGGCCGACTTTGCCGACGACTTCATTGAAGCCTTCGGCGGGTTGGAGCGGTTCACGACGCAAAGCAATGCGTTCCTGCAGAACTTCTACAGCGATGACAAGCGGCGCGAGGCGGCTGCACGCTCTGCAGCGCGCTCAGCCGAACGCCTGGGCCTGCAGGGCATCACGGCTGAGGGCATCCTGCAGGTGGCCAACACCGGCAACACGCAGGCGGTGGTGGATGCGGTCAACTCGCTGGTCAGCAACCCCGAGCTGTATGGCGACGCGATGGAGTGGGCCAACGGCATCGCGTGGCTGTTCCAGTCTTCTGAGGCTGCGGCCCCTGCCGTCCAGGACCTGGGCAATGCGATTGATGAGCTGACCCAGAGCTACCAAAACGCTGTGAAGTCGCTCACCAGCGACCGCGACAGCCTGGCCGTGGAGGTGTTGCGGGCGCAGGGTGATGAGAAGGGCGCCAAGGCCTTGGAGCGCACCCAGTACATGGCCCAGTTCGCTGGCCTGGACGAAGTGCGCCGCAAAGAGATCGAGACGCTGTACGACGGCAACATGGCCACGCGGGCCTACATCGAGGGCATCAAGGCTGCGGCCCAGGCCCAGCTCGATGCGCTGGCCAAGCTGCGAGCCGATTCGCTCGCGCTGATCGACGCAGCAGCCGGCAAGACAGATGCTGCCATGGCCGCTTACGAACGCGCCGCAGACAAGGAGCGCGAAAGGCTGCAGGGGGTGATCGACGCCACGCGTGCAGTGTTCCAGGCGGCGGAGGACGGTGCCAAGTCGTTCTTCAGCCAGGTGGACGAGGTTGCCAAGTTCCAGGGCCAGGAGGGCCGGGCCTTCATCACCCAGGCCCTGGCCAGCGTGCGTGCCGGCGGTGAGCTGCCAGATGGTCAAAAGCTGTCTGACGCCATCGCGGCCGTGGGCCAGGGCTTCGCCGCAACGCAGTACGCGACCCAGGCCGAGGCGGACTTTCAGCGCCTGGTGGTGGCCAACGAGCTGAAGGGGCTGCAGGAGGCCAGCGGCGACCAGTTGGACACGGCCGAGGCGCAGCTCAAGGCGCTCAACGACCAGTCGCAGTGGGCACGCGAGCAGGTGGATGCGCTGCGGGGCATCGACAGCAAGCTCAAGACCCTGCCAGAGGCCATTGCCGCCCTGATCGCCGCCTACAACGGCGAGTCGCAGACCCGCTCGAACGTCGGGGCGAAAGCCATCATCGGCACGGGCTCCGCGATCTACGACAAGACGAAGGGCGCAGGCCTGACCAGCTCGGGTGAGTACTTCGACGCCTCGGACATGGCGGCGGCAGCTGCGGCTGTCATTGCGGCCAATCCTGGTGGTTCTGGCAAAGCCAGCGTTCTCGATGCGCTGGAGGGCAAGGGCTACACCATGCCCCAGTACAACGAGATGTTTGGCCTGCCACCCGGCACTCTGGAGGCAGAAGCCAAGGCCCTGGGCCGGCCGATCTTTCACGCGGGCACGCCCTATGTGCCTGAGACAGGCTACGCGCTGCTGCAGCGCGGCGAGATGGTGATCCCTACCGCCTACAACCCCAACGCGCACGGGCGCGTGGGTGGCGACGGGGTGGGCAGCAGCGCGCGGGTAGAGGCGCTGCTGGCGATGTTGATCGAGCGAGTGTCCGCGCTGGAAGCGCCCCTCACCAACATCGACAGCCAGACCTCAGAAACCCGCGAGATCCTGGACCGCGTTACCGAAGGCGGCAACAGCATGAAAAGCGATGTGATGAACGAAGTAACCCTGGCTGCATAGCAAACCATGTACTACCTTGACCCCATCGAGATGACGGCAGCGCAGCTGCTCACGGGCACCAGCCTCGCAGAAGACCCCACGCCCGCATGGGCGGCGGGGACCTATGCCGTGGGCTACGAGTGCCATGTGGTGGCCACGCACCGCGTCTACCGGCGCACCGTGGCCACCGCCAGCGCCACCAGTCCGGATGTGGACCCAACGGGCTGGAAGGACATGCGCCCCACCAACCTGTGGGCCCCGTTCGACTGGTACAGCAACACCCAGGCCAGCAGCACGGCGGCGGACATCGTCTACGTGCTCGGCTGCCGGTATTGCAGCGACCTGATGCTGCGCGGGCTGGAGGGGGCAGAGGTGGAGATCTCGGTCAAGGATGCGCCCGCGGGCGTGTCCATCTGGCCACCGGGCGGCGGCGTCAAAGCCTACCGCCTCAAGGTGCCTGCCAAGGGGTTTTGGGACTACGGCCGGGGCAAGCGCCTGCCGCTCACCACCCTGCAGATCACCGGCCTGCCCATACGCCCCAATGCCGAGATCACCATCAAGGTCAAGGCCTCGGGCACCAATCGGCGCGCCGTGGGCCTGATCGCCCGGGGTGTGCTGTACCCGCTGTTCGGCACGGGCTACGACTTCGGCGGCGCCACTGAGGGCGCCGAGGCCAAGCCCAAAACCTACACCTACCGCAAGACCAACGACGACGGCACGGTAACCACCACGGTGCGCGGCAGCAGCAAGGACCTGAGCTGCGAGGTGGTGATGGATCTGCGCAATGCAGATGGCGCCGTGCAGCAGCTGGAGGGCTTGCTGTCCCGGCCCGTGGGGGTGGTGCTGTCCAAGGCGGCGGGCTATGCCGGCCTGTCGGCTTTCGGTTTTGTGGCGAGCGCGCCCGTGCGGTATCGCAAGGGGTTCGCTCTAGTTCCTGTAAATGTTGAGGGAGTTGTCTGATGCCTTTTACCCCTATCCCCGCTGCGCCGCCCGTGCCCCAGTCGGGCGATCCCCTCGTCCCTTTTGACGCGGCCTATGAGGCCTTTTACAGTTGGGAAAAAAACGACCTGGAGCCGGGCGTGAATGCCGCCGTGGCTGAGATTGAGCTGCAGGCGGCTGCTGCAACCTCTGCCGCCGAGGAAGCCGAAGATGCTCAGGCCGCGGCTGGCCTGGCGGCCGCCGCGG
>NZ_AKJX01000220.1 GCF_000276605.1 Acidovorax sp. CF316 | reverse complement strand
GCGGGTTCGGCTCATCGATGGGTTGAACTGTACGCCTCAGGTGACCAGAGAAAAACCACCCAGTCGCGAACTAACTGTTCCAGTATTGGAAACAATGCATGGGGAACTTTTGCGGGTTTACCCGTGCCTCAAGCAGGCAGGTGGCGCCCTTGCTCGGGTGGATACAGGAAAACCCGCGGCTGCCAACAGGACAGTGGCAAATGCTGTGCAGACCGCCCGCAGCGGCCCGCCCGGGCGGGCCCACAAGCGCAGCGGACCGCGCACAATAGGCGCACCGCCCACCACCCCCCTCTCCTTGCCCATGCCACGCGCACGACCCACAGCCGCCACCCTGGGCGGCTCTTCGGATGAGACCGAAACCGCCTTTTACGATGCGCTCCAGCGGGGCGACATCGAACTGCTGATGTCGTGCTGGGCCGACGAGGAGGACATCGTCTGCGTGCACCCGGGCGGTCCCCGGCTCGTGGGGTCCGGTGCCATCCGCGCCGCGTTCGAGGCCATGTTTTCGAATGGCACAGTGCGTGCCCGGCCGACCCAGGTGCGCCGTGTGCAGGCGCTGTCCAGCGCGGTGCACAGTGTGGCCGAGCATGTGGAGGTGATGCTGCCCGACGGCATGCACCGCGCCATCGTGATTGCCACCAATGTCTACCACAAGACCCCCCAGGGCTGGCGCCTGGTGGTGCACCATGCCAGCGCGGGTGTGGTGGAGGATGTGCAGGCCATGCAGGCGCAGCAGCCGGTGCTGCATTGAGGGTGCCGCACGCCATGCACTCCCTGCAATACACGGCGCCGCGGTGGCTGCCCGGCGGGCAGTTGCAGACCATCTGGCCTGCGCTGTACTCGCGCCGCGTGTTCGGTGCGCCGCCCCCCTACCGGCGCGAGCGTTGGGAGACGCCCGACGGGGATTTCGTGGACGTGGATTTCCTCGACGACGGGGTGCCGCCAGCGACGCAGCGGCCGCTGCTGGTGGTGTTCCATGGCCTTGAAGGCTCCTCGCGCAGCCACTACAGCGAGGCCTTTGCCGACCTCGCGCGAGAGCGTGGCTGGGCCTGTGCGCTGCCGCACTTTCGCGGCTGCAGCGGCGAGATCAACCGCGCGCCGCGCGCTTATCACTCGGGTGACCATGCCGAGATCGGCTGGATGCTGCAGCGCCTGCGTGCCATGCACACAGGCCCGCTGATGGCGGCAGGCGTGTCATTGGGGGGCAACGCGCTTTTGCGCTGGGCCGCCGAGCTGGGCGAGGAGGCCAGTCGCAGCGCCGACGCCATTGCTGCGGTGTGTTCGCCCATCGACCTGGCCGCCGGCGGGCATGCGATCGGGCGCGGCTTCAACCGGCAGGTCTACACCCGCATGTTCCTGCGCACCCTGGTGCCCAAGGCCTTGCAGAAGCTGGCCCAGCACCCCGGCCTGTTCGATCGCCAGGCCCTGCTGGCGGCACGCGACCTGTACGCGTTCGACAACGTCTTCACCGCGCCGGTGCATGGCTTTCGCAACACCGAGGACTACTGGCTGCGGGCGTCGGCCAAGCCGCTGCTGCACCGCATCCGCATCCCGGCGCTGGTGGTGAACGCGCGCAACGACCCCTTCGTTCCGGCCAGCAGCCTGCCTGGCGTGCACGAGGTGGGCCGCTGCGTCACCCTCTGGCAGCCGGCGCATGGCGGCCACGTGGGCTTTGCCAAGGGGCGGCTGCCCGGCCATGTGCGGGCCATGCCGGATACCGTGGGCACCTGGCTCGCGGCGCAGACTGACACGGAACGCCGCGCAGCGGGGGCACAATCGCGGCATGGATGACATCGTCAAGCAGGCCCTGGCCAAATGGCCGAATGTGCCCGACTGCTACGGCTGGCTGGGGCTGGATGCGCGCGGGCGCTGGTACATGCGCGACGACCGGACGCAGGCCGCCGGCCCGTTCCCAGAGGCCAAGGGCTCGCTGCTGCAGCACGAGAAGCTGATCGACTTCATCCACCGCAACTACGAAGCCGATGGGATGGGGCAGTGGTTCTTCCAGAACGGGCCGCAACGCGTGTACGTGGAACTCGAAGCCACGCCGCTGGTCTGGCGCCTGGCGGCCGATGGATCGGTGACCTCCCACACAGGCAAGTCCACCACAGTGGAGCAATGCCTGCTTGATGCGCAAGGCCGGGTGTACCTGGCCACGCCGCTGGGGCTGGGCCTGGTGCACACGCTGGACGTGGGCCTGGCCGCCGACGCCGTGGAGCAGGGCCGCTGGACGCCGGTGGAAGTGCGGGCCGAGGACCTGCCGGCCCGCCATGGTTTTGTGACCAGCCCGGCTGCACGGCACGCCAGCGCCTGAGCAGGCCATTCCAGAGGCCACAAAAAAGCCGACCTCGCGGGGTCGGCTTTTTGTTGGGGTGTGCGCAGTGCGCTTACTGCGACGCGCCAGATGCAGGCGCTGCCGCTGCGGCCGATGCGCCGTCACCGGCGGCAGACGCCGCTGCCGCAGGGGCGGCGGGCTCTTCGAACTTGGCACCACCGGCATTGGCCATGAAGGCCACGGCACGTGCGATCTCGGTGTCGCTGAAGTCGCCGCCACCCTGGGGGGCCATGGCGCCCTTGCCCTTGAGGGCGGACTGCACCAGCGTTTCAAAGCCGGTCTTGATGCGGGCCGACCAAGCGGCGGCATCGCCGAACTTCGGGGCCCCTGCTGCGCCGGTGGCGTGGCAGGCGGCGCACTGGGCCTTGTAGACGGCTTCGCCATTGGCCAGCGGCCGGTTGGCATCGCGCACCTCGACCGCGCCCACCTTCTGGATGCGTGCCGCGGTGGCCTTCTGGGTGTCCACCGCGCCGGCGGCTGGCTTGTTGTCCGAGGTGACGTAGAGGACCAGGCCGATGATGGCAAAGATCGGAATCACAAACGAGGCAAGTACCGCGATCAGCAACTGCTTGGGGTTCTTGATCGGGCCGGTATGGGCTTCTTCGTGGTGGGTGTCGCTCATGACTTCCTCGGGTTTATCGTGGGGCTTTGATGCAATCAACCTTCAATTATATCTGCCGGTGCCCCCGGCCCCTGCAGCACGGGCGACGTGCGTGCCGAAAGGCAGACAAAACAATTTCGGGCGGCACACTGTGGCAGTGGCCGCCCGAAGGCGTTCAGGAGCCCGCAGCCGCCCGCGCCACTGGCTCGGCCGTACCGCCGCCGCCCAGCGCCTTGTAGAGCACGACCTGGTTCTGCAGCTGGGCCAGCCGCACCTGCACCACCCCTTGCTGGGTGCTGAACAGCGAGCGCTCGGCATCCAGCAGGTCCAGGTAACTGGACACGCCGTTGCGGTAGCGCAGGTCGGCCAGGCGCAGGCGGGCCTCTTCGGCCTCGGCCTGGCGCTGCTGGGCCTCGGACTGCTCGACCAGGGTGGACTGGCCGGCCAGCGCATCGGACACCTCGCGGAACGCCGTCTGGATGGCCTTCTCGTACTGCGCCACGGCGATGCTGCGCGAGGCCTGAGAGCTCTCCAGGTTGGCCCGGTTGCGGCCGGCATCGAAGATCGGCAGCAGCAGTGACGGGGCGATAGTGAAGCCCCAGGAGCCGCTCTTGAACAGGCCCGAGAGCTCGCCACTGGCCGTGCCGGCCTGTGCCGTCAGCGAGATGCGCGGGAAGAAGGCGGCGCGCGCGGCACCGATGTTGGCGTTGGCCGCGATCAGCTGCTGCTCGGCCTGGCGGATGTCGGGGCGCTGCGTGAGCAGCTCCGAGGGCAGGCCCGCAGGCAGCGCGGCCATGGCCGGTGCGTTGGCCAGCGTGCTGCCCGCCAGGCTCGCCAGGACCTCGGCCGGCACCGGCTGGCCCAGCAGCAAGGCCAGGGCGTTCTCATCCAGCGCGCGCTGGCGCTGCTGCTGTGCCAGTGTGGCGCGCGCGGCCTGGGTGAGCGACTCGGCCTGGCGGAAGTCGAGTTCCGAGGCCACGCCGGCATCCAGGCGCAGGCGCGTGAGGCGCACCGATTCTTCGCGCGAGGTCAGCGTGCGGCGCGAGAGCTTGAGCAGCTCTTCGTCGGCCAACAGGGTCAGCCAGCCGTTGGCCACGGCGGCCACGAGGCTGACCTGGGCGGCATTGCGGCCTTCCTCGCTGGCCAGGTACTGTGCCAGCGCCTGTTCCTTGAGGCTGGCGATGCGGCCGAAGAAGTCGATCTCCCAGGCCGAGAGGGCCAGGCCCGCGCTGAACGAGTTGGTCAGGTCGCCGTTGGACGCCGAGGGCCCCCGGCTGGCGTTGACGCCCAGGCCCACGCTGGGGAACTGGTCCGCGCGGCGGATCTGGAACTGCGCACGCGCCTGCTCGATGTTGAGCGCGGCCACGCGCAGGTCGCGGTTGTTGGCCAGCGCCGCGCTGATCAGGGTTTGCAGGCGCGGGTCGGCGAAGTAGTCCCGCCACGGCACCTGCGCCGCGCCAGCGGCCCCTGCGGGCGCCGTGGCGCCCGCCTGGTAGGTGCCGGGCACGGGTGCCTCGGGACGCTCGTAGGTGGGGATCATCGAGCAGCCCGAGAGCAGCAGCAGCGCGGTGGCTGCGGCCAGGGCCAGAGGGGTGGGGCGGCGGTCAATCATGGGTTCCAACTCCTGCTTCTTCTGCGTGGCGGCGGTTCATTTCCTGCTGGCGCGCGCTGCCCTTGAACAGGCTGCGCACCACCACGAAGAACACGGGCACGAAGAACACGGCCAGTGCCGTGCCGGTGATCATGCCGCCGAGCACGCCGGTGCCGATGGCGCGCTGGCTCGCCGAGCCCGCGCCCGAGGCGATGGCCAGGGGCAGCACGCCCAGGCCGAAGGCCAGCGAGGTCATCACGATGGGGCGAAAGCGCAGGTGGGCCGCGGCCAGCGCCGACTCGACCACGCCCCGGCCCTGGGCCTGCAGGTCCTTGGCGAACTCGATGATCAGGATGGCGTTCTTCGCGGACAGGCCGATGATGGTGATCAGCCCCACCTGGAAGTAGATGTCGTTCGCATACCCGCGCAGCAGGGTGGCCAGCAGCACGCCCAGCACACCGAGCGGCACCACCAGGATCACGGCCAGCGGGATCGACCAGCTTTCGTACAGCGCGGCCAGGCACAGGAACACCGCCAGGATGGCAAAGCTGTACAGGATCAGCGACTGCGAGCCGGCGAGTTTTTCCTCGCGCGACATGCCCGTCCACTCGTAGCCGAAGCCGGGCGGCAGCTGGGCGGCGAGCTTTTCCATCTCGGCCATGGCGGCGCCGGTGCTCATGCCCGGCGCGGGCGAGCCCGAGATGCGCACGGCGGGGTAGCCGTTGTAGCGCACCGTCTGCTGCGCACCCTTGATCCAGCGGGTGCTGGCAAAGGCCGACAGCGGCACGGGCTTGCCCTGGCTGTTACTGGCGTTGATCTTGAGCAGGTCCTCGGGCTGCATGCGCGCCGGTGCATCGGCCTGCACCACCACGCGCTGCAGACGGCCCTGGTTCGGGAAGTCGTTGACGTAGGTGGAGCCCAGGGCGGTGGACAGGGCCGAGTTGATCGCGTCGAAGGGCACGCCCAGGGCGTTGGCCTTGTCGCGGTCGATGTCGATCTGCAGCTGCGGCGCGTCTTCCAGGCCGTCGGGGCGCACCTGGGTGATCACCTTGCTCTGCGATGCCATGCCCAGCAGTTGGTTGCGGGCGTTCATCAGCGCCTCGTGCCCTGCGCCGCTGCGGTCCTGCAGGCGGAACGAGAAGCCGCTGGCGTTGCCCAGCTCGGGGATGGGTGGCGGGCTCAGCGGGTAGATGAAGGCATCGCGGATGCCCATCAGTCCGCCGAAGGCCCGGCCTGCCACGTCCTGGGCCGACTGGCCGGGGCCGTGGCGTTCCTTCCAGTCCTTCAAGGTCACGAAAGCGAGCGCGGCGTTCTGGCCCTGGCCGGAGAAGCTGAAGCCCAGCACGCCGACCATGCTCTGCACTTCGGGCTGCTTGAGGATGAACTCTTCGACCTGCTGCATCACGGCCAGCGTGCGCTCCTGGGTGGCACCCGGGGGCAGCTGCACGTTGACGATGATGTTGCCCTGGTCTTCCCCGGGCAGGAAGGAGGTGGGCACGCGCATGTAGACCACGACCACGGCGCCGATGATGGCAGCGTAGATCACGAGGTAGCGCGCGGCCTTGCGGAGCATGCGCGAGACCAGGCCTTCGTAGCCCTTGGCGGTGCGCGAGAAGCCGCGGTTGAACCAGCCGAAGAAGCCGCTCTTTTCATGGTGGTGGCCGGCTTCCACCGGCTTGAGCAGCGTGGCGCACAGGGCCGGCGTGAGCGACAGCGCCATGAAGGCCGAGAAGCCGATGGAGGCCACCATCACCGCCGAGAACTGGCGGAAGATGTTGCCGGTGGAGCCGGAGAAGAAGGCCAGCGGCACGAACACCGAGATCAGCACCACGGTCACGCCGATGATGGCGCCCGAGATCTGGCGCATGGCCTTGCGCGTGGCCTCCAGCGGCGGCAGGCCTTCCTCGCTCATGATGCGCTCGACGTTCTCCACCACCACGATGGCATCGTCCACGACGATACCGATCACCAGCACCATGCCGAACATGGTCAGCACGTTGATCGAGAAGCCCAGCGCCAGCAGCGTGGCGAAGGTGCCCAGCAGGGCGATCGGCACGACGATGGTCGGGATGATGGTGTAGCGCCAGTTCTGCAGGAACAGGAACATCACCAGGAACACCAGGGCCACGGCCTCCAGCAGGGTGATGGCCACCTGGGTGATGGAGATGTCCACGAAGCGCGAGCTGTCGTAGGGGATGCTCCACTCGGTGCCCTGCGGGAAGAAGCGGGAGAGCTCGTCCATCTTCACGCGCACGGCCTTGGCGGCCTCCAGCGCGTTGCCGCTCGGCGACAGCTGCACGCCGATACCGACGGCGGGCTTGCCGTTCAGGCGCGCCGAAGTGGCATAGGCCTGGCCACCGAGCTCGACGCGCGCCACGTCCTTGAGGCGCACGGTGGAACCATCGGTGTTGGCGCGCAGCACAATGCCGCCGAACTGCTCGACGCTGGACAGCTGGCCATTGACCACCACCGTGGCGGCAATGCCCTGGCCGGCCACGTTGGGCAGGTCACCGATGGTGCCGCTGGCCACCTGGGCGTTCTGCGCCCGGATGGCGGCCGTGATCTCCGCCGACGACAGGTTGAAGCTGACCATCTTGGCCGGGTCGATCCAGATGCGCATCGAGCGCTCGGTGCCGAACAGCTGGGCTTGGCCGATGCCGGGAAGGCGCTGCAGCTCGGGCACGATGTTGCGCGAGGCATAGTCGCCCAGGGCCACGGTGTCCATCTTCGGGTTGGTCGACGAGAGCATCGTGAACAGCAGGAAGTTGGAGCGCGACTTGTCCACGCGCACGCCCTGCTGCGTCACAGCCGAGGGCAGCCGCGGCGAGGCGCGCGAGAGGCGGTTCTGCACGTCCACCTGCGCCAGCTCGGCGTTGGTGCCGGGCTGGAAGCTCAGCGTGATGCTGCCCGAGCCATCGGCCTGGGCCACCGACTCCATGTAGATCAGGCCGGGCGAGCCGTTCATCTCGCGTTCGATGACGGACAGCACGCTGTCCTCCAGCGTCTGCGCCGAGGCACCGGGGTAGGCGGCGTTGATGACGATGGCGGGAGGTGCCACCGGCGGGTACTGCGCGATCGGCAGCTGCGTGATCGCCACCCCGCCCATCACCATGATGAACAGTGCGATCACCCACGCGAAGATCGGGCGGTCGATAAAGAACTTGGCCATGGATGCCCCTTACTTCGACGCGGCGGCAGAGGCAGCAGGTGCGGCACCGGGGGCTGCTGCGGCGGCTGAGGCCGCAGCGGGCGCGGCACCGGCGGCCTGCCATGGAACGGGTTTCACGGGTGTCCCCGGAGGCAGCATCTGCAGCTTCTGGAAGCCGTCGACCATGACCTTCTCGCCGGCCTTCAGGCCGTCGAGCACCACCCAGCGGTTGTTCTGCGCCGCGCTGATCTTCACGCTGCGCGGGCTGATCTTGCCGTCCTCGCCCACCACGCTCACCGTGTCACCCTGCTGGGTGCGCGTCACCGCCTGCTGGGGCAGGGTGATGGCGTTGCTGACCTCTGCCTGCTCGATCTGCACGCGCAGGTACAGGCCGGGCAGCAGCTCGCCCTTGGGGTTGGGCACTTCGGCGCGCAGCGTGACCTGTCCCGTCGACGCATCGACCGACAGGTCCGAGAACAGCAGCTTGCCGGGATGGGCGTACGCCGAGCCATCGCCCAGCAGCAGCTTGACGCTGGCGGCGTCGCCGCTGGCGCGCTTGAACTGGCCGCTTTCCATGGCACGGCGCAGCGCGAACACGTCGCTGGCCGACTGGGTGAAGTTCACGTACACCGGGTCGATCTGCTGGATGATGGCCAGCGGCGTGGCTTCGCCCTGGCCGACCAGCGCGCCTTCGGTCACCAGGGCGCGGCCGATGCGGCCCGAGATGGGGGCGGTGACGCTGGCATAGCCCAGGTTGATGCCCGCAGTGCGCGTGGCTGCACGGCCGGCTTCCACGTCGGCCTGGGCCTGCTTCTGGGCGGCCTCGGCGTTCACGAAATCCTGCTTGCTGATGGCGTTGGCGGCCACCAGGGGGCGGTAGCGCTCCACCGTGGCCGTGGCCTGGGCCAGGTTGGCCTCGGCCTTGGCCAGGCTGGCCTTGGCGCTGTCCGCAGCTGCGGCGTAGGTGGCCGGGTCGATGCGGAACAGCGGCTGGCCCGCCTTCACGTCGCTGCCTTCGCGGAATTCGCGCTTGAGCAGGATGCCGGCAGCGCGGGCACGCACCTGGGCCACGCGCGAGGCTTCGACCCGGCCGGGCAGCTCGGTGACCAGCCCCACGTCGCCCGGCGTGGCAACCACCACGCCGACTTCGACGGGAGGCATCTTGGGCGCACCGCCCGCGGCGGCCGGGGCATCGGACTTGCCGCATGCGGCGAGAAAGAAGGTAACGGTGCACAGAGCGGCCACGGGCAGCATGCGCTGCAGGGCAGGGATGCGCGCAATGCGGCGGGATGGGTCACGCAGGCGAGGCATGGGAGTCCTTGTGTTGGGCATCAACGGGATGGTCACGGCAGGCATCGCCGAGCAGCGGTGTGCGTCGGCGAATAGGAGTTTCTACCAATAGACGGGCAATTATACATACAACCATGGATGTATAATAGGGCTGGCGCCCAACCTGGACCGCCTGTGAAATTGCAATGAACGGGAGGCTGCATCCATGGTGCGCAGAACCAAAGAAGACGCGATTGCCACGCGCAACAGCCTGATCGATGCAGCCGAGAAGGTGTTCTACGACAAGGGCGTCTCCCGGGCATCCCTGAGCGACATCGCCCTGGCCGCCGGTACCACCCGGGGAGCCATCTACTGGCACTTCAAGGACAAGGTCGACCTCTTCAACGCCATGATGGACCGGGTGACCCTGCCGCTGGAGCAGGGCTACGGCGAGTTCGAAGCCAGTACCGACCTGGACCCGCTGCAGCGCCTGCGCGCCGTGATGGCCCTGGTGCTGGAGAGCGTGGCCTCGGACGAGCACACGCGCCGGGTGTTCGAGATCGCCATGCACAAGGTGGAGTACGTGGGCGAGCTGGTGGCGGTGCGCGAGCGCCACCTGGCCGCCAGTGACGGATTCACGCGCCAGCTGGCCCGTGACTTCGAGCTGGCCGCCCAGGCCCAGCGCGTGGCCATGCCGGTGCCTCCCATGGGCGCCGCCGTGGGCCTGCATGCCCTGTTCGATGGCCTGATCCAGAACTGGATCCTGTCCAACGGCGTGTTCGACCTCGCTGGAATCGGCCGTGTGACCACCGATGCCTTCATCACCGGCCTGGGGCTGCGGCTCGGGGCCCCGGTGCCGGCCGTCGGCAGGCCGTAAGCGGAGGGCGGGGGCCGCTTGCTCCGCAGGGTGCGTGCTGCATGCGATAATGCCGAGCTACACGCATGCGGCTGTAGCTCAGTGGATAGAGTATTGGCCTCCGAAGCCAAGGGTCGTGGGTTCGATCCCCGCCAGCCGCACCACCATCTCCCAGCATGAACCTGGATGCTGTTCCTGTCTCCATGCCGATTCGGAACGCTGACGCTTCCTTTTCGGAGTGGCATGGACATGCTCCTCCATCCATTGCCAACAGGATCCGGGCACGCCCATGGGGCAACCATGGTGACCCTCATCGGCTCGGTGCAAAAGACCTCCATGGTGTTTGCGCAATGCTGATGCGCCGTGTCCAATAGAACCATGCCGCACCTGCTTTTCAAATGGGTCCTGCGCGAGGACCGCTACGAGTTCTCCGGCCAGGCGCTGACCCCCCGTGCCCTCGAAACCGAGGTCAATGCGGAGATCGTTGCCATCTGGGCATGGATTCAGCGCCAGAAGCTGCGCCCCGGGCAGTTCGGCTGGGAGGCCACGCGCCGCACCACCACCTCGAAGGACGAAACACTGGCCGTCGCCAACGGCGCCATCGTCGCCGATGGGGGGACGATTCTTCATCCCCAGGAGACACGCGTCGTGGTGACGCTGCCCGAGAAGGTCGCGGTGCAGTTCCGCTTCGAATTCAACGTGGTGGACGACCGGCGCTGAGCGGGCGGCGCGTCCGATGGGCTCAGCGGGGCTCTGCCATCACCAGCAGCACCCGCACCGGGTGCGCGCTGCGATTGCGCAGTTGCCGCGCCTCGCCCGGCGCGATGCGGCAGCTGTCGAGCGCGCGCAGCACCTCGCTGCATGACGGGCCGCCGGGTTGCTGGCTGGTGATCTCGAGCTCACCGTCCACCACCACGTAGAACTTCTCGAGGGGGGAGGCCGACAGCGTCGTGCTGCCGCCGGGCGCCACCAGCGACAGCCCTATCCAGGCCGTGTCCGCGGGGCCGGCCTCGCGGCCCTGCAGGCGTGCCATCGCGAAGCCTTCGTGGCCCGGGGCGTCGTAGCCGGGCGCATCGGCATGTCGTACCAGGTGCATGCTCGTCTCCGTTCAGGGGGCCAGCACGACACGCGAGGACGAGCCCGCAATCACGCGCCGGTAGGCGTCGGCCGCTTCCTCCAGGGGCACCAGGCCGGCAGGATCGACGTCGAAGGCGCGCAGCGAGCCATCGCTGAAGCCGGGTGCCAGCAGGTTCAGGATGGCGGCGCAGTCCACCACGCTGAGCTTGAGGCTGTCCACCCCGAGCAACTGCAGGTTGCGGCGGTAGAACATCAGGATGTCGAACGGCACCGAGCGCTCGATGGTGGAGATGAGCACCTGCGTGCCGCCCACGGCCAGGCCCTGCAGCGCGGGTGCGAAGTAGGGCGAACCCACGGTGTTGTAGGCGATGTCGGCGCCGCGCCCGCCCGTGGCGTCGAGGAGGGCCTGGCCCAGCTCGGGGAGGGTTCCGTCCAGCACGGGGACGGGCCGGCTGGCGTGGCCGCGGTAGCTGCTGGTGCCCCGCTCCACACCGACCACCGTGGCGCCGGCGCGCGTTGCCAGCTGGATGGCGGCCTGGCCCACCTTGCCATTGGCGCCGAACACCACCACCGTCTGGCCGGGGCCCTGCAGGCCCGCCCGGCGCAGTCCCTCCCACGCGGTGATGAAGGGAACGCCCACCGTGCCCGCAGCGGCCACGGGCACGGCATCGGGCCGGCGCGCCAGGGCCGCCACCGGCAGCACCAGGTAGCGTGCGTGGCTGCCGTCGCGGGTGACACCCAGGTCGCCGCCCGTGCCCCAGACCTCGGCGCCCAGCCACTCCGTCGGGCCGGCCACCACGCGGGCGGAAAAGTCACGCCCCGGTGTGCGTGGCCAGATGGCCTGCGGCATCAGGCCCAGCGCCGCCTTGACGTCGCTGGGGTTGACGGCGGCCGCCAGGACTTCGACGACCGCATGGCCGGGCGGTGCGTCGGGCCGGTCCTGGGGCTGCAGTTGCAGGTCGAGTGTTTCGGGCGCTTCGGCCTTCTGGGACACGCGCAATGCGTGCGAGGGGGAGGCAATGGTCATGGTGAGAGTCCTTGGGTGGGAAGAAAGCGGTTCAGTGCAGTGCGTTGCTGGCACGCAGGCCCCAGGTGGTGCGGGCCTGGGCGCTGGTGGCCAGGCGTCCGCCGAGGTCCTCGACGATGCGGCGCGCCTTGTGCACCAGCTCGGCATTGCTGCGGGCGAGCACGCCCTTGTCGAGGTAGATGGTGTCTTCCAGGCCGATGCGCACGTTTCCGCCCAGCAGGTGGGCCTGGGCCACGGCGGGAAAGGCGTGGCGCCCCACGGCGAACGCCGACCAGCAGGCCTGCGGCGCGATCAGCGAGCGCGCCAGCATCAGGGCCGCGGGCGTAAACGGCAGGGCATAGCGCACGCCCATGACGACGGTGTACAGGCCTGGCCCGGCCAGCGTGCCGTCGGCCATCAGGGCCTGCGCGAGCACCAGGTCGCCGGTGTCGAAGCATTCGAGCTCCGGCACCACGCCGTGTTCGCGCACCACGGCGGCCATGCGGCGCACGTTGGCGGGGGTGTTCATCACCACCTGCTCGCCCGAATTCATGGTGTTGAGGTCCAGCGAGCAGATGTCGGGTTTGAGCGCCGCGATGTGCGCCACGCGCAGTTCGGGACGCAGCAGCGAGGTGCCGGGTGCGGCCAGGCGGGGTTCGTCCGCGCTGGGCACGAAGCGCCCGCCAGGCCCGGTGGTGAGGTTGATGATGAGATCGGGCCGGTCGCGGCGCAGCGCCTCGACCACGCGGGCATAGAGCTCGACGTCCATGGACGGTGCCCCGGTGTGCGGATCGCGCACATGGATGTGCACCGCTGCGGCGCCAGCGTCTGCGGCCTCCAGGCAGGCGTCGCTGATCTGCCCGGGCGTGACCGGCAGGTGCGGCGTCTGGTCGGGCCGCGTGAGATTGCCCGTGACGGCGCAGGTGAGGATGGTGGTGGTTTCGAGAGACATGGTCGGTCAGCCGAGATGGCGGCCTCCGTCGGCAATGAGGACGCTACCGGTGGCATAGCGCAGCGAGGTGCAGCAGGCGACGATGGCGGCCGCCACGTCGTCCGCCGTGCCCACGCGTTGCAAGGGGATGGTGGGGCCCACGCGCTCGTTGAAGGCCGCATCGCGCCCGGGCACGAAGGCGGTGTCGACGACGCCGGGCGACACCGCCAGGCAGCGCACCTGGGGCGCCAGGGTCTTGGCGAGGGCACGCGTCAGCGCATCGGTGCCGGCCTTGGCAGCGGCGTAGGCCAGGTTGCTGCCCAGGCCTGTGAAGGCCGCGATCGACGACACGTTGACCACGACCGAGTCGCCCGTTGCCTTCATTTGCGGTGCGAACGCACGGATGGCCGCAAAGCTGCCGCGCCAGTTGGTGGCGAAGATCTCGTCGATCAGCGCGTCGCTGAGGCCATCCAGGTCGGCCGCAGGCACCGGGCGGGTGAAGCCGGCGCTGTGCACCAGCACCGTGGCGGCGCCCATTTCCTGCTCCACCGTCTGCGCGGCGGCGCGCAGGGCGGCGCTGTCGGTCACGCTGGCCTGCAGGGCCCGGTGCCCGTTGCCGGCCAGTTGCGCCAGCGCGGGCGCCGCCGTCTCGGGTGCGCTGCGCTGCAGCAGCACCACGCGTGCGCCCAGCGCGGCGATGCGCCGGGCTGTGGCCAGTCCGATGGCACCGGTGCCACCGGTGATGACGGCGATTTCGCCGTCGAGCCGCTCGCGCGGCGCGAAACTTCGGTTGTCGTTGTGTTGCATGGGGATGGAGGTCAGGGAAGGGGGCAATGGGGCAGCTGCGTGGCCCCGGGTTCGAGGCGCAGTTCGATGTCCAGGGAGAAGCCGCCCTGGCCATCGGGTTCGAAGCGGCGCAGCAGCGAGCCCACGGCACCGAACACCACGTCCTCGTGGGCATTCGGGTCGTCGATGTCGAAGTACTGCGTGGCCAGCACCTTGTGGCCTGCGGCCACCACGATGAAGTGCAGGTGGGCCGGGCGCATGATGGCGCGCCCCTGGGCCGCCAGCAGTTCGCCGCACGGTCCGTCCACCGGCACGGGGTAGCCTGCGGGGCGCACGCTGTGGAAGTCGAAGCGGCCCTGGGCGTCGGTCAGGAACACACCGCGCAGGTTCATGTCCTCCTGTTCGGGGTCCTGGTTCTCGTACAGGCCCTGCGGCGAGGCCTGCCAGGTCTCCACCCGTGCGTTGGCCAGCGGTGCGCCGTCGAGCGAGCACACGCGGCCGCGCACATGCAGCGGAGCGCCCGGCGTGTCCGTGGTCGCGATGCTCTCGCCGCTGGCGCGCACCGGTTGCCGGGCGCGCCAGAAGGGGCCGACCAGTGCGGGCTCGGTGCCACCCTGGGCCAGGGCCTCGCGCGCGCCGCGCAGCTGGGCCAGCGTGGCCAGGCCCAGGATGTCGGCCAGCAGGATGCCCTCGTTCTTGTGCGGCCCGCTGGCCTGGCCGATGCGCACCAGGAAGTCCATGCCCAAGTCGAGTTCGGCGGACGTCAGGTCCACCTCCAGCGCGAAGGCATGGGCATGGCGGATGAGTGCGTCCATGATCTGCTTGAGCCGCGCATCCCGGGTGCCGGCATTGGCGCGCAGCACGGCGGCCAGCAGCTGTGCCGGGTCCGTTGCCGACAGGCCGCTCTGGGCGGACAGCTGTTTCACCACAGGGGTGCCCGCGCTCATCGCAGCACCGCCTTGGCGTTGTCGCGGTAGATGGCCTGCAGCTCGCTGGCGCTCAGGCCGGATTTCTCCAGCCCTTCGACGATCCTGGCCGGCTCGACCCACGGGAAGTCGGAGCCGAACACGATCTGCGAGGTCGGCACGATCATCTTCAGGATGCCCATGTGCACCGCATCCGCCGCAGCGGCCGTGTCGTAGTAGAAGCGGCGCAGGTGGTGCAGGCGCGAGTCTGGGGGCGCCACGCGCGCCAGCGATTCGGCCGTCTCGCCGACGAGGAAGCGCTGCGCCCAGATGCTGCCACCGCCGTGCGACCAGATGTAGTGCACATCGGGCGTGGCCTTGGCGGTGCCGCCGTGGATCAGGCTCACCATGGCCCGCGCGAGGTCCGAGCCCAATTCCACGAAGGTCGGCAGGATGCCCGGCTGGAAGTTCCACGCGCAGCAGTTGGGCGCGGTGGCATGGACGTAGACCACTGCCTTGCGGCGGTTGAGCTCGGCCCATACCGGCGCGAAGGAGGGATCGCCCAGCCACTTGTCGTCGTAGCTGGAGAGCAGGCCCACGCCATCGGCCTTGAGCACGTCGAAGGCATGGGCGATTTCGCGCAGGCTGCCCTCCACGTCGGGCAGCGGCAGCACCGCGAAGTGGCCGTAGCGGCCGGGGTGGTCGGCCTTCATGCGCGCGGCGAACTCGTTGAGTTCGCGGGCGGCAGCGCGTGTCTCGGCCACGTTGCCGAACCAGACGCCGGGCTGTGTGACGGACAGGAAGGCCTTTTCCACGCCGCCGCGGTCCATGGCTTCCAGGTCTTTCTCCACCGTCCAGGTCTTGAACTGGTCGAAGCCCAGCACCGGCTGCTGCAGGTGCTGGCGCTCCACCAGCCGCACCCACGCGGGCGAGAAGAAATGGTGGTGGAAGTCGATGCGCGAACCCTTGGCGGCCAGGGTCTGGGCGAGCGGCCGGCCCTCCGGCACGAAGGTGGTTGCGCCGATGGCACCCAGGGTGCCGAGCGAGCCGAACATGCCGAGAAAGCCGCGGCGCGAGGGCACGCGGGGTGGGCTGCCGGCCGGGGAAGGGGACGGGTGGTCCATGGGGGAGGCTCCTGCTGCGGTTTCAGAAGTTGTGGCGGATGCCGAGCTCGACGCCTTGCGAGCGGGCGCCGGCCTGGGATGCCAAGGGCGGGGTGGTCGGCCAGTCGGCCACACCGGTGCCGCTGACCAACTGGGCCGAGGCCCCGCGGTTGCGGATGTGGGCATAGGTTCCGTACAGCGCCGTCCGCTTGGACAGGTGGTGCACGTAGCCCAGAGCCAGCTTGCTCCAGTCGTCGCCGCTGTGGCTGCGGTCGTAGTGGCTGTAGGCGGCGCGCCATTCGCCCACGCCATGGCGCAGCGACGCACCGAACAGCCAGGCGTCGATGCGTGCTCCCCGGCTGTCTTCTTCGCGGGCCCAGAAGGCCATGGGTGTGACGGGGCCGATGCGGTAGGACGCTGCCACGTTGGCGGCCTTGACCTGGGCCGCCGCGGTGGCAGTGCCGCTGTGGCGCCGGCCCACGGCGGCGGCGACGTTCAGGGCGTCGTCGGCGAAGCCCAGGCGCGCACCTTCGTAGTTGTTGTTGCGGCGGTTGGCACTGTTGGAGGGCTCTTCGCCAAAGGCGTACTGCACCTGGCCGTACCAGCCGCCCAGCTGCCTGGGCAGCAGGTAGGCCAGCGCATTGCTGACGCGGATCGGTGCGCCCAGCATGCTGTAGACCGTGGGCTGGCCGATGCCGGTGCCCTGGAATGGATCGAACCAGGAGGGGTTGAGGTTGGTCGCCGACATGTCGCGGCCCAGGCGCACCTCGCCGAAGCCGCCGCTCAGGCTGACGGTGGAACGGCGCTGGAAATTCAGTCCGGTCCCGCCCGTGTCGGGGGCGAGTGCGCTTTCGAGCCAGAAGCTGGCGGACATGCCGCCGCCCAGGTCTTCGGTGCCCCGAAAGCCCAGGCGTGCGTGGCTGTTGCCGCTGTAGCTCAGTGCGGTGAGGCGGGCATTGCCGTGCGAAACATGGGCGATGCCCAGGTCGACCACGCCGAACAGCGTGACCTGGGTTTGTGCGGCGACGCCGCTACTGACCATGGCAAGACCCATGAAGGACAGGGCGAAGCAGGTTTTTTTCATGTGAGCGCTTCCGTGGAGGGGTGGGTGGGGACGGGAAAATAAATAGAATGAATGATCGAAATTGATTTGAATTTCTTATGAACATCACCTTGCGGCAGCTGCGCGCCTTCGTGGAAGTGATCAAGAGCGAGGGCTTCACTGCGGGGGCGCGCAAGCTGCACCTGACGCAGTCGGCCACCAGCCTGCTGGTGCGCGAGCTGGAGTCGCAGCTGGGCCTGCCGCTGGTGGACCGCACCACGCGCCAGATCGCGCTGACCGACGCGGGCCGCGAGCTGTTCGAGAGTGCCGAGCGCATCCTTGCGGACGTGGAGCACGCGGTGGCGAACACGCAGGACCTGCTGCACAAGCGCCGTGGCCGCGTGACGGTGGCGACCACCCCCTTCCTGGCGGCCCACTTCCTGCCCGGCGTGATCGCGCAGTTCCAGGTCTCGCATCCCGCGGTGTCGGTGCGCATCGCCGATCTGCCCACCGAGCAGCTGGTGCGGGCGGTGGACCACGGAGACGCCGACATCGGCTTCGGCGTGTTTCCGCAGATGGACGTCGCGATGGAGCGGGCGATCCTGCTGCGCCACAGCCTGGGTGTCCTGCTGCCGGCGGCCTGGCCCCTGGCGCAACGGCGCCGGCGCATGGTCTGGGCCGACCTGGAGGGCCAGCCCATGATCGGCCTGGCGCCAGCTGGCGGCTTTCGTGCCCTGGTCGATCCGCTGGTGTCCCAGGGGGGCGAGACGGCTGCGCTGCGTTTCGAGGTCGGCCACCTGGGCACGGCGGTGGGCCTGGTGGAGGCCGGCCTGGGCGCGACCGTGGTGCCGGCCTACGTGGGTGCGTTGGTGCGCTCGACCCGCACGCGCTTTCGTGAACTGCACGACCCGGTCATCCACCGCAATGTCGAGCTGGTCTGGCGCGCCTCGCGCTCGCTGTCGCCCAGTGCCAGCGCCTTCCGTGCCTGCCTCGAAGGCTGCTGCAAGCAACTGCAGGCCTGAGCGCGGGCGGCCGGTGGCGGGCCGGGGCGTCAACGCGCGATGCATGGCTTGGCCTTGCCGCATGGGTCACCGGTCACGGCCACGGCCTGGATCTCGATCAGCATGCCGGGGACGGCCAGGTTGGACACGGTGATCTGGGCGCTGGCGGGGAAGCGCCGGTCGGGGAACATCTCGGTGCGCACCTTGGAGAAGATCGCGCCGTTGCGGGCGTCGGTCAGGTAGACCGTCATGCTCACGATGTCCTGCAGGCTGCCGCCGGCGCGCTGGAGGGTCTGCTCCAGCAAGGCGAAGATGGTGCGGGCCTGGGCTTCGAAGTCGCCCTTGATGTCCTTGCCGTTCAGGTCCGTGGTGGTGGTTTCGCCTGCCAGCCAGATGGTGCGGCCGCCTTCGGTGACCACGGCGGGTGCGTAAGACCGGCCTTTGGTCCTTTCGCCGTGCTCCAGGTGCTCGGCGGCCATCGCTGAGGGCCGGAGCAGGCCGGCCAGGGCCATGGCCGCCAGTGCGCGGGTGTATCGGTATTGCATCGTGCTCTCCTTTGGGTGAGGGGCTGGCTCCATTGCCGGCCCGGGTGGGGAAGTGGCGCTCAGGGCGAGGGGTAGCGGCGGGCCAGCGCACGCATGGACGCGGTGGCCCCGCGCACGATGTCGGTGCTGTCCCAGCGGGTGGGTTGGCTGCGGCGCAGCAGGACCCGGCCGTCGACCAGCACCGTGTCCACGTTGGCCGGCTGTGCCGAATACACGAGCGCATGCGCAGGATCGAAAACCGGGGCCAGGTTGGGATCGGTGGCGCGCACGATCTGGATGTCCGCGCGCTTGCCAGGTGTCAGAGACCCGACCAGGTGGTCCAGCCCGAGGTCGCGCGCCCCGTCCAGCGTCGCCAGGCGCAGCAGGCGGCGCGCGGTGAGGGGGATGCGGTTGCCGAAGCGCTGTTTGTGCGACCACAGCAGTGCCCGCATGCAGGCGAAGAAGTCGGCGTTGGCGGATGCGCCGGAGCTGTCCACCGACAGGCTCTGGTGCACGCCGGCCTCTTCCATCTCCTGGAACTGGATCACGCCGCGGTTGGCCTGGGCGTAAAGCATCTCGATCGTGGGCGAGCAGGTCATGGTGGTTCCGGCCGCTGCCAGCAAGGCGCAGTCCTGCGGCGCCATGCCTTGCGGATGGACCAGTTGCAGGTCGCGGCCCAGCAGGCCGTGCTCGGCCAGCACGGACACCACCCCGGGGCGGGCGTGCATGGTCAGCGGCAGGTTGAGGGAGCGGATGCGGGCGCACTCCTCAGCCACCACCCCGATGGGCACGGCGCCGCGCGGATTGCTCACGGGGGTGCGCACGGCCGCGCCGAGCGTGAGCAGGGGCGAGGGCAGTCCCTGCTGCTGCAGGCGTTCCAGGCCGCCCAGGTCCATGGGTTGGGCGAGCGGCTGCTCCTGCCCCCAGCCGTAGGCGAAACGACCGCGCACGCCCATGTCGGCCATGGCGCGCAGTTCGGCGTCGGCGTGTGCTGGCGAACGGGTGTTGTGGGCCCAGTTGTGGACCGTGGTGATGCCCGACAGCAATCCCTCGGCAAGCCCCAGGCGCACGGAGCAATAGCTGTCGTCGGGGGTGAACAGCGGCCCCGTCCCCAGGGTCACGGGAAAGTAGCCGTGCACGGGGTCGTCACCTCGCACCAGGGCGCGCAGGGCGCTGTTCCACAGGTGCCAGTGCGTGTCCACGAAGCCCGGCAGCACGATCATGTCCCGCGCGTCCACTTCGGGCACTCCCTGCACGGGAAGCTGGGGGCCGACCGCCACGATGGCGCCATCGCGCACGTGCACGTCGGCGCTGGGCAGATCGCCCAGCACGGGGTCCATGGTGAGCACGTGGCCGCCACGGATGATGAGCTCCTGGTCGAGGCCGGAACGGTCGGGCGAAGGTTTCGAAGGCACGAAGAATCTCCTGCACCACGCGCGGGTGCATAGGTCGCTGAAGGAAAAAGGGGGAGGAGGGGGGCCTACTCGGCCTTGGCGCCCGAGATGCGGATCAGCTGCGCCTTCTGGCGCATGTCGGACTCGATGAACCGCACGAAGGCCGCAGGGTTCGAGAACACCGGCTCGAAGCCGCGCGCGAGCAGCACGGCCTCGCGGAAGGCAGGGTCGTTGCCGATGGCCGCGACATCCTGGTGGATCTTCTGCACGACGCTCGCGGGCGTGCCACCGGTGGCGAACAGGCCGAACCAGGATTCGCCCGGATCGATGTCGGCCAGCCCCGCCTCGCGCAGGGTGGGCACATCGGGCATCTCTGCCAGCCGGGTGGCGCGCCCCACCGCCAGGGCCTTGAGCTTGCCGGCGCGCAGTAGGGCCAGGGCGCCCGATACGCCCGCCAGCGTGAGCTGCGTCTCGCCGGCGTGCACGGCAGACACCGCTGGCGATATCCCCCGGTAGGGCACATGCACGAGGTTGCTTCCGTGCTTGGCCCGCAGCGATTCGAACAGCAGGTGTGGCAGGCTGCCGGAGCCGTAGGAGGCATAGCTCAGCGCATGGGTGCGCGACTTGACCAGTCCCATCAGTTCGGCCATGGTGTTCGCTGGCACCGAAGGGTGCGCAACGACCATCTGCGGCAGGCTCACCAGCTGGCTGATGGGCGCCAGTTCACGCACGGGGTCGTAGGGCAGCTTGTCGAACAGAAAGGGGTTGCTGGTGATGGTGGCCTCGCTGGTCAGCAGCAGCGTCAGCCCATCGGGGGCCGCTTTGGCGACCGCCGTGGCACCGATCAGTGTGGACGCGCCGGCCTTGTTGTCGACCACGACCGGTTGGCCCCACTGCCGGTGCAGGCGCTCGGCCAGCATGCGTGCCACCAGGTCGACACCGCCCCCCGGCGCGTAGGGGACCACGATCTTGACGGTACGGGCCGGCCACGCGGGAGCTTGCGCCCACAGCGGGGCGCTGGCCAGGCCCAGTGCGGCCAGCAGGCACCGGCGGGTGGGGTTCAGCAGGGGGCTCATCACTTGATGCTCTCGAAATGCCGGTAGGAGGGGTCGCTGCGTCCGGTGTGGCCGATGACCTGGTAGCGCGACTTGACCAGCTCGGCGGGGACGTCCAGCACGCGGCGGTAGTCGCTCACCGTGTGGCGTCCATCGAGCGCCCATTTGCCGTTGCGCCGCGACCAGGTGTCCAGGTAGCGGGAGTGCATCCAGCGCTCTTCGTAGAGATTAGGATTGCCTTCCTTGGGAACCAGCAGCGTGGCGGTACCTGTGCATTCGCTCACGGCACGGTCGCCGTTGACTTCGATCAGGATGTTGGTGATGCGGTGGTTGTTGCCCGCCATCTCGTCATGGGCTTTGATCAGCCAATCCACGTAGGCCTCCCAGTGGGGGAAGTCACGGGTGCCAAAGCGCATCTTCGCGCCCGGATGGGCCAGCGACATCAGCATCTCGCGGTCACCGCGGTCCAGGGCGCGCGGGTACTTGTAGATCAGTTCCGTGATGGCCTGCTTGGCCAGCAGCCGGTCGATCTCGGCGGCGGCGGCACTCTGCGCATGGGCCTGCAGCGGCACCGCCAGGTGCAGGGCCAGTGCGGTTGCCAGGGACGCCAGCAGCAGGCGGCGCGGGGGTGGAAGCGGTCTGTCCATGGGCGATCTCTCCGTAGGGGGTTGTCGTGTAAGCCTCAGCCAGGGGGACGGGCTCCCGGCATGGGCTGTATTTCAATGCGTTCCATGCCATCTTTCAAACGATTAAATTCAATGGATTAATGAGTTATTTCAATACTTCGATGCGGCGCCTGTGATGCTCGCCCTGACGCGAGCTTCTTGAAGCTGCACAAAAAATGGCTCTGGTGCGGCGGCCGGCAGGAGGGTGCGGGGTCGGGCGCTCGCGAGCAGGGGCCGGGGTCGACAGCGCACCTGCCGGGTGGAGGTCGTGCCGCTGGTGGGGCTGCGGCGGTTTTTTCCACACCAAAAGCCTGAACTTGGCGCCGGGGCATCTTCGGGTGGCATAGAATCGCGGTCTAAGGCAAAAACGCTGCCGCCGTCGCAAGTGGTGCCGCGCAATGCCTGGGGCGAAAAGTGGCGCTTGGATTTTTTTGGCATGTGCTTTTGCAGAGCGTAAAAATTCAGTGCTATAATTCGAGATTCTCCGGAGGGGTGCCCGAGTGGCTAAAGGGGGCAGACTGTAAATCTGTTGGCTTACGCCTACACTGGTTCGAATCCAGTCCCCTCCACCAGTAGAAGAAAATGAAAGCAGGTTGCGGTAGGCCCCTTGGGGCTGGGATCGCAGAGCCAGTTGGCAGTGCGGGAGTAGTTCAATGGTAGAACCCTAGCCTTCCAAGCTAATGACGCGGGTTCGATTCCCGTCTCCCGCTCCATTGTTCGGTTTGCTGGCAGGTTGAGAGAGAAGTTTTTTTGGGGTTGCGAAAGCGGTTCCGATTGCCCATGTGGCTCAGTGGTAGAGCACTCCCTTGGTAAGGGAGAGGTCGCGGGTCCGATTCCCGCCATGGGCACCACCTTCAGGCGCACCCGAAGTCGTTCGGGTGCGCCGAAATTTCGTTGTGTAGTTTGTAGATTTTTTTCGGAGTCGGAAAAATGGCAAAAGGTAAGTTCGAACGGACCAAGCCCCAC
>NZ_AKJX01000219.1 GCF_000276605.1 Acidovorax sp. CF316 | reverse complement strand
CGACTCGCTGCGCGAGTCGGGAGGGGGAGCGCCCCCGGTGCGGCGGGGCGGCCCTTGCACGGGGGCACTGGCTCAGGCTGTTCCGGTTGCATGCGCAGCGCTACGAATAGCTGAAGTGTTTATCGAAGGGTGGCTTCAGGCCGTCTGCCCCTTGCGCTTCGCCAGGTCCTTGAGGCTGCCATGCAGCGCGAGCTTGCGCACGATGGCCGAAAAGGCGCGCGTGGAGGCCGACTCGCGCGCCAGCGGCGACCACAGCATGCCCGGCGTACGCACCGGCGTGGGGCTTTCGAGCCGCACCACCACCAGCCCCGACTGCGCTGACACCACGTTCGCAGCGACGATGGAGGCCAGCTGCGTCTTGCCCACCAGGTCCATCATGGGCGCCAGGGTGTTGATCTCGGCCACCACCTGCGGCTCGGCGCCGCAGGAGCGAAAGCACTCGTCCAGCATCTGCCGCGTGGCAAAGCTCGCGGGCAGCAGGGCCATGGGCATGCGGTGCAGCTCCACCATGCGCACGCGCTTGCGCCGCGCGAGCGGGTGGCCCCGGGCCACCACCAGCACCATCTCCTCGTTGTAGAGCGGCTCGAACTGCAGCGGCCCCGGCGCAGCGGGCCGGTAGGCGATGCCCAGGTCCAGCGTGCCCTGCTGCAGGCGCGCGGCGATGTGGTCGGCCGACAGCTCCTCGACGACCACCTTCACGCGCGGATGGCGCTCGTGGAACGCGGCGATGCAGCCCGGGATGAAGCCCAGGTTGAAGGTGTGCGTGGAGCCGATGTGCAGCTCGCCCGCCACCTCGGAGCCGTTCTGGCGCAGCGCCCCCAGGCCCAGGTCGATCTCGTGCAGGGCCTTGGTGCAGTAGTGCAGGAACTCGTCGCCTGCACTGGTCAGCGCCACGCGCTTGCCCACACGGTCGAACAGCGCCGCACCGATCTCCTCTTCGAGCTGCTTGATCTGGTGCGACAGCGTGGACTGCGTGACATGCAGCCGCTCGGCCGCGCGCGTGAAATTGAGCGAGCCCGCCAGGGCGATGAAGTAGCGCAGGTGCCTCAGTTCCATGGCGGTGCCACCGGTGGTTGATCGATGCCATCGATGGTAACCATGAAAAACAATCATTTCCGGTAATCCGCCACGGCCCCTACATTCGCTTACAGCCCACCCGGCCCCGCTGCAAGGGGCCCATAACGACAGGAGACAACGAGGTGCACAAAGTCCTCAGCGGTATCAAGGTGCTGGAGCAAGGCACGTTCATCACGGGCCCGGCGGCAGGCATGTTCCTGGCCGACCTGGGGGCCGAGGTCATCAAGATCGAGCAGCCCGGCGCGGGCGACCCGTTCCGCGCCTTCCGTGGGGGGCTCTATAGCCCGCACTTCCAGACCTACAACCGCAACAAGCGCAGCATCACGCTCAACCCCAAGCTGCCCGAGGATGCGGCGGTGTTCGACGAGCTGGTCAAGGATGCGGACGTCTACATCCAGAACTTTCGCCCCGGCGCGGCCGACCGGCTGGGCGCGGGCGAGGCCCGGCTGCGCGGCCTGAACCCGCGCCTGGTGTACTGCGCCATCAGCGGTTTCGGCCAGACCGGCCCGGCCGCCGGCCGCCCCGCCTACGACACCGTGGCCCAGGCCGCCAGCGCCTTCCTCAAGCTGCTGGTGAACCCTGCCAACCCGCGCGTGGTGGGCCCCGCGCTGGCCGACGCGATGACCGGCTTCTATGCCGCCTACGGCGTGCTGGGCGCCATCGTCGAGCGCGGCCGCACGGGCCTGGGCCGCAAGGTCGAGGTGTCCATGCTCGAGGCCATGTGCCACTTCAATCTCGACGCGTTCACGCACTACTTCTCAGAAGACGAGGTCATGGGCCCCTACAGCCGGCCCAGCGTCTCGCAGTCCTACGTGCTCGAATGTGCCGACGGGCTGTGGATCGCGCTGCACATGTCCTCGCCCGAGAAGTTCTGGCAGGGCCTGGCCAACGCCATCGAGCGCCCGCGCCTGTTCGACGACCCGCGCTTTGCGACGCGCGAGGCGCGCATCATGCACCAGGAGGACCTGATCGACCTGCTCGGCGGCCTGTTCCGCGGGCAGACGCGCGCCACCTGGTGCGAGCGCCTTGAAGCCGAGGACGTGCCCCACGCCCCCATGTACGACACCCGCGAGGCCATGGAAGACCCGCAGGCCCGCCACCTGCAGCTGCAGGTGAGCGCCCCCCACCCCGAAGGCGGCGAGTGGCGCACCATCCGCTCGCCCGTGAGCTTCGACGGCGAACGTGCGCTCGAGGTCACGGCGCCGCCCACGCTGGGGGCCGACAACGCGGCCATCGTCGGGCCGATACGCCAACGCCTCGGGCAGGCGCTCTGACGCGCCAGCCCCCCAAAAAAAAGACCAGGAGACAAGAACCCATGACCCCATCGAACGAGAACGAACTGACCCAGGCCGTGCTGCAGCGCCTGGAGGGCGCCAGCGACCCGCGCTTTGCACAGATCATGCAGTCGCTGGTCACGCACCTGCATGCCTTCATCCGCGAGGTGGATTTGAAGCCCGATGAGTGGATGCAGGGCATCGAATTCCTCACCGCCGTGGGCAAGGCCTGCGCCGGCCAGCGCCAGGAGTTCATCCTGCTGTCGGACACGCTGGGCGCCTCGATGATGGTGGTGATGCTCGACCAGCTGCGCGCCACCGCCCATGCCCAGGGCAGCCAGCGCATGACCGAAGCCACCGAGGCCACGGTGCAGGGCCCCTACTACTGGGAGGGCGCACCCGAGCTACCGCTGGGCGCCAACCTGTCCGAGGGCGTGAAGGGCGAACCCACCTTCTACAGCGGCCGCGTGACCGACACGCACGGCCAGCCGCTGGCGGGTGCGCTGCTCGACATCTGGTCGGGCGATGGCGAAGGCGTGTACGACATGCAGGTGGAAGGCTCTGGCATGGCCGCGCGTGCCCGCATCCGCACCGACGAGCAGGGCCGCTACTGGTTCTGGTCCATCCGCCCGAGCTTCTACCCCGTGCCGGTGGACGGCCCCGTGGGCCGCATGCTCGAAGGCATGGGCCGCCACCCCAACCGCCCCGGCCACATCCACATGATGGTCTCGGCGCCAGCGCATGCGCCGGTCACCACCCACCTGTTCGTGGCGGGCAGCCCCTACATCGAGTCGGACGCGGTGTTCGGCGTGCGCCCCAGCCTGGTCGTGGACTTCGAGCAGCACCCCGCCGGCCAGGCCCCCGACGGCAGCGCCCAGGCCGTGCCCTGGTGGTCGGCGCACTACGACTTCCGCCTCGAACCCCAACATTGAGATCCGCCCCATGAAAATCGGAAAATCCACCGTCCCGCGCACCGCCATCTGCACCTCCAACGAGCACACCATCGTCGTGCGCGGCGAGGACCTGTGCAACGACCTGATCGGCCACCTGTCGTTCGCCGACTACTTCTTTTTGCTGCTCACCGGCCGCCGGCCCGATGCGGCCTGCAGCGCGGTGCTCAACGCCACCCTGGTGGCGATTGCCGAGCACGGCCTGGTGCCCAGCGTGCAGGCCAGCCGCATGACCTTTGCCGCAGCGCCCGATGCGCTGCAGGGTGCGGTGGCGGCCGGCATCCTGGGCTGCGGCTCGGTGATCCTGGGAGCCTCCGAAACGGCGGGCCGCATGTTCGCCGACGTGGCGGCGCGGGTCGATGCCGGCGCCACGCTCGACGATGCCGCCACGGCGGTCGTCACCGAGCTCAAGGCCGCGCGCCGCTCCATCCCGGGCTATGGCCACCCGCTGCACAAGGAGGTGGACCCGCGCGTGGGCCGGCTCATCGCCGTGGCCACCGAAGCCGGTGCCGACCTGCGCTACGTGCAGATCGCCCAGGCCCTGGAAAAGGTGATCCCCGCCATCGTCGGCAAGGAGCTGCGCCTGAACGTCTCGGCTGCGATCCCCGCGGTGCTGATGGGGGTGGGCTTCCCCGTGGCCTCGCTGCGCGGCGTGCCCATCCTGGCGCGCACGGCGGGCCTGATCGCTCACCTGGCCGAGGAGGCCGAGACGCCGAGCGGCTTTGCCCTGTCCTACCAGGCCACGCGCGAGCTGCAGTACGAGGGCAGCGTGCCCGACGGCTTCGGGGAGGCGCCATGAAGCGCCGCCGGATCCTTGTTACCGCCACCACCCTGGCGCTGCTGGCCGCCGGTGCCAGCGCCCAGGGCAATAGCCGCCCCCTCAAGCTGGTCGTGCCCTTTGCGGCCGGCACCTCCACCGACATCGTGGGCCGGGTGCTGGCCGAGGCCCTGGGCCGCCAGCTCGGGCAGACGGTGATCGTGGAGAACAAACCCGGTGCGGGCGGCACCATCGGCAGCGAAATGGTGGCGCGTGCGGGCGCCGATGCCAACACCCTGCTCATGGGCACCGTAGGCACGCATGCCATCAACCCCACGCTGTACAAGAAGCTGCCCTACCAGCCGCTGCGCGACTTCGTGCCGCTGGGCTTTGCCGGCGCCACGCCCACCTTGCTGGTGGTGCCGGCCAGCGCGCCCTGGAAGGGCGTGGCCGACCTGCGCCAGGCCAGCGGCAAGGCGGTGAGCTTTGCTTCGGCGGGCAACGGTACCTCGGGCCACCTGGCGGGCGAGACGCTCAACATCCGCCTGGCCAAAGACTTCGTGCATGTACCCTACCGCGACGGTGCGCAAGCGCTCACCGAGCTCATGGGTGGCAACGTGCAGTTCATGTTCTACCACCCGGCCGCCGTGCTGCCCCACATCCGTGCGGGCAAGCTGCGCGCGCTGGGCGCATCGAGCGCGAAGCGCAGCGCGGCCGCCCCCGACGTGCCCACGCTGGCAGAACAGGGCGTGGCGGACTTCGACCTGGTCGCCTGGTTCATGCTGTATGCGCCCACTTCCATGCCGGCCGCGCAGCGCGACCAGCTGCGCGATGCCGCGCAGGCCGTGCTGGCCCAGGCCGAGGTGCGCGAGAAGCTGGCCGCGCAGGGCATTGAATCGGCCGCCATGAACGCTGCGGAGTTGGCCACCTTCGGCACCGCCGAGATCGCCAAATGGGGCGAGGCCGTGCGGCGCTCCGGTGCCCAGGTGGACTAGCACCAGGAACCGCCATGCACGCCCACCCCCACAGCCCGCCCACCGGGATTGGCGGCGGTCATGGCGCAGCCATGCCCGGCCCGAAAGGAGTGATGCCAACGATGTGACGGACAACCCCACACGGTGCGCTGCACGCCATGGCGGCGGGGCACCACGAACCGACGAAACCAACAGACCACACAAGCGGGCATGAATGAACCCGTGACAGGAGACAAAGATGCGCAGGACAATGGTGATGAAGACGATGCTGGTGCTGGCCGCCGGGGCGCTGCTGGCCGGCAAGGCCCTGGCCCAGGGGGCCGAGTGGCCGAACAAGCCCATCAAGATCGTGGTGGGCTTCGCGCCCGGCACGCCGCCGGACATCTTCGCCCGCATGTACGGCGACTACATGGGCAAGAGGCTCGGCGTGCCCGTGGTGATCGACAACCGCCCCGGCACAGCGGGCAACCTGGCGTCGGACACGGTGGCCAAGTCGCCGGCGGACGGCTACACCTTCGTGTACAACCTGTCCACGGCCTTCACCATCAACCCCTACATCTACAGCAAGCTGCCCTTCGACCCCGACAAGGACCTGGTGCCCGTGGCCACCACCATGCGCCAGGGCCTGGTGCTGATCGCCACCAACAAGTTCCCGGCCAAGACCGTCAAGGACATGGTGGCGGCGGCCAAGGCCAAGCCGGGCACCTACTCGCACGCCTCCTACGGCGCGGGCAGCCCCTCGCAGCTGATCGTGGAGTCGCTCAAGGACGAGGTCGGCATCGACATGCTGCACGTGCCCTACCGCGCCAGCCCCATCGCCGACCTGGTGGGCGGCCAGGTGGACACGCTGATGGAGCCCATCGCCACCGGCTACCAGCTCATCAGCAGCGGCAAGGTGCAAGCGCTCGCCTATTCGGGCCCCACGCGCCACCCTGCCCTGCCCGACGTGCCCACGCTGTCGGAGGTGATGCCCGGCTTCTCAATGATGTCCTGGCACGGCATCTGGGCGCCGGCGGCCACGCCCCAGCCCATCCTGACCCGCTTCAACGCGCTGATGGTGGAGGCGAGCAAGGACCCCGACCTGTCGCGCCGCATCAAGGAGCTGCACAGCGAGCCCCTGGGCGTGACACGCACCGAAATGGCCGCCATGGTGCGCCGCGATGCGGAGATCTACAGCCGCGTGGTGAAGGCGCGCAACATCAAGGTGGACTGAGCGAACACCGGCGACCGCGGCGAAGCGCTGCTACTGCGCAGGCGCGGGGGCCGGTGCAGCGGCAGGGGCCGGCGCCTCCTGGGCCTTGGGCTTGGGCACCTTGTCGCAGCCGGCCAGGGCCAGCGCCAGCACACAGGTGCCGGCCAAGACCGCGCAGGACATGGGGGATAGATGGCGGAGCATGGGCAGGTCCTCCTGGCCGTCAGATCAGAGGGCCTGCGCCGGACGGCGCGGGTGCAGGCCGCTGGGACTCCCATTCTTCAGGCGCCAACACGCGCTGTCTGTCAGAAAAAGGCGCCAACCGCCGGCCAGCAAGGCCCGTGGCGGCGGCGCCGCTCCTTCAATCGACGATGGTCAGCTTGGCCACCGACAGCGCCAGCCACTTGGTGCCATGGCGCGGAAAATTCACCTGCGCGCGCGCATCGTCACCCGTGCCTTCGAGTGCCAGCACCTTGCCTTCGCCGAACTTGGTGTGGAACACCGCGATGCCCGCACGCAGGCCGTGCGATGGCTGCGCCTTCTGCACAGGCACCGGGGGGCTGGCGAAATGCTCGCTGCGCACGGCACCGAAGCCGCCCCGGTCCCGCTGGGCGAAGGGGTTGCCGCCCCCGGTATTCGGCGCAAAGCTGCCGAAGCCCTGCTGCTTGGGCGTGATCCACTTGAGCGCGGACTCGGGCAGCTCGTCGAAGAAGCGGCTCTTGATGTTGTAGCGCGTCTGGCCGTGCAGCATGCGCGTCTGCGAATGGCTCAGGTACAGGCGCTTGCGCGCGCGGGTGATGGCCACGTACATCAGGCGGCGCTCTTCTTCCAGGCCCTCGCGCTCGTTGGCCGAGTTCTCGTGCGGGAACAGGCCCTCTTCCATGCCGCCGATGAAGACACCGTCGAACTCCAGGCCCTTGCTGGCGTGCACGGTCATCAGCTGCACGGCGTCCTGGCCGGCCTGGGCCTGGTTGTCGCCGGCCTCGAGTGCCGCATGGGTCAAAAAGGCGGCCAGGGGCGACAGCGTCTCGCCCGTGTCGGCGTCGACGATGCCGGCCACGGTGAGCAGGGCTTCGTCGGTCACCGGCGCATTCGGGTCGAGGCCCTGGCTGGCGGGGCTTTGCGTGAGGCGGTCGTTGCGCAGTTCGTCCACCGGCAGGGCCACGGCATCGCGGCCAAAGCCTTCCTGGGTGACGAAGCTCTCGGCCGCGTTGACCAGTTCCTCCAGGTTCTCGATGCGGTCGGCGCCTTCCTTCTCGGTGCGGAAATGCTCCACCAGGCCCGAGGACTGCAGCATGGTCTCGATGATCTTGCGCAGGTTCATGCCCTCGGTCTGCTCGCGCAGCACGTCGACCATGGCGACGAAGGCCGAGAGATTGGCCCCCGCCTTGCCGGGCACGGCGCTCACACCGTCGTGCAGCGAGCAGCCGGCCGCGCGCGCGGCGTCCTGCAGCACCTCGATGCTGCGGGCGCCGATGCCGCGCGGCGGGAAGTTGACCACGCGCAGGAAGCTGGTGTCGTCGTGCGGGTTCTCCAGCAGGCGCAGGTAGGCCAGCGCATGCTTGATTTCAGCACGCTCGAAGAAGCGCAGGCCGCCGTACACGCGGTAGGGCACGCTGGCGTTGAACAGGGCCGATTCGATCACCCGGCTCTGCGCATTGCTGCGGTAGAGCACGGCGATCTCCTTGCGCTCGAAGCCATCGCTGCGCACCAGTTGCCTGATCTCGTCCACCATCCACTGCGCCTCGGCCAGGTCGGTGGTGGACTCGTACACGCGCACCGGTTCGCCCGGGCCCTGCGTGGTGCGCAGGTTCTTGCCCAGGCGGCGGCTGTTGTGGCTGATCAGGGCGTTGGCCGAGTCGAGGATGTTGCTGTAGCTGCGGTAGTTCTGCTCCAGCTTGATCTGCTGCTGCACGTCGAACTCGCGCACGAAATCGGCCATGTTGCCCACGCGCGCACCGCGAAAGGCGTAGATGCTCTGGTCATCGTCGCCCACCGCGATCACGCTGCCGCGCGCCTCGAAGCGCCCGCCGGCGTCATTGCCCGCCAGTTGCTTGAGCCAGGCGTACTGCAGCTTGTTGGTGTCCTGGAACTCGTCCACCAGGATGTGCGCGAAGCGGCGCTGGTAGTGCTCGCGGATGGGGTCGTTGTCGCGCAGCAGCTCGTAGCTGCGCAGCATCAGCTCGCCGAAGTCGACCACGCCCTCGCGCTGGCACTGCTCTTCGTAGAGCTGGTAGACCTCGACCTTCTTGCGCGTGTCGCTGTCGTGGGCCTGCACGTCGCCGGGGCGCATGCCCTCTTCCTTGCAGCCGGAGATGAAGTAGGCGAGCTGCTTGGGCGGAAAGCGCTCGTCGTCCACGTTGTGCTGCTTGCACAAGCGCTTGACGGCCGAGAGCTGGTCCTGCGTGTCCAGGATCTGGAACGACTGCGGCAGGCCGGCGGCCTTGTGGTGCGCGCGCAGCAGCCGGTTGCACAGGCCGTGGAAGGTGCCGATCCACATGCCGCGCACGTTCACGGGCAACATGGCCGACAGCCGCGCCACCATTTCCTTGGCGGCCTTGTTGGTGAAGGTCACGGCCAGGATGCCGCCGGGCGTGGTGTAACCGTTCTGCAGCAGCCAGGCGATGCGGGTGGTGAGCACCCGGGTCTTGCCCGAGCCGGCACCCGCCAGGATGAGCGCATGCCCCGCCGGCAGGGTGACGGCGGCGAGTTGCTCGGGGTTGAGATTGGCCAGCAGCGGCGGCGCAGCGGAGGGGGCAGCGGGCGTGGAGGGCTCCAGGGGCTCGGGCGCACCCGGAAACAGGTCTTGTGGGAACATGGGGGCATTGTAGAAAGCGCCACCGCCTGCCATGAAAAACATTGCCCTTGCCGCAGCCATGCTGCTGGCCCTGCATGCCCCCCACCTCGCAGCCCAGTCGAGCTGCAGCAGCGATGGCGTGGCCCGGCCCGCGGCGCTGTTCGAGCGTTTCGTGAGCGCCGACTGCGAAAGCTGCTGGGCCGACAAGGCCACGCCGGCCCCCTCGGCGCCCGGCACCCTGGTGCTGGACTGGATCGTGCCCGGCACGCAAGGCGACAACGCCCCGCTGTCGGCGGCCG
>NZ_AKJX01000218.1 GCF_000276605.1 Acidovorax sp. CF316 | reverse complement strand
CACCCCTCTCTCGACTCGCTATGCGAGTCGGGAGGGGGACGCTCCCAGCGCGGCGGGGCGGCCCTTGCGCGGGAGCGCTGGCCTCGGCTGCGCCAGTTTCACACGCCGTGGGCCTGTGCTGCGGTCCAATGCCAGCCGGATGGGCTGATGGCTATACCGCCGCTACCGCTTGAATCTACCGTCGGGGCCGATGATGGAGAGGTCGGAGAAATCGAGGCCTGAATGGTCCGTGGCGCTGAAGGACAGTGTCAGGCCGCCCATGTCCCAGTTGCGGATGCCTTCCAGGCCCGCATGCAGCTTGGCGCGGTCGGGCTTGGCGCCGGCGCGCTTGAGGCCTTCCACCAGCACCTTGGCGCTCACGAAGCCCTCGACCATGGCGGGGGTGAGTTCGCTCACGCCGCCGGCCTTGGCGAGGTCCATGGCCTCCTTGATCAGCGGGTAGTTGAGCGAGCGCTCGGAGGGGAAGACCTGCGTCACCACCACGCCGCGCGCGCTGTCGCCCAGGGCCTTCACGAAGCCGCCCGAGGCGTTGTTCGACAGGGTCACGATCTGTCCGGTGACGCCCGCGGCGCGCAGCGCCTTGATGCCGTCCACCACGGCTGCGCCGGTGCCGATGAAGATCACCGCCTGCGGCTGCTTTTGTGCCACGCGCGGAGCGATGGCGGAGTAGTCGGGCTTGGCGCGGTCGAACTTCTCGACGAACAAGGCCTCGATGCTGTTGGCCTTGAAGCCCGCCTGGGCGCCTGCCAGCCCGTCGGCACCGAAGGTGTCGTCCACGTGCACCACGCCGATCTGCTTGATGCCCAGGGTGTTCAGGTGGGTGATGGCTTTTTCGACCTCGCGCTGGTAGGTGGCGCGCACGTTGAACACGTACTTGAGCACCGGCTTGTGCAGCACCATGGCGCCGGTCGATGGGCCCACCAGGGCCACGCCGTGCTGCTCCAGCACCGGCACGATGCCCTGGGTGTGCGGCGTGCCGCGCGTCATGAACAGGCCGATCACACCCTTCTGCTCGATCAGCGTGCGCGTGTTCTCCAGGGTCAGCTTGGGGTCGAACTTGTCGTCGAGCGTGATGACCTCGACCTTCTGCCCGCCGACGCCGCCCCGTGCGTTGACGTGGTCGATGTAGAGCGATGCACCCTTCATGGACTCCTGCACCGTGGCGGCGGCCGAGCCGGTCACGCCCACGGTCTGGCCGATGAGGATCTGCGCCTGGGCCGGACTACTCCCCAGGACCAGCAGGGCAAGCGCGGCGCAGGCCGTGTTCAGGGGAAGGGCGGCAAGGTGCTTCATACGGACCCTGGTGGTAGGTAGCGCGACAGTGTAGGCCGAAGGTGTGACAAAAGGTAGCCGGGGCTTTACCTGATCCCTGCCAGGTGAGCCCCGGCGCCGCTTCAGCGGCGGAACTTGCCGTCGGTGCCGATGATGGACAGGTCGGCGAAATCCAGGCCCGTGTGGTCGTCGGGGCCATAGCTCAGCTCCAGTCCGCCAAGGTCGAACTTCCGGATGCCCTCCAGCGCCATCTGGACCTTCTCGCGCGTGGGCTTGGGGCCGGCGCGCTTGAGGCCTTCGACCAGCACCTTGGCGGCGGCAAAGCCTTCGAGCATGGCGGGGCTGATCTCGGCCACGCCCTTGGCCTTGGCCAGCGTCTGTGCTTCCTTGACCATGCCATAGGTCACAGCCCGCTCGTTGGGGTACACCTGGGTCACGATCACGCCGCGGGCGTTGGTGCCCAGGCTCTTGATGAAGCCCCCCGACGCGTTGTTGGACAGGGTCACGATCTGGGCAGCCGAGCCGGCGCTGCGGATGGCGTTGCCCGCATCCACCACGGCCGAGCCCGAGGCGATCATCAGTACGGCCTGCGCCTGGGCCTTGGCGACCTTGGCGGCAATCGGGGCGAAGTCCGGCTTGGCACGGTCGAACTTTTCCAGCACGGTGGCCGTCAGCTTGCTGGCGGCCAGGCCCTTCTGGGCGCCGGCGAGGCCGTCGGCGCCAAAGCTGTCGTCGGCATAGACCAGGGCAATGCGGGTGATGCCCATCGAGGCCAGGTGGGTCATGGCCTTTTCTGCCTCGCGCTGGTAGGTAGCGCGCACGTTGAAGATGTTCTTGCGCACGGGCTGGTGCAGCACCATGGCGCCGGTGGAGGGCCCCACCAGCGCCACGCCATGCTTGTCCAGCAGGGGGATCATGGCCTCGGTATGGGGCGTGCCGCGCGTGAGGAACATGGCCAGCACGTTCTTTTCCTCGATCAGCTTGCGGGCATTGTCGGCGGCCAGCTTGGGGTCGAACTTGTCGTCCATCGAGACGATCTCGATCTTCTGGCCATTGACGCCGCCCTTGGCGTTGACGGCATCGATGAAGAGCATGGCGCCATCGGCCGTCTCCTTGACCCCTGCTGCCACCGTGCCCGAGTAACCCGCCGTCTGGCCGATCAGGATCTGCGCGTGGCCTGTGCCGCACAGCACGGTGGCCAGGGCTGCGGTCGCCCCCCATTGTTTCCATGTGTTGTTCATGGTTGTCTCCTTGGAATTGAGGGTGACTCTAAGAGATGTTCGCGCCGGGCGAGCGGGCATAACCCGACGCCGTGACAGGACTTGTCAGCAGATGTCAGGCCTGGGGGTATTGCGAGGGGGCCGGACGGGAGCGATGGCGGTGCCTAGAATGTCCCGCCTCACCTCGAAAGACTGCTTCCATGACCCAGGGACTGATCCGTATCCGCGGCGCACGCCAGCACAACCTCAAGAACCTGGATCTGGACATCCGCACCGGGGAGCTCACGGTGGTCACGGGCCCGAGCGGCTCGGGCAAGTCCAGCCTGGTCTTCGACACCCTGTATGCCGAAGGCCAGCGCCGCTATGTGGAGACCTTCAGCGCCTACGCGCGCCAGTTCCTGGACCGCATGGACAAGCCGGCCGTGGACAAGGTCGAGGGCGTGCCGCCGGCCATCGCCATCGACCAGACCAATCCGGTGCGCAGCTCGCGCTCCACCGTGGGCACGATGACCGAGCTCAACGACCATCTGAAGCTGTTGTTTGCACGTGCTGGCCAGCTGTTCGACCGCGAGACCGCCCAGCCGGTGCGCCACGACAGCCCTGAGACCATCTACGCCGAGCTGCAGCGCCGCTGCGCCGCGGGCGGCGATCCGCGCGTCGTGCTGACCTTCCCCGTCGAGCTGCCCGCCAACACCTCGGCCGAGCAGGTCGAGCAGTGGCTGTCGGCCAGCGGCTTCACCAAGGTGCAGGCCGAGCGCGAGGTGGCCACGCCCACCGGCCCGCGCAAGCTGCTCGACGTGGTGGCCGACCGCTTCCGCCTGGGCCATGCCGAGAAGGCGCGCGTGATCGAGGCCATCGAGGTGGCCTTGAAGCGCGGCACCGGGCGCCTCAACGTCTACCGCCTGGCCGACGCACCCGAGGCCGAGCCCGAGCTGTGGCGCTTTTCCACGGGCCTGCACTGCCCGGACAGCGACCTGCGCTACAGCGACCCGATCCCGTCGATGTTCTCGTTCAATTCCGCCGTGGGCGCCTGCGAGACCTGCCGCGGCTTCGGCCGCGTGATCGGGGTGGACTATGGCCTCGTCATCCCCAACGACAAGCTCACCCTGCGTGCCGGCGCCATCAAGACCATCCAGACTCCGGCCTGGAAAGAGGCGCAGGACGACCTCATGCGCCATGCCGAGAGCGCCGGCATCCCGCGCGACACGCCGTGGAACAAGCTCACCGAGGACCAGAAGAAGTGGGTCATCGGCGGCACGCCGGGCTACAAGGACGGGCAGTGGAGCAAGCAGTGGTACGGCATCAAGCGCTTCTTCGAGTACCTGGAGAGCAAGGCCTACAAGATGCACATCCGCGTGCTGCTGTCCAAGTACCGCAGCTACACGCCGTGCCCCACCTGCGCCGGTGCGCGCCTCAAGACCGAGAGCCTGCAGTGGCGTATCGGCAGCAAGGACGCGGCCGACGCGGTGCTGGAACCCGGCCGGCGCTTCCTGCCCGAGGGCGTGAAATGGAGCCGCGCACAGCTCGAGGCCTTGCCCGGCCTGTGCCTGCACGACCTGATGCTGCTGCCCATCGACCGGCTGCGCCGCTTCTTCGACCGCATCGACTTCGTGGCCGAGGGTGCACAGGGCAACGAGGGTGAGACCCAGGCCCTGAAGCTGCTGTTCGAGGAGATCACCACGCGCCTCAAGTACCTGTGCGACGTGGGCATCGGCTACCTCACGCTGGACCGGCAGAGCCGCACCCTGAGCGGCGGCGAGGTGCAGCGCATCAACCTGACCACGGCGCTCGGAACCTCGCTGGTCAATACGCTGTTCGTGCTCGACGAGCCCAGCATCGGCCTGCACCCGCGCGACATGCACCGCATCACCGAGGCCATGCTGCGCCTGCGCGATGCGGGCAATACCCTGGTGGTGGTGGAGCACGACCCGGCCGTGATGCTCGCGGCCGACCGCATGATCGACATGGGCCCCGGCCCCGGCCGTCTGGGCGGGCAGATCGTGTTCGACGGCACCACGGCCGACCTGCGCCATGCCGACACGTTGACCGGCGCCTACCTGAGCGGGCGCAAGCACGTGGGCTTCGGCTTCAAGCGCATGGTGACCGAGGCCACGCCGCGCCTGGTCCTCGAAGGCGCGCGCGAGCACAACCTGAAGGACGTGTCGGTAGAGTTCCCGCTGCAGCGCCTGGTCACCGTGACCGGCGTCAGCGGCTCGGGCAAGTCGAGCCTGATCCAGGACGTGCTGGCCCCCGCGCTGCTGCGCCACTTCGGCAAGGCCACCGATTCGCCGGGCGCGCACGAGCGCATGCTGGGCGCCGACCACCTGTCGGACGTGGTGTTCGTGGACCAGTCGCCCATTGGCAAGACTGCGCGCTCCAACCCCGTGAGCTACGTAGGTGCGTGGGACAGCATCCGCGAACTGTTCGCCGTGGCGCCGCTGGCTAAACAGCGCAGCTACACCGCCGCCAAGTTCAGCTTCAACAGCGGCGACGGGCGCTGCCCGACCTGCGGCGGCTCGGGCTTCGAGCATGTGGAGATGCAGTTCCTCTCCGACGTGTACCTGCGCTGCCCTGACTGCGACGGCAAGCGCTACCGCCCCGAGATCCTGGAGATCACCATCGAGCGCGGTGGCCGTGCGCTCAACGTGGCCGACGTGCTGGCCCTCACGGTGGCCGAGGCCGCCGACCTGTTCGCCAGCGACCGCGACGTGATCCGTGCGCTGCAGCCCATCGTGGACGTGGGGCTCGAGTACGTGGCCCTGGGCCAGCCCGTGCCCACGCTCTCGGGCGGCGAGGCCCAGCGCCTCAAGCTTGCGGGCTTCCTGGCCGAGGCGGCGCGCACAGCGGCCAAATCGCGCCAGGCCGTGGCACGCAAGGGCACGCTGTTCCTGTTCGACGAACCGACCACGGGCCTGCACTTCGACGACATCGCCAAGCTCATGCGCGCACTGCGCAAGCTCATCGACGCCGGGCACTCGCTGATCGTGATCGAGCACAACCTGGACGTGATCCGCGCCAGCGACTGGCTCATCGACCTGGGCCCCGAAGGCGGCGACGGCGGCGGCCTGCTGGTGGCCGAGGGCACGCCCGAGGACGTGCGCCAGCACGCCACCTCGCACACCGGCCAGGCGCTGCGCGACTACGAGCTGGCGCTGGGCGCCGGCGGCCATTCGGTGCACGAGAAGGCGGCGGTGCTGCGGCGCCAGCAGCGGCTGGCGCATGCCGGCCAGGCCGACACCTCGAAGAATGCGATCGAGATCATCAACGCCAAGGAGCACAACCTCAAGAACCTGAGCGTCGACATCCCGCGCGGCCGCTTCAACGTGGTGACGGGGGTCAGCGGCTCGGGCAAGTCCACGCTGGCCTTCGACATCCTGTTCAACGAAGGGCAGCGCCGCTACCTCGAATCGCTCAACGCCTATGCGCGCAGCATCGTGCAGCCCGCGGGCCGGCCCGAGGTGGACGCGGTCTACGGCATCCCGCCCACCGTGGCCATCGAGCAGCGCCTGTCGCGCGGCGGGCGCAAGTCCACCGTGGGCACCACCACCGAGGTCTGGCACTTTTTGCGCCTGCTGTACGTCAAGCTCGGCACGCAGCACTGCGTGAAGGACGGCGCCGCCGTGCAACCGCAGACGCCCGAGAGCATTGCCGCGCAATTGCTGCGCACTTTCCGTGGCCAGCACATCGGCCTGCTCGCGCCGCTGGTGATGAACCGCAAGGGCGTGTACACCGAACTGGCCGACTGGGCGCGCCCGCGCGGCTTCACCCACCTGCGGGTGGATGGCAACTTTTTGCCCACCACGGGGTTCCCGCGCATCGACCGCTTCAAGGAGCACACCATCGAGCTGCCCGTGGCCAGCATCGACGTGTCGGCCGAGGGTGAGGCGCTGCTGCGCGAATCGCTGGCGCAGGCGCTCACGCATGGCAAGGGCGTGGTGCACGTGCTCAGCAGCCTAGAAGGCCTGCGCGAAGCCATGCTTGCCGGTACGCCCACGGCGGCCATCGGCACGCTGCAGGCGTTCTCGACCAAGCGCGCCTGCCCGGTGTGCGCGACCTCGTACGCCGAACTCGACCCACGCCTGTTCAGCTACAACAGCAAGCACGGCTGGTGCCCCGATTGCGTGGGCACGGGCGTCAAGCTCACCAAGGACCAGCGCAAGGTCTTCGACGATTCGGTGCAGGACGACAACGAGAAGGGCCGCGAGCAGACCTTTGCCGAGCCCGAGGTCGAGGACCTGGCCGACACGGCGTGCCCGGGCTGCCAGGGAACGCGCCTGAACGCCACGGCGCGCGCCGTGCGCTTTGCGGGCATCGGCATCACCGACATCGCGGCCTTGTCCGTCACCGACGTGCGCCGCTGGGTCGAGACGCTGCAGATTGAAGGTGGCATGACCCGGCGCGAGGCCGACATTGCGCGCGACCTGGTGCCCGAGATCAAGAGCCGCCTCGAATTCCTCGAAGAGGTGGGCCTGGGCTACCTCACGCTGGACCGCGGCGCGCCCACGCTCTCGGGCGGCGAGGCACAGCGCATCCGCCTGGCGGCACAGCTGGGCAGCAACCTGCAGGGCGTGTGCTACGTGCTCGACGAGCCCACCATCGGCCTGCATGCGCGCGACAACCAGATCCTGCTCAACGCCCTGCACAAGCTGGGCGACAAGGGCAATACGCTGGTGGTGGTGGAGCACGACGAGGACACCATCCGCCGTGCCGACCACATCATCGACATCGGCCCGAGTGCCGGCAAGCGCGGCGGCCGCCTGGTGGCGCAGGGCAGCGTGGCCGACATCACGGCGGCCGGCGATTCGCAGACCGGCCGCTACCTGCTGCACGCCATGAAGCACCCGCTGCAGCTGCGCCGCAGCATGCAGCCGAGCGAGCTGAGCGCCGCCGACGCGGCCTTGGGCGAACCTGTGGAAGCGCCCAAGGGGCGGCAGAGCGCAGCGGTCAAGAAGCGCGCAGCCCAGGCTGCGGCGCTCACTGCGCAGGCCCTGGACGATGCCAAGGCGCGCGCCGCCATCCGCTGGCTCACCGTGCATGGCGCGCACCTGCACAACCTGCAGAACGTGACAGCGACGGTGCCGCTGCACCGCCTGGTGGCGGTCACGGGCGTGAGCGGCTCGGGCAAGTCCACGCTGGCGCGCGACGTGCTGCTCAGCAACGTGCAGGCCTGGGTGCAGCAGCGCTCCACCAAGGCCGGGCGCGACGCCATGGACGCGGGCAAGGCACCAGCCCTGGTGGGCTGCACGGGCCTGGCAGGCTTCGAGTCGGTGGACCGGGTGCTGGAAGTGGACCAGACGCCCATCGGCAAGACGCCGCGTTCTTGCCCTGCGACCTACATCGGCTTCTGGGACACCATCCGCAAGCTGTTTGCCGAGACGCTGGAAGCCAAGGCGCGCGGTTATGCGGCCGGGCGCTTCAGCTTCAACACCGGCGAGGGCCGTTGCCCGACCTGCGAAGGGCAGGGCATCCGCACCATCGCCATGAGCTTCCTGCCCGACGTGAAGGTGCCTTGCGAGGCCTGTCACGGCGCGCGCTTCAACCCCGAGACGCTGGCCGTGACCTGGCGTGGCAAGAGCATCGGCGACGTGCTGCAGATGGAGGTGGACGAGGCCGTGGACTTCTTTGCCTCCATGCCTTCCATCGCGCATCCGCTCCAGTTGCTCAAGGATGTGGGCCTGGGCTACCTCACGCTGGGCCAACCCTCGCCCACGCTCTCGGGCGGTGAGGCTCAGCGCATCAAGCTCGTGACCGAGCTCACCAAGGTGCGCGACGAAGTGGGCCGGCGTGGCCAGAAGGCACCGCACACGCTCTACGTGCTCGACGAGCCCACCGTCGGCCTGCACATGGCCGACGTGGACAAGCTCATCCGCGTGCTGCACCGCCTGGTCGACGGCGGGCACAGCGTGGTGGTGATCGAGCACGACCTGGATGTGATCGCCGAGGCCGACTGGATCATCGACCTGGGGCCCGAAGGGGGCAAGGAAGGGGGGCGCATCGTGGCCGCCGCGCCACCGGAAGCGGTGGTGAAACTGGGTACGCACACGGGGAAGGCGCTGGCGCCGGTGCTGGCGCGCTGAGGCGCAAGGGGATAGCGAAAACCGCTCTGTACGGCAGACAGGGCAGGGACAGGGGACCGGGGGCCCAACCCACGCAGGGGTTGGGCGAAGTCCTACGGTAGGCGCGGAACTCGGCGCACGCGGCGAAAGAGGGGAAAAACCTACTCTTCGTTTCATGGGTAACGGCGGAAAGGCGCCAAGCCCAAAAGCCCTGATCTACCCCTTAACTACCCGCCTACTGCCATGACCTCACACACTCCAACCCTGACTGCCCTGGCCCTCGTATCGGTACTGCTCACTGCCTGCGGCGGTGGTGGCGGTGGCGGTGGAAGTGGCAGTTTCAGCAGCACCAGCAGCAATGAAGTCGCCGCCGCCGTCGTCGATGCCGATCCCAGCACCGAGCCCGGTGTTCTGACGGTCACCGATGCAACCATCCCCAGCCTGAACGGGGTCTATGGCAACGGCCAGCTCACGCTGAGCGAGGTGTACTACCAGGAAGCCATGGGCGCAAAGCCCGCCACCTGCGCCTACAAGTTCATGGGTGCCGATAAGGTAGATCCCACCGCTACGGCCGGCGCTACCACCAACACGGTGGTGGACGTGACCACCACGCCTGTCTCCATTGTCGGTACCTCCACCACGCAGGCCGCTATGGTCGGCAACATCACCGCACCTGTCTCGCTCACCGGCGCGGCTCCTGCTGCGGGCGTCCAAGGCGTGCCTACCGCCTTCGGCAAGATCACCTACCGTCCTTCGGCCACGGGCCTGTATTTCGCGTTCCTGACCTTCAACGGCAAGGAGTACGCCAGCCTCGACTCGGTGGACACCCTGGTGGACCGCAGCGGCAACCTGGTGCGTTTCACCAGCAAGACCATGGGGGCCACCGACGGTTCCACCGATACCCTGAAGCTGACGGCCATCATTCCCCTGCACGCTACCCGCAATGCTAATTGCTGACCCGGGGGCGCAGGCGGCTCCTGCGCACATCCGGTGGTTTCCCCCTTGGCCGGTCCTGCGACTGCGACTGCGACTGGTTCCGTGGCCCGCTTCCCTCTGGGAGGCGGGCTTTTTTGCGGATGCTGCCTGCCCTTTTCCGTGTAGGCGAAGGTCCTACGCACGACAGGGGCGTTGGCGCACGCCAGCGGCAAGACCCCGCTCCTACGATACCCCCACCTCCACACGACAAAGCCGCTCGCCATGAACTCCCTCCTCAAGACCTGTTCTGCCATCGCCGCTGCCAGCGCGCTGCTTGTCGCCTGCGGTGGGGGCAACAGCGACGAACCCACACCCAGCAACGAGCCGGGGGTGCTCACGGTGACGAATGCCTCCCTGTCCGGACTCAACGGCGTGTACGGCAACGGTGCGCTCAATCTGACCGAGGTCGACAAGAAGAACCCGATTGGTTCCGTGCCCGAGCTGTGCACCTTCCGCTTCGATGGCGCGAGAAAGGTCGGTTCGACCGAAACGGCCTTTGGTGACGTGCGCTACCGCCCGGATGCCACCGGCCTGCACCAGATCTTCGTGACCTTTGCCGGCAAGGAATACAGCAACGGCGATACCGTGGACACGGTGGTCGCACGTGACAGCAACCAGGTGCGCCTGACCAGCAAGACGCTCACGGCCACCGATGGCTCCGCCAACACCCTGCGGGTGAGCGGCGTGATCCCCATGCGCCCCAACCGCCCGCTGGGCTGCTGACGCGCCAGCGATCGCCTTCGCGGCCTGCGCCGCCCTTGCTCCCCTCCCACCTGTTTCCCCCCTCGGCCGGCGAGTCCGCTCCACCCGGTCATTGACCCCGCCCATCCTGGAGATGGACGGGGTCTCTTTTTTGCTGCATCGCCGTCACAATGGCGTGGCCTTCCCCCCGCCATCCCCCATGCCGCCTTCGTCCCCTTCGCCGTCGCCCCAGGTGGTGTGGCTGCACCCCGAGGCACCACCCAAGCCCGCCGAGGGCGCGCCCTGCAACGGCTGCGGCCTGTGCTGCCTGTCTGAGCCCTGCCCGGTGGGGGTGCTGGTGTCGCGCCGGCGCACTGGTGCGTGCGTGGCATTGCGCTGGAGCGATGGCGAGGGCCGCTACCTGTGCGGCATGGTGTCCGACCCGGGCGGGGTGACGCGTATCCGCCATCCCTGGCTGGTGCGCGCCATCGGCGCCTGGGCCCGGCGTTCGATTGCCGCCGGGGTGGGGTGCGATGCGCAACTGGATGCAGAAGCCCCGCCCCGCTGAGGGCGCACCGCGGTTCCCCCGGTGTCACCCCCTGCGCGCCAGGTGGATGCCTGCCAGCATGCAGCGCACCGATCCACCCGCGAGCTCGATGGTGGGCACCGCCAGCGGCAGCAGGGCGGCGCTGCGCTCGATCACGGCTTTCTGCGCTGCAGTGAGACTGGCTGCTGCGCGTGCCGACAGGGCCAGCACCCGGCCCTCTTTGCCTGTGAGCTCCAGCGCATTGCCCGCGAAATCGCCGATCTGCTGCGCGCTCAGTTCGATCAAGGTGCGGCCGGATTCGGCCAGGCGCTCGCACACGGCTTGGCGGCGTACCGGGTCGCTGACCAGGTGGAAGCCGCCGAGCGCGAAGTCGGTGCCCACGCACAGCATCACGTTGGTGTGGTAGCACGGCATCCCCTGTGCGTCGGTCGTGGCAAAGGCCATGGGTTCGTAGTTGAAGTGGGTGCAAAAGCGCTCCAATGCCACCGGGTCGGCGCGGTTGGACTGCGCGGTGTAGGCCACGCGCTCGATGTGGTCGAGCACCATCGCGCCAGTGCCCTCGAGGAACATGCCGTCGGCCTCCAGGCCCGAGTAGTCGATCACGTCCTGCACGCGGTACTCGGCCTTGAGCATCTCGATCACGTCGGCACGCCGCTCACGCCGGCGGCTCTCGGCAAACATCGGGTACAGGGCCACATGCCCGCCCGCATGGGTCGAGAACCAGTTGTTGGGAAACACCGCGTCCGGCGTACCGCGCTCGCCCAGGTCCTCGAACAGGTGCACGCGCACGCCGGCTGCCTGCAACCGGGCCGCGGCGGCTGTCACTTCGGCATGGGCAAGGCTGGCGATGGCGTCGGCTGCCTGGTCGGCGGGCGACTGGAAGGCGTTGTCAGCGGCGGTTTCTGGATTGGGGTGGAAGCGGTGCGGGCGCACCATCACGACCGCGGCAGGGGCTTGGGCAGAGGGTTGGGGCATGGACGGGGACGGACAGGTTGGGATGCAATCCCTGGAATTCTCGGCATGGGGAGCGCTACAGAAAAGCCATCATCCTGGTCAAAATGCGCTGAAAATTGGCATATTGCCAATGCTATGGATCACTATGGCCACTATCGACGACACCGACCGCCAAATCATCGGCATCCTGCGCACCGATGCCCGCACCCCCGTGGCCGTGTTGGCGCAGAAGCTGCGCATCTCCCGCGGCACGGTACAGAACCGCCTGCGCAAGATGCAGGAGAGCGGTGTGATCACGGGCTACACCGTGCGCCTGCGCCCCGATTCGGAACCCCAGCGCATACGCGCCTGGATGAGCATCGCGGTGGAGGGCAATGCCGCGCCCGATGTCATCCGCGCGCTGCGTGGCGAGCCGGCCGTGGACACCCTGCACAGCACCAACGGCCGCTGGGACATCGTGGCCGAGGTGCGGGCCGAGAGCCTGGAGGCCTTCGACATGGCGCTGGGGCGCATCCGCCTCACGCCGGGCATCGGCAACACGGAGACCAGCATCCTGCTGTCCACCTACAAGGCCTGAGCGCATGCGGCACCCGTGGCAGGCGCCTGCGTGACACTTGCTAGGGAGTTTCCTGCATGCCCATGGCGACGGGACTGCAGTCCAATGCAGGGATCTATGTCTTCCAAGGATTCCACCATGCAGCGTCGCCGTCAGATCATCCAGTGGGGTGCCGCCGCCGCGGTCGCTCCGGCCACCCTGCTGGCCCGGGCCCAGAGTTTTCCGGCCAAGCCGATCAAGCTGGTGATCGCCTTCCCGGCGGGTGGGCCCACCGATATCACCATGCGCTCCCTGGCTGACAACGCCGGCAAAATCCTGGGCCAGCCCGTGATCGTGGAAAACAAGCCCGGCGCCGGCGGCACGCTGCCCGCCCAGCAGCTGCAGGGCTCCGCGGCCGACGGCTACACCATCGCGCAGATTCCGCTGGGCGTGTTCCGCCTGCCCTACACCACCAAGATCAGCTGGGACCCGGTCAAGGACATCAGCTACGTGCTCAACGTGACCGGCTACGCCTTCGGTCTGGTGGTCCCGGCCGATTCGCAGCTCAAGACCTGGACGCATTTCGTGGCCTGGGCCAAGGCCAATCCCGGCAAGCTCAGCTACGGCTCCACCGGCACCATGACCAGCCCGCACCTGACCATGGAGCTCATCGCCCAGCAACTGGGGCTGGAGTTGCTGCACGTGCCCTACAAGGGCAGCGCCGACCTGATGCAATCCATCCTGGGCGGGCAGATCATGGCCGCGGCCGACTCCACGGGCTTTGCGCCCCAGGTCGAGGCCGGCAAGCTGCGCGTGCTCAACACCTGGGGGGCCGAGCGCCTGGCCAAGTTCCCCGATGCACCCACGCTCAAGGAACTGGGCCTCAATCTGGTGCAGAACTCGCCGTTCGGCATCGGCGCACCCAAGGGTACGCCCGACGCCATGGTCAAGCGCCTGCACGATGCCTTCAAGAAGGCCATGGAGCAGGAGAGCTACCGCACAGCCCTGGCCCGCTACGACATGGTGCCCATGTACATGAGCACCTCGGCCTACCAGAAGTTCGCGCAGGACACCTTTGCGCGCGAAAAGGCGCTGGTGGAGAAGCTGGGCCTGGCCAAACCGTCCTGAAGGCCGGCTCCGTCGACCTGGCCTGGGGTCTGCTGCCGGCACTGCTTCGGCACCGTCAACCCCATCGCGCGTGATCGTCACATGGACCCGGGCGCTGCAGGTCCTCAGCGCCTGACCAGGCGCGCCGGCAGGTGGTTGAGCCGCAGCGCCATGTTGGCCCGGCCTTCGCCGAAATGCACCAGCCAGGCATGGGTGATGCGGCTGTTGGCCTGGCTCGCGCTCCAGAACCAGTCGGGTGGCGTGTCGGGGAACGCCTGGGTATCGATGGCCGGGTTGCGGCGCCCCGCGTCCACCAGCGTGTGCAGCTCGCCGACCGTGGGTAGCCGCCAGCCGGTCTGCTGCGCGGCATGCTCGGTCGCCTCGATCTGGGTGAAGGTGCGGGGCTCGCCCGTGCAGCCCACGCCGCTCCATCGCATGCCCTCGGTGCAGCGGCGCCAGGTCAGGCCGGTGCTGCGGTCATGCACTTCCTGGCCGCCGGCGCGCACGGAAAACCGGCCGGGCGTGTGCTGGGCCGTCCACAGGTACCCACCCAGGGCGCACAGGCCGAGAGCGAGCCAGGCGATGGCGAAGCGCTTGCGCCGGGCCATGTGCGCAGAGGTCGGCGCCGTCAGGCAGTGGCCGCCATGCCGGCCAGGATGTGTTGCGCCACCTGGCTGAAGCCAGCGCCGCGCTCGCCCGCGGTCACGTAGCGCGGCAGATGGGCCAGCTGCGGCACGAAGCGCGCGATGTTGGCCACGCCCACGCTGTGCACAAAGTGCTGGAACATGAGCTGGTCGTTGGTCGAGTCGCCCACATAGACCCAGCGGCCGATCTCGGCATCGAGGTCGCGGCCGAACAGCTCGCGCACGATCCAGCGCGCGCCTTCGAGCTTGTTGTGGGCGCCGAACCAGCCGTTGATGTGGATGCTGCTCACCGTGGCGTTCATCCCGGCCGCGCGCATGCGCTGTACGGCGGCGTCGATGGCCTGCTGCGGCAGCTGCGTGAACTCGCTGTGGTCGATGGCGATGTCGGTCTCGCGCCCGGGCGAATCGGTGGCGCGCAGGGCCCCCGGCACCTCGCGCTCCACCTGCGCCAGCACCTCCTGCATGCGTGCGTAGTTGGTCGTGCGGGTGGGCCCGTCCTGCTGGTAGGTCTTGGCCAGGGTTGGGCCCGCAGGGCCGTCCACGCGGCGCAGCGCCACGGCGCCGTTCTCGGCCACGATGGCGTCCACGGGCCAGCCCAGCGCGAAGGGCTCGCTCCAGCCGACCGGCCGGCCGGTGATGGGGATGACGTGCAGGCCGGCGGCGCGCAGCGCGCCCAGGGCCTGGAGGGCGTCGGGCGTGATCGCACCGTCGGTGGTCAGCGTGTCGTCGATGTCGGTGAAGACGCCGAGCAGGGGAGGGGTGGCTGCGATGTGCCAGTGGGTCAGAGGATGCATGAAGGCGGGGACAAAAAATGGGACCGGCGTAGCCGGGTCAGAACAGCAGGTCCAGGATGCGGTTGATCAAGGCGATGGCGAGGACCGTGACCACGACGTAGCCGATCGTCTGAAGGGTCCGGCGGCGGTCCTGGCGGTTGGCGGCGGTGCGGTAGATCCAGGCTGCAATGGGCGGCACCACGATGGGGACCAGGATGGCCAGGCCCATCATCGGGATCACGACAAAGCCGCCCCAGTTGTCGGCCGTGTTCATGGTCCGCGCCGATTGGAAGACTTGGTAGGCAGGGATGGCCAGCGCAATGAACAGGGCGACCGAGGCGGCTGCCACGCTGATGTAGCGGGCCATGGCGACATACACCGCAGCACCGGCGAGGATGGCCCCCCACCATTTCAGGGCGATCCAGCGCTCGCGCTCGCGGGCCTGGTTGGCGGAGGCCGCCTTGGCCGCACGCGCCCGGGCCTCGCGGGCTTGGGCGGCGCAGTTTCCGCGTTGCTCGCACGATGCATTGGCGGCCAGGAAGCTGCGCAGCGCGTCCTGCCGGGGCTGCGCGAGCGCGGTGGCGATCGCACTGCGCTCGGATTCCCGGTCGAGCGCGTCGGACCGGATGCGCAGCCGCCCCTGCTGCTGGGCGGCGAGGAGCACCGCGCCCGCATCCTCTGCGGCACCTTGCAGCGCCGGACCGCGGCACAGGTAGGGCTGGGCCTGGTTGGGCGCCAGGGGGGCTTTGGCCTGGTAGCGGGGAGTCTCGCAGGCCATCGACCAGGCGGGTGTGGCCGCTTGGGCCGCAGCACGCTGCGGCAGCAGTTCCAGATCGAAGGGCCCCAGGGCCAGCGCCCTGCTGCCGGTGTTGTGCAGTTCCACCAGGGCGAAGACGCCGGGCGCTGGTGCCACGCCCGGGGTCGGGTTGGCGGTGGGTGCCCTGGCGTTGTCGCGCAGTGCCCAGACGCCGGGGCGCAGGGTCACCAGGCGTTCCTGCAGGCTACCGATCTCGTCAGGCAAGGGCACGCTGGCCTCGGGCAGTGCGATGCGCAGCTGGCGGGCCAGCAGGGCGTTCCACCAGGCCTTGGCGTCACGGGCGCGGGCGGTGCTGTCGGGTGATCCGACGGACTCGATGGCCTGGCCCAGGGTTTCGGTCGTCGGGGCGAAGTTCCCTGCCGGTTGCAGGCTGGCCAGCCAGCGCAGCAGCAGGGCCTGGCGCAGGGCGGCGGCCTCGCGGGGACGGCCCAATGCCTCCAGCGCCTGGGGCCAGTGCATGGATTCCACGGGCGGGTCGCCGACCGGCATGTTCAGGATGTCCTGGACGGGCGGGATTTCCGCGCGTGGCGCGGCGGGCGGCCTGGCGCCGCTGCGGGGCGGGTCTGCCACGGCCAGGGTGCAGCCCAGTCCCAGTGCGAGCACCAGCATGAAACGCCGCAGCATGCCTGCCGCCCTCCCACGGAGCGCAGGCCGTGCTGTCGAGGGCTGGGCGTGCCGCATGGGAGGGACGATGGCTGAGAGATGGCTGGGAGGAAGAGGCTCAGCTCGCGCTGCCCAGGCTCAGCCCGGCGTGTTCGCGCAGCGGATGGAAGTGGATCTTGGGAAAGCGCTCCTGCGCCAGGCGCACGTCGTAGGGCGAAGTGCACAGGTAGGCCAGCGTGTCGGCCGCGTCGTGCGCCAGGCGCAGCGGGTAGGCGTCGGTGAAGGCGCGCAGGTCGGCCGCGTTGTCGGCCGTGATCCAGCGTGCGCCGGTGTACTGGCAGCCTTCCAGGCGCACGTCGGCGTCGTATTCCGCCTTGAGGCGGTGCTGCACCACTTCGAACTGCAACTGGCCCACGGCTCCGAGCAGCATGTTGCCGCCGGCATCGGGCTTGAAGACCTGGATGGCGCCTTCCTCGCCCAGCTGGGCCAGGCCCTGCTGCAGCTGCTTGGTGCGCAGCGGGTTCTTGAGCACCACGGTCATGAACATCTCGGGTGCGAAGAACGGCAGGCCGGTGAACTGCAGGTTGGCGCCATCGGTGATGGTGTCGCCGAGCTGCACGCCGCCGTGTGTGGTGAAGCCGATGATATCGCCCGCGTAGGCCTCTTCCACCGCCTCGCGGCGCTGCGACATGAAAGTCACGACCGAGGTGGGGCGCAGCTCCTTGGCGCTGCGCTGCACCTTGAGCTTCATGCCCGGCACGTACTTGCCGGAGGCCACGCGCACGAAGGCGATGCGGTCGCGGTGGTTGGCGTCCATGTTGGCCTGCACCTTGAACACCACACCGGCAAAGCCCTCGTCCTCGGGCTGGATGGTCTTGACCACGGGCTGCTTGTTGACCTGCAGCGTGCTCACGCGCGGGCCGGGGGGCGGCGCCATGTCCACCAGCGCATCGAGCACCTCCATCACCCCGAAGTTGTTCACCCCGGAGCCGAAGAACACGGGCGTCAGCTTGCCGGCCAGGAAGGCCTCGTGGTCCCACTCGGGCGAGGCACCCACGGCCAGTTCCATGCTTTCGAGCGCGGCGTCGAACTCGGCGCCGAAGCGCGCGCGCAGCGTGGTTTCGTCGGACAGCGGGATGGCCTCGAAGTCCTGCGGGCGGCGCTCGCTGCCGGACTCGAACACCGTCATGGTCTTGTTGCGCAGGTTGATGATGCCGCCGAAGGCCTTGCCCTGGCCCACGGGCCAGGTCATGGGGCAGCAGGGCATGCCCAGCTCGCGCTCGACCTCGTCCATGATGTCCAGCGGGTCGCGCACTTCGCGGTCCATCTTGTTCACGAAGGTGATGATGGGCGTGTCGCGCTGGCGGCAGACCTCGATCAGGCGGCGCGTCTGCGCTTCCACGCCGTTGGCCGCGTCGATCACCATCAGCGCCGAGTCGACGGCGGTGAGCACGCGGTAGGTGTCTTCCGAGAAGTCCTTGTGGCCGGGCGTGTCGAGCAGGTTGATCACATGCTCGCGGTACAGCATCTGCATGACCGAGGAAGCCACCGAGATGCCGCGCTGCTTTTCGATTTCCATCCAGTCCGAGGTGGCATGGCGGCTGGCCTTGCGGCCCTTGACGGCACCGGCGATCTGGATCGCACCCGAGAACAGCAGCAGCTTTTCGGTCAGCGTGGTCTTGCCCGCGTCGGGGTGGGAAATGATGGCAAAGGTGCGGCGGCGCCGGGTTTCGGGGGCGTAGGACACAGGGGATTCCAAGAGATGGGGGTGGGCAGCTCGCTGCGGCAGGGGCCTACGGCAGTCGGCGCGGCAGGCGCTCACGCGCCCGAAACCGCTGATTTTACCGGGCTCGCGCCCAGGCCCCTCGGCGGCCGTATCCGAGTTGCTCCACCGCGCTTCGCGCAACCCGCGACGGATGAAACTGGCGCGGCCCAATCCAGTGCTCCCGTGCAAGGGCCGCCCCGCCGCACCGGGAGCGTCCCCCTCCCGACTTGCGCCGCGAGTCGAGAGAGGGGGAAGGCGCGAAGCGACTCAGGGGGTGTTTCAGGCCTCCTGTGCCTGGGCGTGGCGCGCGTACATCTTCTGCATGCTGCCCAGCCAGCGCTCGTAGTCCTGGCCCTTGTTGCGGAAGTACTGCGCCACCTCGGGGTGGGGCAGCACCAGGAAGCGGCCGTCCTGCATGGCGGCCAGCACGTCGCCCGCCACCTGCTCGGGCGGCAGGATGCCGTCGTGCGAGGCCGAACCCCCATCGCCCGTGACCATGGCGGTCTGCACCGACTGCGGGCACAGGCAGGCGACACCCACGCCCTTGCGGCCGTAGGCGATGCGCAGCCACTCGGCAAAGGCCACGGCCGCATGCTTGGTGACGGCGTAGGGCGCGGACTCGACGATGGTCAGCAGCCCCGCCGCCGAGGCCGTGACCAGGAAGAAACCCTCGCCGCGCTCCACCATCTCGGGCACCACGGCGCGGGCGGCCCAGACATGGGCCATGCCGTGGATGTTCCACATCGCGTCCCACAGCGGGTCTTCGAGCTCGATGCCACCTGGGCGGCCCAGGATGCCGGCGTTGGAGATGTAAGCATCGACCCGGCCGTAGCGCGCGCGCGTGGTGGCCACCAGGGCCTTGATGTCGGCCTCGCGCGCAACGTCGCAGCGCACCGCCAGGCCACCGATCTCGTCGGCCACGGCTTGGGCCGGTTCCAGGTGCAGGTCGGAGACGACCACGGCGCGCGCGCCCTCCTGTGCAAAACGCCGCGCGATGCTGCGGCCGATGCCGCTGGCGCCGCCGGTGACGATGATGACCTTGTCCTTCGGGTCCATGGAATGCTCCTCTTGTGTGAGGGCGCCAGTGTCGGGCGGCTTGCCGGGCGCAGCAGCCGCGCAGGTGACAAGCTCAGTCCGCCTGGCGGATGGCGGCGCAGCAAAGCTGTTCCACGCCATGGGCCCACTGCCGCATCTCCTCGGGCCCCAGCTGCAGGAGCAGAACGTAGCGCCTCCCGCCCCAGGCGGACAGGTGCAGCTTGCGAGCCAGGTCCGGGGCCGTCGTCCGGGGCAGATCGGTGCAGGCCGCCAGCACCCGGCCCCACGCGGCGACGAGTTCCTCATGCGCGCGGCGGTGGTCGCGGGGCTCGGCCATCTGCGCTTCCAGCGCCAGCATCCCGGGGTAAAAGGTCGGCAGCTCGGGCGCATCCACGCCGCAGACCAGGCGCACCAGCTGGTGGATGCGCTCCTCCCAGGGCAGGCCGGCGGGCTGCACGGCCTCGCGCTCGATGGCCGCGAGCAGGGCTTCGATGCAGTGGCGCACGTAGCCTGAGAGCAGGGCCGTCTTGTTGGGAAAGTAGTCGTAGAGCGTGCCCACGGCGATACCCGTCTCCAGCGCCACGTTGCGCGTGGTGAGCCGGTCCCAGCCGTCGCGCTGCCAAATCCGAACAAAGGCGTCGTAGATGGCCTGCACGGTGAAGCGGGCACGCGCCTGGCGCGGCCGTTTCAAGGGCCTGGCGGCTGCGGAGGGGGTGGCGGGCGGGGCCTTCATCGGTTTCCGAACCCGCGGCAGGGCCCGGCGCCATACAGTGACCAGAGCGCCTTTTCACACCCGTACCGGAGACACACCATGACCATGCAGACCCGCCTGTTGACCGACAAGAACGCATTGAATCACACACGCACTGTGCAGTCGCCCCTGGCACCGCTGCAGCCCGGCGAGGCCCTGCTGCGCGTGGACCGCGTGGCCGTGACGACGAACAACATCACCTACGCGGCCTTCGGCGATGCCATGAAGTACTGGGATTTTTTCCCCACCGGCGAAGCGGGCTGGGGCCACATGCCGGTCTGGGGCTTTGCCGAGGTCGTGGCCTCCGATGTCGAGGGCGTGGCCGTGGGCGAGCGCTTCTACGGCTACTGGCCGATTGCCAGCCACTTGCGCATGCAGCCGGTGCGCGTGACGGCGCGGGGCTTCTACGACGGCGCCGAGCACCGCCAGGGCCTTACCTCCGCCTACAACCAGTACACGCGAACCAGCGCCGATCCGGCCTACCGCGCCGCCGACGAGAACTGGCAGATGCTGGTGCGCCCGCTGTTCATCACCTCGTTCATGCTGGCGGACTTCCTCTCGGACAACGCATTTTTCGGTGCGAAGCGCCTGGTGTTCTCCAGCGCATCGAGCAAGACGGCCTTCGGCACCGCGTTCTGCCTGCAGAGGCAGGAGGGCATCGAGCGGGTGGCGCTCACCTCGCCACGCAACAGCGCCTTCGTGCAAGGCCTGGGCTGCTACGAGCGCACGGTGGCCTATGGCGAGCTGGAGGCGCTGGAGACGAGCGTGCCCACGCTGTACGTGGACTTTTCGGGCGACGAGGGCCTGCGCGCGCGGGTACACCACCACCTGGGCGATGCCCTGGTCTACGACTGCTATGCGGGTTCGGCGCAGAACACGCAGTTCCTGCGCGATACCGCCTTGCCCGGGCCGGCCCCGGCGTTCTACTTCGCGCCGGTGCAGATCCGAAAGCGCAATGCCGACTGGGGGCCGGAGGTGGTGAACCAGAAATTCAACGCCGCGCAGCGCGCCTTCATCGAGCGCATCAACGACGCCCGCCAGCCCTGGATGCGGGTGCAGGAGCACGCGGGCTTTGCCGCTGCGCAGGCGCTGGTGGAGGACCTGCATGCCGGACGCATCGATCCGCAGCTGGGACATGTCGTCACGCTGTAGACGTGGCATGCCGCGTGCTTTTACTTATAATGCGCGCATCCGAGGAGCGTTGCAGCGTCCCCAGCACTGGCGGGGCGTGAGGCTCGGAGTCATCTAGCAACGACGCTCATCCACTTCTCGTGTGGTGAGTGAGCCTTCCGTCTCATCCCCGCGCTGAACGTGGTCTTTCAAACATGCTTTGGAGCACACCACCATGAACGCACGCGTCAACGCCCCGGTCGTCAACACCGACTGCATCATTGCCGACATCGGCCTGGCCGCCTGGGGCCGCAAGGAAATCCGCATCGCCGAAACGGAGATGCCCGGCCTGATGGCCATCCGCGAGGAATTCGCCGCCCAGAAGGCCTTGAAGGGCGCCCGCATCACCGGCAGCCTGCACATGACCATCCAGACCGCCGTGCTGATCGAGACGCTGCAGGCCCTGGGTGCCGACGTGCGCTGGGCTTCGTGCAACATCTTCTCCACGCAGGACCATGCCGCCGCGGCCATCGCCGCCACCGGCACTCCGGTGTTCGCCATCAAGGGTGAAACCCTGGCCGAGTACTGGGACTACACCCACCGCATCTTCGACTTCGGCCCTGCCGGCAGCGAAGGCGAAGGCCCCAACCTGATCCTGGACGACGGTGGCGATGCCACGCTGCTGATGCACCTGGGCCAGCGCGCGGAGAAGGACGCATCGCTGCTGGACAATCCCACCAGCGAAGAAGAAACCTGCCTGTACGCATCGATCAAGGCCAAGCTGGCCGTGGACCCGACCTGGTACACCCGCAAGAGCGCCCAGATCATCGGCGTGACCGAAGAAACCACCACGGGCGTGCACCGCCTCAAGGAAATGTCCGCCAAGGGCACGCTGCTGTTCCGCGCGATCAACGTCAACGACTCGGTGACCAAGAGCAAGTTCGACAACCTGTACGGCTGCCGTGAATCGCTGGTGGACGGCATCAAGCGCGCCACCGACGTGATGATCGCCGGCAAGGTGGCCTGCGTGGCCGGCTACGGCGACGTGGGCAAGGGCAGTGCCCAGGCCCTGCGCGCGCTGTCGGCCCAGGTCTGGGTGACCGAGATCGACCCCATCAACGCCCTGCAGGCCGCGATGGAAGGCTACAAGGTCGTGACCATGGAGTACGCTGCCGACAAGGCCGACATCTTCGTCACCACCACCGGCAACAAGGACGTGATCACCCACGAGCACATGAAGGCCATGAAGGACCAGGCCATTGTCTGCAACATCGGCCACTTCGACAACGAGATCCAGGTCGCCACGCTCGAACAGTACGAGTGGGAAGAGATCAAGCCCCAGGTGGACCATGTGATCTTCCCGGATGGCAAGCGCATCATCCTGCTGGCCAAGGGCCGCCTGGTGAACCTGGGCTGCGGCACGGGCCACCCGAGCTTTGTGATGTCCAGCTCGTTCGCCAACCAGACCATCGCCCAGATCGAGCTGTTCATGCACAAGGACCGCTACGAGAACGGCCAGGTCTATGTGCTGCCCAAGCACCTCGACGAAAAGGTCGCACGCCTGCACCTGAAGAAGGTCGGCGCCATGCTGACCGAACTCTCCGACGAACAGGCCGCCTACATCGGCGTGTCCAAGCAAGGCCCTTACAAGCCCGACACCTACCGCTACTGATCGGCGGTCGCCGCCGGCC
>NZ_AKJX01000217.1 GCF_000276605.1 Acidovorax sp. CF316 | reverse complement strand
GGTGCTGCTGCCTTCTTGGCGGGAGCGGCCTTCTTGGCTGGTGCTGCTGCCTTCTTGGCAGGAGCGGCCTTCTTGGCTGCTGGCTTTGCAGCTACAGCCTTCTTCGCGGGAGCTGCCTTCTTTGCAGCGGGTTTTTTCGCAGTTGCCATCATGTTCTCCTTGAGTCAATTTGCAAAGAGCACTTCGTGTCTACAGTGGACATGAAGCGATCCATGGAGATGGGGCGTACCCCATCTCCATGAACACGGGAACGCCCTGCACGGCAACGCGCTTGGGCGTTGTCCGTGCAGGGCGTGGTGTGGGGATCCATGGCGTGCGTGCACCTACGAGGCTAGTCCCAGGACAAGGCGCCACCCGACTGGTACTCGATGACGCGCGTCTCGAAGAAGTTGCGCTCCTTCTTCAGGTCGATCATCTCGCTCATCCAGGGGAATGGATTTTCTTCGTTGGGGAACAGCGTCTCCAGGCCGATCTGGGTGGCGCGGCGGTTCGCGATGTAGCGCAGGTAGCCCTTGAACATCGATGCGTTCATGCCCAGCACGCCACGTGGCATGGTGTCTTCGGCGTAGCGGTACTCGAGCTCCACGGCCTTCATGAACAAAGCCTTGATTTCGGCCTTGAACTCTGCGGTCCACAGGTGCGGGTTCTCCAGCTTGAGCTGGTTGATCAGGTCGATGCCGAAATTGCAGTGCATGGACTCGTCGCGCAGGATGTACTGGTACTGCTCGGCCGCGCCGGTCATCTTGTTCTGGCGGCCCAGCGCCAGGATCTGCGTGAAGCCCACGTAGAAGAACAGGCCTTCCATCAGGCAGGCGAAGACGATCAGCGACTTGAGCAGCGTCTGGTCGGTCTCGAAGGTGCCGGTGTGGAAGTTGGGGTCCATGATCGCCTCGATGAAGGGGATCAGGAACTGGTCCTTGTCGCGGATCGAGGGCACTTCCAGGTAGGCGTTGAAGATCTCGCCTTCATCGAGGCCCAGCGACTCCACGATGTACTGGTAGGCATGCGTGTGGATCGCTTCCTCGAAGGCCTGGCGCAGCAGGAACTGGCGGCACTCGGGCGCGGTGATGTGGCGGTAGGTGCCCAGCACGATGTTGTTGGCGGCCAGCGAGTCGGCGGTCACGAAGAAGCCGAGGTTGCGCTTGATGATGCGGCGCTCGTCATCGGTCAGGCCGTTGGGGTCCTTCCACAACGCGATGTCGCGCGTCATGTTCACTTCCTGTGGCATCCAGTGGTTGGCGCAGGTGGCGAGGTACTTTTCCCAGGCCCACTTGTACTTGAACGGCACCAGTTGGTTGACGTCGGTCTGGCCGTTGATGATGCGCTTGTCGGCAGCGTTCACGCGGCGGTGCGCGGGTGCTGCGGCAGGGGCCGCTTGCGGTGCTGCGGATGCAGTCATCGACGCATGCACTTCCTGAAGAGAGGGGGTCTGGAAAGACAAAGGCGACTGTTCCGCCGGGTGGCTTTTGTTCAGTCCACCGTCCAGTTGATTTTGCGATGAGGGCTTGACTTCTTCGTCCCAGGACAACATAGATTTTCCAGTGTTCGGATTATGAAAGCAGTGCTGCAAAAAGGAAAGCACCGCAGCGTTGTGCAGCAACGTTTTGTTGCTTCACAGCACCGAAGCGGCGTGCATGGGTCCTCATGCGCGCCGCTTCATGGGGCCTTACTGGCAGGCCTCGCAGGTTGGATCATCGATCGCGCAGAACTTGATGTCGGTGGCAGGCAGTGCCGCGGCCTGTGCGGCAGCAGCCGCTGCGGCCACTTCCATCGCGCTGGGCTTGGCAGGTGCTGCCTGTGCCGCGCCGGCATCGCTGCCCGACGACACGGAGTTGAGCTGGCGCGTGTTCACGGTGCTCATCTCCACGTGCGTGGCGCTCTGCGTGCGCAGGTAGTAGGTGGTCTTCAGGCCGCGCAGCCAGGCCAGCTTGTAGGTGTCGTCGAGCTTCTTGCCCGATGCGCCGGCCATGTAGATGTTCAGGCTCTGCGCCTGGTCGATCCACTTCTGGCGGCGCGATGCGGCTTCCACCAGCCACTGCGAGTCGACCTCGAAGGCGGTCGAGTACAGGGCCTTGATGTCCTGCGGCACGCGGTCGATGGGGTGCAGCGAACCCTTGAAGTGCTTGAGGTCCATGATCATCACGTCGTCCCACAGGCCCAGGCGCTTGAGGTCGCGCACCAGGCCGCCGTTGATCACGGTGAACTCGCCCGAGAGGTTGGACTTGACCGACAGGTTGCCGAACGAGGGCTCGATCGATGCGTCCACGCCGATGATGTTGGAGATGGTCGCGGTGGGGGCGATGGCGACGCAGTTGGAGTTGCGCATGCCGTCCTGGGCGATCTTCTTGCGCAGCGCATCCCAGTCCAGCGTGGCCGAGCGGTCCACCTCGACATAGCCGCCGCGTGCCGTGGCCAGCATGTCCAGCGTATCCAGGGGCAGGATGCCCTGGTCCCACAGCGAACCCTTGTAGCTCGTGTACTGGCCACGTTCCTTGGCCAGCTCGGTCGAGGCCCAGTAGGCGTAGTAGCAGATGGCTTCCATCGACTTGTCGGCGAACTCCACGGCCGCCTGCGAGGCGTAGGGAATGCGCAGTTCGTACAGGCTGTCCTGGAAAGCCATCAGGCCCAGGCCCACGGGGCGGTGGCGCAGGTTGGAGTCACGCGCCTTGTTGACCGCGTAGTAGTTGATGTCGATCACGTTGTCCAGCATGCGCATGGCCACGGTGATGGTCTTGCGCAGCTTGGCGTGGTCGATCTGGCCGTCCTTCAAGTGCTGCAGCAGGTTCACGGAACCCAGGTTGCAGACCGCGGTCTCGGTGTCGCTGGTGTTCAGCGTGATCTCGGTGCACAGGTTGGACGAGTGCACCACGCCGGCGTGCTGCTGGGGCGAGCGCACATTGCAGGCATCCTTGAAGGTGATCCAGGGATGGCCGGTCTCGAACAGCATGGTCAGCATCTTGCGCCACATGTCGGTGGCCTGCACCGTCTTGGAGGGCTTGATCTCGCCGCGTGCAGCCCGTGCTTCATAGGCCACGTAGGCCTTCTCGAAGGCGGTGCCGAACAGGTCGTGCAGGTCAGGGACATCGGAGGGCGAGAACAGGGTCCAGGTGCCCTTTTCCATCACGCGGCGCATGAACAGGTCGGGGATCCAGTTGGCCGTGTTCATGTCGTGCGTGCGGCGGCGGTCATCGCCGGTGTTCTTGCGCAGCTCCAGGAACTCCTCGATATCCAGGTGCCAGGTTTCCAGGTAGGTGCAGACGGCGCCCTTGCGCTTGCCGCCCTGGTTCACGGCCACGGCCGTGTCGTTGACCACCTTGAGGAAGGGCACCACGCCCTGCGATTCGCCGTTCGTGCCCTTGATGTGCGAGCCCAGGGCACGCACGCGGGTCCAGTCGTTGCCCAGGCCGCCGGCGAACTTGGACAGCAGCGCGTTCTCCTTGATGGAGTCGTAGATGCCTTCGAGGTGGTCGGGCACGGTAGTCAGGTAGCACGAGGACAGCTGCGAGCGCAGCGTGCCGCTGTTGAACAGCGTGGGCGTGCTGGACATGAAGTCGAAGCTCGAGAGGATCTCGTAGAACTCGATGGCGCGGGCTTCACGGTCGGCTTCGTTGAGCGACAGGCCCATGGCCACGCGCATGAAGAAGCACTGGGGCAGCTCGATGCGGGTCTTGCGCACGTGCAGGAAGTAGCGGTCGTACAGGGTCTGCAGGCCCAGGTAGTCGAACTGCAGGTCGCGGTCGGCATTGAGGGCGGCGCCCAGGCGGGCCAGGTCGAACGTCAGCAGGCGCGGGTCCAGCAGCTCGTTGTCCACGCCCTTCTGGATGAACTGCGGGAAGTACTCCACGTAGCTCTGGCCCATTTCGGCCTGGGTGACCTCGCGGCCCAGCACTTCGCGCACGATGGTGTGCAGCAGCAGGCGTGCGGTGGCGTAGGTGTAGTCGGGGTCCTTTTCGATCAGCGTGCGGGCTGCCAGGATGGAGGCCTTGTAGACCTCGTCCATGGGGACGCCGTCGTACAGGTTGCGCATGGTCTCGGCCACGATGGGCTGGGCCGACACGTCGGCGCCCAGGTTCACGCAGGCCGACTCGATCAGGCCCCGCAGGCGCACCAGGTCCAGCACCACGCGCTTGTCGCCATCCAGCACGTGCAGTGCCGGGGCGGGAGCGGCCTGGGCTTCCTGTTCGACATGGCGGGCACGCTCCTGGGTGCGGCTTTCGCGGTACAGCACGTAGGCGCGGGCCACTTCGTGGTGGCCACCGCGCATCAGCACCAGCTCCACCTGGTCCTGCACGTCTTCAATATGGAAGGTGCCGCCGCCAGGACGCGAGCGCGCCAGGGCGCGGGCGACGTTCTGGGTCAGCGTGTCCACCACTTCGCGCACGCTGGCCGACGCGGCACCCTGGGTGCCGTGCACTGCCAGAAACGCCTTCATCATCGCCACGGCAATCTTCTGCGGCTCGAACGGGACCACGGCGCCATTGCGGCGGATGATCTGGTAGTGGGCGAACGTGGGGTTCGCGCCCTCCGCTGCAGAAGCCGCCTCGGGTGCATCCGTGGATGCGGGGCGGGTGGTGGACGAAGGCGTGTTCAAAGCAGCTTGCATGGATGTCCTCTTTTTGGGTGCTGTCTGGGATGTGCGGGCGGCTTTCGGTGCCGCCGGGGAGAGAAGCGATGCGCCAGCTTCTCGTCTGGCGCACACTATATATGGTGTGTCTGTCGCGTTCAATACGCTACCTGTAGTGTACCGCCGCTGGCGACCCCAAATACCGAAACAGCATGTGTCACCAGGGATAAAGCGCCTGCACGGACCTGCTGCGAACCCGCCATGCACGCGATGGATGCCTGAAAAAACCGTGCAACCGCGCGCCATGCGGCGGGGTTTTGCGCGGCAGGCCGCGTGCGCACTGGCGCTGTGGATTTGTGCATTCGCACAAAAAAATATTTGCGGGTGTGGCGTCCCGGCACCGCCCTTGCGGGGGCAAGGCGCCATGCCCGGCGGATCAATCGCCGATGGCGCTCGCCGGCCGGGTTTCGGGAGGAAAGCGCTCCGCTGGCCAGGCCAGGGACTGCTGCACGGCGGCCCAGTCGAAACCCGCGCCGGGATCGTGCTTGCGCCCGGGGGCAATGTGCTCGTGGCCGGCCAGGTGGGCGATCGGATAGCGCAGCGCGATGTCGCGGCACAGCCAGGCCAGGGTGGCGTACTGGGCGGCCTCGAAGCGCTCGCCCTCAAGGCCTTCGAGCTCGATGCCGATGGAATCGTCGTTGCATTGCGCGCGGCCGCGGTAGGCCGAGGGCCCGGCATGCCAGGCGCGCTGGTCGCAGTCCACGAACTGCCAGAGCACCCCGGTGCGCTCGATGAAGAAGTGCGCGGACACCGTGAGGCCGCGGATGCCCTGGTAATAGGCGTGCGCATCCCAGTCGAGCGTGTTGGTGAACAGCTGGCGCACGGCCGGGCCCCCGTACTCGCCCGGAGGCAGGCTGATGGAGTGCACCACGATCAGGTCGATCTGTGCCGCTGGCGGGCGCGGGCCGTAGTTGGGCGAGGGGTGGCGCACGGCCGACCGGTGCCAGCCCTGCTCCCAGGCGGAGCCGCCGGCACCGGCTGCGTCAGCCAGCGTCGTCATGGGCGTCCTGGTCATTGGGTACGGCGATGTTCAGGCGCGCGATGCGGTAGCGGATCTGGCGCAGGCTGATGCCCAGGCGCGCCGCCGTGGCCGTGCGGTTGAACCCCGCCTCGCGCAGTGCGCGCACCAGGATGTCGCGCTCCTGCTGGTCCAGCCAGGCCTGCAGGTCGCTGGGCAGGGGCGTGCTGGCGCCCGGCATCGCCGGGCTGGCGGCCAAGCCGGCGGTGGGGAGGGCCGGGGCACCGTCGGCAGCCCGCGTGTCCGGCGCGGCCAGGGGTGCGAAGGTCGTGGTATCCGGCGGCAGCATGTGCTCAGCGCGGTCGGGGGCTGCGCTGCCCGCCGGGGGGGCCACGCCGTCCACGTGCAGCTCGTCCCCTTCGCTCAGCGCCACGGCGCGGTGCAGCAGGTTCTCAAGCTCGCGCACGTTGCCGGTCAGCGGGTGGGCGGCAATGGCCTGGATCGCGTGCTCGGTGAGGGCCGGCACGGGCATGCCCGAGTCCTGCGCGATGCGCGCGAGCAGGGCCCGGCACAGGGCCGGCAGGTCCTCACGCCGCTCGCGCAGCGGCGGGATCACGACCTCGATCACATTCAGGCGGTAGTACAGGTCCTGGCGGAAGCGGCCGCTCTGCACGTCGGCCGCCAGGTCGCGGTGCGTGGCGCTCACGATGCGCACGTCCACCGTCTCCTCCTGCGTGGAGCCCAGGGCACGCACGCTGCGCTCCTGGATGGCGCGCAGCAGCTTCGATTGCATGGCCAGCGGCAGGTCGCCGATCTCGTCGAGGAACAAGGTGCCCCCGCGCGCAGCCTGGAAGTAGCCGTCCCGGTCCTGGCTGGCGCCGGTGTAGGAGCCCTTGCGCGCGCCGAAGAACTCGGCCTCGAGCAGGTTCTCGGGAATGGCGCCGCAGTTCACGGCCACCCAGGGGCCATCGGCGCGCTGGCTGCTGGCGTGCAGTGCCTGGGCGACGAGCTCCTTGCCGGTGCCCGACTCGCCGTGGATCAGCACCGGCGCCATGCCGCGTGCGACCTTGGCCACGCGCTGCTTGACATTGCGCATGGCGGCCGACTCGCCGACCAGCCGGTCCAGCGCCGAGGACGAGGCCTGGGCATCGACCGTACCGCTACCGCCACCTGCGCGCCCGCCCGGGGTGCGCGAGGCGCGCGGCGCGGGCACGCCCCCCGTGCCCTGGATGGCCGAGGCCACGACCGAGCGGAACTGCTTCAAGTCCACTGGCTTGGTCAGGTAGTCGAAGGCGCCCGAGCGCAGGGCTTCCACGGCGTTCTCGGCCGAGCCATAGGCCGTCATGACCACGCAGCGCTCCTTGCGCTGCTGGTCGCGCAGGTCCTGCAGCAGCTCCATGCCGAAGCCGTCGGGCAGGCGCATGTCGGTGATCACGGCGTCGAAGCGGTGGGCCTTGAGCTGCTCGCGCGCCTCCTGCACGCTGGCGGCCGTTTCCACGCGGTAGCCTTCGCGCAGCAGCGTGAGTTCGTAGAGCGTGCGCAGATCGGGCTCGTCGTCCACGACAAGGATGGAAGCAGCAGGGGCGTTCATGGGGGGGGCAGAAGAAAAAGGCTTTCAGACCACGATGGTGTCGAACAGGGAGGCCGGCTCGGAAGGGCGGGTGGTGCGCCGAAAGCCTACCGTAAATGCATTGCCGCCGGTTTCGCCACGCTGGGTCAGGCGCACGACCCGCTGGTAGCCGATCGAGGCGCCATGGCGCTGGCACAGCTCGCGGCAGATGTACAGGCCCAGGCCGCTGGAGCGGCTTTCGGACGAGAAGAAGGGCTCGAACAGGTGGCGTTCCACGGACTTGTCCATGGGCGCCCCATCGCTCCAGACCTGCAGGCTGATCTGGCCGGTGATGCTGGTGCGCGTGGTGATGCACAGCGAGTCCAGTTCGGGGCCCCGGTAGCGCAGGGCATTGTCAAGCAGGTTCACCAGCACGCGGCGCAGGTGCTCGGGGTCGAACTCCACATGCGCATCGCCCGCACCCAGGGCCACCAGCCCGCGGCGCTGTGCCGGGTCCTGGCCTTGCCAGTCGTTCCAGACCTGGGACACGGCTGCGTCCAGTTGCAGGGTGGAGGCGGGCGAATGGCTGATCTGGTGCTGCACGCGGGCGATGTCCAGCACCTCCTCGGCAATGCGTGCCAGGCGTTCCGCGTTCTGCTGCACCATGTGCGCCAGGCGCTTCTGGCCGGGGTCCGTGAGGTCCTCCTCCAGCAGCGCATTGGCCTGGACGATGGCCGCCAGGGGGTTCCTGATCTCGTGCGCCACGGCGGCCGACATGCGGCCCATCGCGGCCAGCTTCTCGGTGCGCAGACGCGCCTGCATCTCGCGCAGGTCGTGCAGGAACATCACGCACAACCGCTCGCTGCCGGCCTCGCGCGCCAGGGTGCGCGAGGAGGTCAGCCAGGTGCGCACATGCAGCCCGGTGGGGCTTTCGCCGGGGTGCAGCAGGTCCGCATCGGCGGTCTGGGGCATCTCCTGGCGGAAGGTGCGGCGCGCCAGCTTCACCAGGGGATCCCAGGCGGCGGCATGCGTTAGCGAAAAGGGCAGCGGCGGCAGCGGCGGCTGGCCAAGCAATTGCAGGGCCGCGGGGTTGGCCGTGCGCACGGTGTCGTTTTCGTCCACCACGAGCACGCCGTCCGTGAGGTTCTGGATCACCAGGGCACTCACCTGCGTCTGCACACGCGCCGTCATCTGGCTTTGCAGGGCCACTTCCTGCTCGCGCGCCAGGCGCGTGGCGAGCTGGTGCACCAGGTAGGAGACGATGAAGTAGCCCGTGCCCGTGAGGGCGCTTTGCAGGTAGCGCTGGGGGTCGTCGACCCCGGCGCGCGAGCCCAGCCAGGCCAGGCCCAGCAGCAGCAGGGTCACGCCCGCCGTGGTGCCCAGCGCCAGCGTCAGGGTGCCCAGCACGGCCGCCATGAGGATCGGCAGGCCAAACAGCGGGGTGTAGTTCAGGGCGCCCGAGTGCAGCAGCTGCAGGGCGCAGACCACGGCCAGGTCGACGCCGATGGACGGCAGCCAGTGCATGCCCGTGCCCGGTGGCGGCGGCCGGTGGCGTGCCAGGATGCGCATCAGGATGGTGGCGACCAGGTAGGCCACGGTGACCGCCAGCGTGGCCGGGTCCAGCGTCTGGTTGACCGCCTGGCCCAGGGTCTGCAGCAGGACCAGGGCGATGGCGACCATCACCCGGGCGGTCAGGAAGCCCTTCCACAGGCGCAGGAAAGGCGCGTCCACCGTCACCAGCAGGTTGCTGGCCGGCGGCGGGCTATCGGCCATGGGCGCCGTCGGTTCAGGGCTTGCCAAGGCGCAGGTGCTCCAGGCTGCAGTAGGTGCTCTCCCCCTGGATCTGGGCCTCGGCACGCGGCACGTGCACGCCGCAGTGCGCGCAGACCACCATGTCCTGGGGCAGCGCCGGGGGGCGGGCCTTGCCGGGCTGGGCTTCCTTGGGCGCGGCGCGGTTGCTGCGCCAGATGCCGATGGCCACCACCAGCACCACCAGCAGAACGAGGTACTTCATGCGCTGCGGCCCAGGATGACTTCGAGCACGAAGCGCGAGCCTACATAGGCCAGCAGCAGCAGGCCCGCGCCCGCATAGAGCACGCCCACCGCGGTGCGGCCGCGCCAGCCGAAGCGCGCGCGGCCCAGCAGCAGCGTGGCAAACGTGATCCAGGCCATCAGCGAGAAGATCGCCTTGTGGTCCCAGCGCCAGGCACGGCCATAGAGGGCGTCGCCGAACAGCCAGCCGGCCAGCAGCGTGGCGGTGAGCAGCACGAAGCCGGCGGTCACGAAGCGGAAGGTCAGGCGCTCCAGCGTGAGCAGCGGGATGCCGCTGTGCGGATCCTCCGCCTGGCGGATGTGGCGCTCGGCGCGTGTCATCAGCCAGGCATGCACCACGGCGGCGCCGAACAATCCATAGCAGGCAATGCCCAGCGCCAGGTGCAGCGGCAGCCAGGCCGAGGCCGACACATGCAGCGGCTGGCCCGGAAACACCATCGCCAGCACGATGGCCAGGGCACCCAGCACCGCCAGGACCCAGCGCGCCTGCATCTGCGGAAACAGCTGCTTTTCCACCGCGTACACCGTGAGCACCAGCCAGGCCGTCATCGACAGCGCCGGCGCAAAGCCGAAGCGTGGCGCCTCGTTCCACAGCCCCAGCACCAGCGTGGCGCCATGCAGCAACCATGCCAGCAGCAGGGCGTTGCGCATGCCGGCCGCCCCCAGGCGCGACGCCGCGGCAGCGGGCATGGCATAGGCCGCCGCTGCGGCAAGCGCGAGCAGCCAGCCCAGGGGAGAAGCACTGGGTAAAATCATGGGCACAGTTTAGTTGCCTTTCGCTTCACCGCCAGCGCCCTGGCGGGCCCACCCGTGCCAATCGCCCGTGGGCAACACCGGAACAATCCCTATGGCCTCCGCCCTTACCGACAAACTCACGCGCCTCGTCAAGGAGATGCGTGGCCAGGCCCGCATCACCGAATCCAACGTGCAGGACATGCTGCGCGAGGTGCGCATGGCCCTGCTCGAAGCCGACGTGGCCCTGCCCGTCGTGCGGGATTTCATTGCCCGCGTCAAGGAAAAGGCCCTGGGCCAGGAAGTGCTGGGCTCACTCAAGCCGGGCCAGACCCTGGTCTCCATCGTCAACCGCGAACTCGCCGCCACCATGGGCGAGGGCATCTCCGACATCAACCTGGCGGCCCAGCCACCGGCGGTGATCCTGATGGCCGGCCTGCAGGGCGCCGGCAAGACCACGACCACGGCCAAGCTGGCCAAGCACCTGATCGAAAAGCGCAAGAAGAAGGTGCTCACCGTCTCGGGCGACGTGTACCGCCCCGCCGCCATCGAGCAACTCAAGACCGTGACGAAGCAGGCCGGTGCCGAGTGGTTCCCGAGCACGCCCGAGCAGAAGCCGCTCGATATCGGCCTGGCCGCGCTCGACTACGCCAAGAAACACTACTTCGACGTGCTGCTGGTCGACACGGCCGGCCGCCTGGCCATCGACGAAGTGCTGATGAAGGAAATCAAGGACCTGCACGCCGCGCTGAACCCGGTCGAGACCCTGTTCGTGGTCGATGCCATGCAGGGCCAGGACGCGATCAACACGGCCAAGGCCTTCAAGGAAGCCCTGCCGCTCACCGGCATCGTGCTGACCAAGCTCGACGGCGACTCGCGTGGCGGTGCCGCGCTGTCGGTGCGCCAGATCACGGGCGCGCCGATCAAGTTCGCCGGCGTCTCCGAAAAGCTTGACGGCCTGGAGGTCTTCGACGCCGAGCGGCATGCGGGCCGCATCCTGGGCATGGGCGACATCGTGGCCCTGGTGGAGCAGGTCACGGCCGGTGTGGACATCGAGGCCGCGCAGAAGCTGGCCGCCAAGGTCAAGAGCGGTGACGGCTTCGACCTCAACGACTTTTTGTCGCAGCTGCAGCAGATGAAGCAGATGGGCGGCCTGTCGAGCCTCATGGACAAGCTGCCGGCCCAGTTCACCGCCAAGGCCGGCGCCGTGGACATGGACAAGGCCGAGAAGGACATCAAGCGCAAGGAAGGCATCATCCAGAGCATGACGCCGCTGGAGCGCCGCAAGCCCGAGCTGATCAAGGCCACGCGCAAGAAGCGCATCGCGGGTGGTGCCGGCGTGCATGTCCAGGAGGTCAACCGCCTGCTCAAGGAGTTCGAGCAGATGCAGGACATGATGAAGAAGATGAAGGGCGGCGGCCTGATGAAGATGATGAAGAAGATGGGCGGGATGAAGGGCCTGGGCGGCGGCGGCATGCCCAAGATGCCGTTCTGACCCCGGTCTCCGGTCATCCACAGCCCTGATGAGCGCCGGCTCCTCAGGGCTTTTTCATGGGCGGTGGCGGCAGCGGCCAGGGCAGCCAGTGCCAGGGATGGTCGCGGTTGGCCACCCATTGCGCCACCTCTTCCTCGGTGAAGGCCACCCCCAGGCTGTCGGCGCGCGAATGGGCCACCCATTGATGGCGGCCGCGTGCGCAGGCGCTGCCGAAATCCTGCCAGCTGTGGAAGCAGTCGGCCGCGCGCTGCGCGTTGTGGTGCAGGATCTGCCACTGCGTGGCCTCGTCCAGCCAGCCCAGCAGGGCGGCGGTGCGCGTCGCGAAGGCCACGCGCGCGCAGGCCAGGGCCATCGCGTCGCGCGGGGCATCGTCGGGGCGCAGGGCGTCCAGGCCCATGCGGAACCAGCGCTCGCGCAGCTGCGCTGGCAGGGCGGCGCGGACCTGGTCATCGGCCATGTCGCTGCGCAGGCCCAGCAGGTGCAGCAGGGCCGGGCGCAGGGACTGCTGCAGCGAATCGGCCAGGCGCGGCATGCGCGCATCGGCGAAGCCGCCCTGGATGCGCGCGAAGGCCATGGGATCGGCCAGGGCCAGGGTCCAGCTCCAGTGCGCGTCCAGCACATACTGGCGGCGCAGGCGCGGCCGCCCGTACCAGCGCAGGAAGGGCCCCAGCACCCACAGCAGCAGCCGCCAGGCCAGCCAGCCCACGAGGCAGAACCCCAGCGCGATGAGCAACCAGGCGATCATGGCGGGAGCTCCGTGGCCTGCGTGCCGCCGGCATCCAGTGCCGCCGCCACCGAGGCCGCCAGCGGCAGGCCCTGCAGCAGCGCGGGGTCGCGCGCCGCCACCAGCCACTGCACCAGCGGCGAGGGGGCGGGCAGCTCGCGCACCAGTGCGGGCCGGGCCTGCACCAGGCGCAGCTGGTCCTGCTCGTGCACCACGTCGCGCACCGCGCACCAGCCCTGGGCCGTGCGCACGATGCCCATCTGCAGCGCGTCGGGGGGCGCGTCCTCGCAGGTGGTCAACTGGTTGAGCAGGGCCAGCACCTCGCCCTGGTAGCGCTCGATGGGCGGGCGGTTCTGCTTGCCCTTGATCTGGTCGATGGCCAGGCGGCCATCCTCGCGCACGTGGGCGCTGATCGTGATGTGTGGCACGTGGCTGGCCGTGCGGTAGGAAAACAGGCGCATGCGCCCCTCCTCGCAGGCCTTGGCGTAGTGCTCGCCGTAGCCGCCGGCCAGGCTGCGCCGGCTCGCGAACTGGCCCAGGCAGTGGCGCATCATCTGGCTCTCGTAGGCCATCTCCGCGCGCAGGTGTTCGCTGTCCGGCCGGAACTCGATGAAATGGCCCTGCTCACCCTGCCAGGCCAGCACCACGGCCTCGCTCTGGTGTTCGCGCCAGCCGGCAGCTGCCTTGGCTTCGTAGGCCGCATGTTCCTCTGCCCACAGGGCCAGCGCCTGCGGGGCCGTCACGCGCTGCAGCTTGCCCTGCAGCCCCGTGCCTTCGCGCGACAGCAGGAACTCCACGAGCCGGGCCTCGAGCGCCAGCACGGCGTCGGCCTCGGGGTCGATCCACCACAGAGGAATGTCCGGCAGTTGTGCATGGCGCGCAGAGGCGTCGCCCAGCCGGGCCAGCGCCCAGGGCGGCACGGGCGCCGGCCTGAGCAGCGCCTGTGCCTGCTCGCGCTGCGTGACGGCCTGCAGCACCGGCGCCGGGGCCTGCAGGTTGCCCACCAGGTGCCGGTAGAAGTGGTTCGCCAGCCAGGCGCGTACCTCCTCGGGATCGCCGCGCTCCTGGCTGCGGCGCCCGATGGCGCTCTGGATGGCCGGCGCGTTGACCACGTCGCGCGCGCCATAGGTGCCGCGCGTGGCGGCGCCAGGCGCCATTACCAGAGTTTCCACCAGGGCTTGCCGGCGCCCATGGCCTTCTTGCAGCTGGTGATGTCGTCGCGCGCGTAGCCGGCCTGCTCGGCGTCGCTCTCGTTGTTCGGGCGCACCATCCTGAGCGACTCCTGGTAGAGCGCCATGGCCCGCTCGAAGTGCTTGGTGTTCTCGTACACGTTGCCGGCCACGCGCCGCACGCCGGGCAGCGCATTGGCCTGCACGCGCGGCATCACGCGTTCCAGCCGCGCCAGCGCGTCGGCCGGCTGCGACCACGCCAGGTTGCGCAGCATGACCAGCAGGGCGCCGAGGTAGTCGTCCTCGTTCGCGGCCTGGTCGTCACCGTCCAGGCCGTTCCACCATTCGTCCAGGCGCTGCAGCCAGATGTCGATCTCGTTGTCGCGGTCCAGTTCGTAGAGCGCGCGGCACACGCGCTTGAAGTAGTCCGTGGGATCGTGGCGCCCGTAGCCAAAGTCCAGCGAGTAGTGCCACAGCGTGTCGGCCGCCGCGATGAGCTCGGCCTTGCGCTCCGATGCCGAGTAGCAGGACACCAGGCCGTTGTGGTGCTCTGCAAAGGGGCTGGTGGCCAGGCCCTTGTGGTGCAGTTCGATGGCCTTGTCGTACTCCTTGAGGTTCCAGCGGTAGTAGATGGCCAGGTTGTTGCACAGCATGGAGTAGACATGCACGTCGCCATCGCGGAACCAGCCTTCGCCCGTGGCGAAGAAGGCCTCGAAATGCACCACGGCCGCCTCGTAGTAGCGCGCCTTGAGGGTGTCGATGTCCTGCTCGGGCCAGTCCTCGTCGCCGCTGGCGCCGCAGGCCTGCTGCAGGTTGAAGTCCAGCCACACGCCGATGTTGTAGCACCAGCCTGCGGCGGGCGAGGCCGCAAACGGCTGTTGCAGCGCCTTGGTGACGCCATGCACCTTGATCCGGCTGACCCACAGCGCCTGCAGCAGGTCGGGCGCGGCCATGGCGGGCTCGCGCACCGCCGTCTCCAGCAGCGGCAGGGCGCGCGCATGCTCACCGGCGGCGAACAGGCGCAGCCCGTCCAGGCACGCCAGCGCCGGGTGCTGGGGCACGGCGCTGCGCACCTGCGCGAGGTGGTGCCCGATGAAGGCCTCCGGGTCCTCGGGGTCTTCCACCCACCCGGCGTCGTCCATGGCGGCGCTGGCCAGCGCCAGGTGCCAGCCGGGGTGGGGCGTGGCGCCCCGGGCCAGGTGCGCCTTCATCTGCGCAAGGGCCACCGTGCAGGCATGCCGCATTGAACCCGGGCGCTTGCTGCTGGCGCTCTCGAAGGCCAGCTCTGCCGCGTCGTCCAGCCGGCCGGCTTCGATCAGCAGGTCGAGCACGAAGATGCTGAAATCGTCCTGCTGGTCATTGGTCAGGCCGAAGCGGCCCTGCTTGGCCTTGACCAGGGCTTCGTCGAATCGGCCCTGGCGCTGCAGGGCCCGAGCCTGCAGGCGGGGGCGGCGCACCGAG
>NZ_AKJX01000216.1 GCF_000276605.1 Acidovorax sp. CF316 | reverse complement strand
GGGAGGGGGACGCCCCCAGTGCGGCGGGGCGGCCCTTGCACGGGGGCACTGGCCTTGGCCGCGTCGGTTTTATACGTCGCGAGTGGCGCGCAGCGCCATGAGCAATTGATACCTTGCTGTCCCATACTGTTTTAACCTGTCACCTGAAGGAGTCCACCATGTTCAATTCCCTGCAAAACCCCCTGGCCCTGGCCTCGCGCCTGCTGCTGGCCGCCCTGTTCCTGCCCGCCGGCATCGGCAAGCTCACCGGCTTTGCCGGCACCGTGGGCTACATCAGCTCGGTCGGCCTGCCCATGCCCACCGTGGCCGCTGCCATCGCCGCCGCCGTGGAGGTGCTGGGCAGTCTGGCGCTGATCTTCGGCTTCGGCACGCGCTTTGCCGCGCTGGCGCTGGCGTTCTTCACGCTGGTGGCCAGCTTCTTCTTCCATGCCTACTGGGCCCTGCCGGCCGACAAGCAGATGATGCAGCAGCTGATGTTCTTCAAGAACGTGGGCGTCGTCGGCGGCCTGCTGGCCCTGGCCGCCTTTGGCGCCGGTGCCTGGAGCGTGGACGCGCGCCGTTCTTCCCGCTGACGTCGCCATCCTGCGGCATGATGGCGCTTTGACCTTGCAAGGAACCGCCGCATGCCGCAGATCGCCGTCGTCTACCACTCGGGCTATGGCCACACCCAGCGCATGGCCCAGGCCGTGGCCGATGGTGCGGGTGCCGAGCTGATCGCCATCGATGCGGACGGCGGCCTGCCCGAGGGCGGCTGGGAAAGCCTGGCGGCCGCCAGCGCCATCATCTTCGGCTCGCCGACCTACATGGCCGGACCGAGCTGGCAGTTCAAGCGCTTTGCCGACGCATCGTCCAAGCCCTGGTTCAGCCAGGCCTGGAAGAACAAGCTGTTCGCCGGCTTCACCAACAGCGCCGCCACCAATGGCGACAAGCAGATCACGCTCGACTACCTGTTCCACCTGGCCATGCAGCATGGCGGCCTGTGGGTGGGGGCGGGCGTGCTGCCGTCGAACTCCAAGACCGCCACGCGCAACGACGTGAACTGGCTGGGTGCCTACAGTGGCGCCATGGCCCAGTCGCCGTCGGACGCCTCGGCGGGCGAGATGGCCCCGGGCGACCTGGACACCGCGCGCGTGCTGGGTCAGCGAGTGGCCGAGCTGGCGGCCCGATTCCACCAAGACTGACACCAACCCCACGATCACAGGAGCTCACACCATGCCACGATGCCATCGCCTTCGCGCCCTCACCGCTGGAGGACGTCCATGAGCGCCGTCCTGCGCCTGTCCGGCCACGCCAAGGACCTCGGCGGCGGCTTCACCGTGCGGCGTCTGCTGCCCGCCGTGCAGTGCCGATCGGTCGGGCCGTTCATCTTCTTCGACCACTTCGGCCCGGTGTCGGTGGTGCCCGGCGCGGCGCACGACGTGCGGCCCCATCCGCACATCGGCCTGGCCACGGTGACCTACCTGTTCTCCGGCGCCATCATGCACCGCGACAGCCTGGGCCATGTGCAGCAGATCGAACCCGGCGCCATCAACTGGATGACGGCCGGCAAGGGCATCGTGCACTCCGAGCGCCGGCCCGAGTCGCTGGCGGAAACCACCTACGTGAACCACGGCATCCAGCTGTGGGCGGCCCTGCCGGTGGCGGCCGAGGAGGTCGATGCCTCGTTCGTGCACACGCCGGCCGCGGCGATTCCCGAGGTGCAGGTGGGCGAGGCCGTGGTGCGCGTGCTGATCGGCACGGCCTTTGGCCAGACCTCGCCTGTGGCCACCTATGCACCCACGCTGTACCTGGACGTGCAACTGCCTGCGGGCGCGGTGCTGGAGCTGCCGGCCCTGGCGCAGGAGATGGCGCTCTACCCGGTGGATGCCGACCTGTCGCTCAATGGCGAGCCGCTGGTGGCCCAGACCCTGGCGGTGCTGCCCGCAGGGGCTGCGGCGCCCATGCGGCTGCAGGCTGGCGCCAGCGCCGTGCGCCTGATGCTCATTGGCGGCGATGCGCTCGACGGCCCGCGCCACATGTGGTGGAACTTCGTCTCCAGCCGCAAGGAGCGCATCGTCCAGGCGGCCGCCGACTGGGAGGCCGGCCGCATGAAGCCGGTGCCGGGAGAAACGGAATTCATCCCGCTGCCGGAGCACCGCTTCCGCGCGGATTGAGCAAAGGCCTGAAAGGCCTGGTCAGGCCTTTTCCGGCGTGTCCGTGGAGAGGTCGGCAGCCAGCACCCGGCGCTCGTCGAAGACGAAACAGCCGCCGTGGTAGTGGGCGCCATCGGTTTCCTCGAAGTACTTGAGGATGCCGCCTTCGAGCTGATAGACGTGATCGAGGCCTTCCTCGCGCATGAGGATGGCCGCCTTCTCGCAGCGGATGCCGCCGGTGCAGAAGCTCACCACGGTCTTGTCGGCCAGCTCGGCCTTGTGGGCGCGCAGGGCCGGCGGGAACTCGGTGAACTTGTCGATGCGCCAGTCGATGGCGTTGTCGAACGTGCCCTCGTCCACCTCGAAGGCATTGCGGGTATCCAGCGTCACCACCTCGCGGCCTTCGTCGTCATGGCCTTGCTCCAGCCAGCGGTGCAGCGTGGCCGGCGTCACGGCCGGGGCGCGGCCGGTGGAGGGCTGGATCGTGGGGTGGTCCATGCGGATGATCTCGCGCTTGACCTTGACCAGCATCTTGCGAAACGGCACCGTGTCCGACCAGCTCTCCTTGGGGGCCAGGTCGGCAAAGCGTGCGTCGGTGCGCATGGTGTCGACGAAGCCGCGCACCGCGTCGGCCGTGCCCGCCAGGAAGAAGTTGATGCCTTCCTCGGCCAGCAGGATCGTGCCCTTGAGCTGCGCCGCCAGCGCACGCTCGTGCAGCAGGTCGCGCAGCGCCTGCGCATCGGGCAGCGGCACGAACTTGTAGCAGGAGATATTGAGGACGTCGTTCATCACGGCGATGGCCTGTTGTTCACACGGAATGGGAAAAGGAGGGGTCCGCCAGGCGGCATTCTCCTGGCGGCGGGCCCTGATTGTCGCGCGGCGGCCGGCGGTGGCTTGCCCGCCGGGCCGTCAGACCGTAGGTACCAGCAGCGTGGTCTCGATCTTGTTGGCCAGTTGGGCAATGGCCAGCGAGGCCGGACAGCCCGGTGTATTGAGCAGCAGCAACTGGCGGCGCATCACGGCGTCGCGCACCGAGGGGTCGGCCGGGATGTCGCCCATGTGGATCAGGCGCACGGCACGGCCCGATTCGGTGCTCACGAAACGGTCCAGCACCTGCTGCAACTGGCTGGTGATGGCCCGGCCGTCGCCCGGGCGGGCCGCCTGGTTGATCACCATGCGCACATGCTGGCGCTTTTGCTGCATGGCCAGCACCTTGATGGCGGCGTAGGCGTCGGTCAGCGAGGTCGGCTCGGGCGTGGCCACGATCAGCACCTCGGAGGCCAGCGAAATCGAGAACAGCACCACGTCCGAGATGCCGGCCCCGGTGTCCAGCAGGATCACGTCGTAGTTCGGCGCGATCGCCTGGATCACGTTCAGGAACTGGTTGCGCACCTCGGGCGTGAGGCGCGAGTACTCCACCATGCCCGAGCCGGCCAGCAGCACCGCGAAGCCGCCGGGCGCCTGGATGATGGCGTCCTCGAGCAGGGCCTTGCCGGTGAACACGTCGTGCAGCGTGATCTTGGGGTGCAGGTTGAGCACCACGTCGAGGTTGGCCAGGCCCAGGTCGGCATCGAGCACCAGCACGCGCTGGCCGCGCCGCGTGAGCGCCGCTGCCAGGTTGGCCGACACGAAGGTCTTGCCCACGCCGCCCTTGCCGCTGGTGATGGCAATGATGCGCGCACCGGTGGCCGCCGCGCCGGGTGGGCGTCCAGGCGAGGGTGGGGCGTCGGAGGATGTGGGTGGGGGGGACAGCGCGTCGCTCATCTTCTAACTTTCAGTTGGCGCTGCCTGTTGGGTCCAGCGGGGGCAGATCGCCCCAGCCCGAGGGGGTGTACAAGGGGCCGAACAACAGGCTCTTTTCTTCGGCACTGACGGTGCTGTCGGGCTGCTCTTCGATGCTCACCCGGTTGCGGCCCGACGATTTGGCCTGGTAGAGCTGGTGGTCGGCCCGGTCGGTCCACAGCAGGGTGGTCGAGCGGATCCATTGCAGGGCGAAGGCCCCGCCGACGCTCACCGTGACATTCAGCTCCACGGAGGGCGAAATCCTGACCGGCGTATTGGCCACGGCGCGGCGGATGCGCTCGGCCACCACCTTGCCAAAAGCCGCCTGGCAGGCGGGCAGCACCACGGCGAACTCCTCGCCGCCATAGCGCGCCAGGGTGTCCATGGGGCGCACGCAGGCGCTCAGGGTGCGCGCCACCGACTGCAGCACCACATCGCCCGCCAAATGGCCGTGGGTGTCGTTGACCGCCTTGAAGTGGTCGATGTCCAGCATCAGCAGCAGGGCCGCCTCGCCAGAGCGCGTCACGCGGTCGATCTCGCGTTCGAGCACGGCGCGAAAATGCCGACGGTTGGCCAGCCCGGTGAGGGGGTCCTTGAGGGAAAGCTCGCACAGACCGTCGATCAGGCCTTGGAGGTAGCGGGACGGCGCTTCGCGTTGCAGGGACGCTTCGCTGCCGACCGCCTGCGCCACGAGCGCGTGTGCAATGTCCAGGCGCAGATCGCGCAGGTCTACGAGATGAGAGGCCGCAGAGTCAGACACAAATGGATAGGGCAGAGTTCGTTGAGTGTAGCAGCGAGGCGGGGCCGGGAACCCGTTTCAGGGGATTTTGAGCGGGTTTCCGGGAGCAGGGGCATTTGCCGGTATCTGCTGCAGCACCAGCAGCGCCTCGGCATCGGTGCGGTACATCTGCAGCCCCGGGCCGGGCTCGAGCAAACCGGCCCGGCGCAGCACCTGGTCCACCGGCAGCTTCATGCCGCTCACGTGCAGGATGCCGCCGCGCGCCTGCATCAGGGCGCGCAGCGTGGCAAAGGTTTCAACCCCGGTGATGTCGATGCGGTTGATGGGCTGGGCCATGAGGCACAGGTGGGTGATTTCGGGCTGGATGGCCAGGTGGTCCGTCACGTGCCGCTCCAGCGCGCTGGCGGAGCCGAAATCGAGTTCCGCATCCATGCGCAGCGCCAGCAGGCGGGGTGCCAGGGGCGGCAGGTGCCACAGGTGGCGGTCGCGCAGGCTGCCGTCGGGGTGCAGGCCCACCTCGATGATGCGCGGGTGCAGGCGCTGGTACAGAAAGTGGCTCAGGTTCATCACCAGCCCGACGAGCACGCCCCAGTACATGCGCGGCGCGGTGGCCAGGGTCAGCGCAAAGGTCACGCCGGCCATCATGGCCTCGACGCGGGAGATGCGCCACAGGCGCAGCAGGGTGGCCGGCTTGATGAGGCTGGTCACGGCCGTGATCACCACGGCCGCCAGCACCGACTGCGGCACGTGGTAGAGCGCGGGGGTGAGCCACAGCAGCACCACCAGCACCAGGGCGATGGCGAACACCGTGGCCCAGCCGGTGCGCGCGCCGGCATACAGGTTGATGGCCGAGCGCGAGAACGAGGCGCTGGTGGCAAAGCTGCCGCACAGCCCGCTGCTGATCTTGGCCAGGCCCTGGCCGATCAGGTCCTGGTTCTCGTTCCAGCGCTCGCCCGAGCGCTGGCTCTCCACCTTGGCGCTGGAGGCGGTTTCGAGAAAGCTCACCAGCGTGACCACCAGCACCGGCATCACCAGGGCGGAAAACTGCGACCAGGACAGCAGGCCCGGCCAGTACAGGGAGGGCAGCCCCTCGGGCAGGGTGCCCACCACGGAGCCGCCGCCGTCGGCGTAGCCCAGCGCCCAGCTCAGCGCCCCGGCGGCGCCCACGACCACGATGGCGGCCGGAAAGTTCGGGCGCCAGCGCCGGGCCAGCACCAGCAAGGCCAGGCTGCACACGCCGAAGGCCGCTGCCACCAGGTCGAAGTGGCCCAGCGACGGGGTGGACCAGAGCGCCCCGAGGTCCGAGCGCAGGCCGGTGAAGGCGCGCAGCTGCGAGGCCAGGATCAGCAGGGCCGCTGCCTGGGTGAAGCCGCTGAGCACCGGCGAGGTCACCAGGTTGAGCAGCCAGCCAAAGCGGGCCACCCCCATCACCAGCTGCAGCAGGCCCGAGAGCAGGGCCATCCACGCCGCCAGGGCCACCCATTGCGCACTGCCGGGCTCGGCCAGCCCGGTCAGGGAGGCGCCGATCAGCAGGCTGGTGAGCGCCGTGGGCCCTACGCCCAGCCGGGTGGAGGAGCTGAACAGCACGGCCACCAGGGCCGGGATCAGCGAGGCATAGATGCCGGTGACCAGCGGCATGCCCGCCAGGGCTGCATAGGCCACGCCCTGCGGCACCAGCATCAGCCCCACGGTCATGCCCGCGGAAAACTCGCCCTTGAGGAGGTGGCGGTCGGGGCGGGGCCAGGCGAGAAAGGGAAACCAGCGGGACAGGGACGGCAGGGAAGGCATGGCCCCGATTGTCGCCCGCCCGGCAGGCCTGCCTGGTGTCCTACAGCCACTTCGGAGCTCTCCGACCCGCGGCGCGGGCCCGGCTGCCTAAAGTACCAACCATGTTCTCAACCGCAAGGAGTTTTCCCATGAACACCGCACAGACCGCACAGCGTTCCACCCACCGCATCGCCAGCGTGCTGGCCGTCAGCGCCCTGGCGCTGGGCCTGGCTGCTTGCAGCAAGACCGAGGATGCCACCGTGGGCCAGCGCCTGGATTCGGCCGTTGGCCGCACCGAGCAGGCTGCCACCGACGCCCGCATCAAGGCCGAGGCCGCCATGCAGAACGCCGAAACCAAGGTGCAGCAAGGCTCGCAGACTGCGATGGAAAAGATCGACGACGCGACCATCACGGCCCAGGTGTCCGCCGGCCTGGCCAAGGACCCCGACCTGAGCGCCATCAAGATCAACGTGGACACCGTGAACGGCTCCGTGACGCTCAACGGCCCTGCCACCACGCCCGCTGCCAAGGAGCGTGCAGAGACGATCGCCAGCGCCGTGAAGGGCGTAACCTCGGTCAACAACCAGTTGACCGTGACACCGAGCTAAGGCACGGCCGTACCTGACGGCTTGCAGCGGGCCCCGGGACTGTAAAGAGACCGGACCCCACGCGCACCGGGCAGGGATGGACTTCCGACCCGCCAGTCGGGCAGCGAGCAGGCTGCCTCCTTCATCTTCATTGCGAGGACTGGCACTCGAAGACCGCCCGGGCAAGTGATGCGTGCAACGCAAGCCCTCGGCCATGCCCTGGCCTTTGCCTGCCCCCCGAACAGGGGCCACGGCAAAGGGGCCGCGCCGCACAAGCTGACCCTTGTGCGGCGCGCTACCATTGGCTGCATGCAAGACCATGCCACCGACATCGCCTCCCGCCTCGTCCACCACGACTACCTTCCGCCCGCGGGATTCCAGGCCCCCCAGACCGCCGTCTACAAGGCCTCGACCGTGATCTTCCCCAACGTGGCCGCCATGCGCAGCCGCGAGTGGAAGGACAAGAGCGGCTACACCTATGGCCTGCACGGCACCCCCACCACCTTCATCCTCGAAGAGCGCCTGTGCGCCCTGGAAGGCGGCCTGCAGTGCCTGCTGGTCCCCAGCGGCCTGGCGGCGATCGCCAACGTGGCGCTGGCCCTGCTCAAGCCTGGCGACGAACTGCTGATCCCCGACAACGTCTACGGCCCGAGCAAGGACCTGATCCACGGCGAGCTGCGCCGCTTCGGCATCGGGCATGCGGTCTACGACCCGCTGGACCCGGCCGACCTGGCCGCGCGCATCACGCCCGCCACGCGCCTGGTGTGGCTCGAAGCGGCCGGCTCGGTCACCATGGAGTTCCCCGACCTGTGCGAGCAGGTGCGCATCTGCCGCGCGCGCGGCGTGACCACGGCGCTGGACAACACCTGGGGCGCGGGCCTGGCCTTCGCGCCGTTCGACCTGCTGGGGGATGGATCCCTGGGCGTGGACATTTCCGCGCATGCGCTCACCAAGTACCCCAGCGGCGGCGGCGACGTGCTCATGGGCAGCATCGTCACACGCGATGAAGCCCTCCACATGAAACTCAAGCTCACCCACATGCGCCTGGGCCTGGGCATCGGCGGCAACGATGCCGAGGCGGTGCTGCGCTCGCTGCCCAGCATCGGCCTGCGTTACCGCGCGCACGACGAGGCGGCGCGCAGCCTGGCGCAGTGGCTGCAGCAGCAGCCCGCAATCGCCCAGGTGCTGCACCCGGCATTGGCGGGTGCGCCGGGCCATGCGCAGTGGGCGGCGCTGTGTGGCGCGGCCTATGGTGGCGCAGGCGCGGCGGCGGGCCTGTTCAGCGTGCTCGTCGATGCGCGCCACAGCCAGGAGCAGGTCGACGCCTTCTGCGACGGCCTGCGCCTGTTCAAGCTGGGTTACAGCTGGGGTGGGCCCATGAGCCTGGTCGTGCCCTACGACCTGGCCCGCATGCGCAGCCGGCCGGCGGCCCATCTGAAGCCCGGGACGCTGGTGCGGTTTTCCATCGGGCTGGAGGCGGTGGAGGATCTGCGCCAGGACCTGCTGCAGTCCCTGCAGCGGGCCTTTGCCCCCGCTTGACGGGCGCGGGGGTATGTCGGCAAACAGGGGCCTAGCTGTTACAGTGGGTCTCTACTTCAGGAAGCAAACACCTTGGCAACACCCAACTACGGATACGAAAAGCGCCAGCGCGAGCTCGCCAAAAAACAAAAAAAAGAAGAGAAGCTGCGTTCCAAAACCCAGCGCAGGCCGGATGACCCACAGGGTGACCAGCCTGCCGGTGGCAATGGCGACGGCGCTCCAGGCGCCAACCAGCCCACGGGCGCAGAAGGCGGCTGAGCCTTCGACCGCCGTGTCCGGCAACCCGCCGCGCCACCAAGGCAGCAGGCAGGTCCGCAGGCACGGCGCTCAGCGCAGCAGCTTCTTCAGCTCTGGCCACACGTTGGCCAGCATCTGCGGGTGCGCCTCTGCACGCGGATGGATGCGGTCCGCCTGGAACAGGCGGGTAGGGTCCGGGCCATCGGCCACGCCCTTGAGGAAAAACGGCACCACGGCCACCTTCTTGGCCTGGGCCACGGTGGTGAACAGGCCGGCAAACCGGTTGGCATAGTCGGTGCCATAGTTCGGCGGCACCTGCATGCCCACCAGCAAGACCTTGGCCCCGGCCTTTTGCGCCGCATCGGTCATGGCAGTCAGGTTCTCTTCGGTATTTTTCAGCGGCAGGCCGCGCAGTGCGTCATTGCCGCCCAGCTCGATCACCACCACGGCAGGCTTGTGTTGGGCGAGCAGGGCGATCAGGCGTGAACGCCCGCCCGACGTGGTCTCGCCGCTCACGCTGGCATTGACCACGCGGCGCTCGATCTTTTCTTCCTGCAGGCGCTTTTCCAGCAAGGCCACCCAGCCGGCGCCGCGGGCCAGGCCGTACTCGGCACTCAGCGAGTCGCCCAGCACCAGGATGGCTGGCGCGGAAGATGCTGGTGCTGTGGCCTGGGCCCATGCGGCGGGGGCGCAAATCCCTGCCAAACCCAGGATGCCTGCCGAGAGGATAAAGTGGCGCCGATACTGCAGATCTCGAATCAAAGCGAAGAACCTTTCATGTCCGAATCTTCCCCATCGCCCGTGACCCCCATTATTGCCGTCGAACACGTCTTCAAGTCGGTCACGGATTCGACCGGTACGCTGGACATTCTGCGGGATATCGATTTCCGCCTGGCGCCGAGGGAAACAGCGGCCATCGTGGGCGCGTCGGGCTCGGGCAAGAGCACGCTGCTGTCCATCATCGCCGGCCTGGATACCCCCACGCGCGGCACGGTGCGCCTGGACGGGCATGACCTGTTCGCCATCGACGAGGACGAGCGTGCCGCGCTGCGCGCGCAGAAGGTCGGCTTCGTGTTCCAGAGCTTCCAGCTCATGGGCAACCTCACGGCGCTGGAGAACGTGATGCTGCCGCTGGAGCTGGCCAACCGCCGCGACGCACGCAAGGCCGCTGCCGACATGCTGGCCCGCGTGGGCCTGGGCCAGCGCCTGTCGCACTACCCCAAGGTGCTGTCGGGCGGCGAGCAGCAGCGCGTGGCACTGGCGCGCGCCTTCGTGGTGCACCCGGCGGTGCTGCTGGCCGATGAGCCCACGGGCAGCCTGGACTTCGCCACGGGCGAGACCATCATGCAGCTCATGTTCGAGCTCAACCGCGAACAGGGCACGACGCTGGTGCTGGTCACGCACGACCGCGGCATCGCCGCGCGCTGCGAGCGGCGCATCACCATCGATGCCGGCCAGGTCGCCGAGAACTGATTTTTGAGGCCGGATGGCGGCCTGCTCGACGCTATTAAAAGAATAGCTCTTGCGGGCAACCGATAATCGGGGGATGTCCTCCCCCAAAGTTCTTTTCGGCTTCCACGCCGTGGGCGTGCGTCTGAAGACCGCGCCGAAATCCGTCATCGAGATCTACTATGAGGTCACGCGGCGCGATGCGCGCATGCGCCAGTTCCTCGACCGGGCCCGCGAAGCCGGTGCCCGCCTGATCGAAGCCGACAGCGAGCGCATTGCCAAGCTGGCCGGCAGCCATGGCCACCAGGGCGTGGCGGCGCGCGTGGAGCCCGTGGCCCAGATCACCTCGCTCGACGAGCTGCTGGAGAACCTCGAGGCCGCCGGTGTCGAGAACCCGCTGCTGCTGGTGCTCGATGGCGTGACCGACCCGCACAACCTGGGCGCCTGCCTGCGCGTGGCCGACGGTGCTGGCGCCCATGCCGTCATTGCCCCCAAGGACCATGCCGTGGGCATCAATGCCACGGTGGCCAAGGTGGCCAGCGGCGCGGCCGAGACCATGCCGTACTTCATGGTCACCAACCTGGCGCGCACCCTGGGCGAGCTCAAGGAGCGCAACATCTGGTGCATCGGCACCAGCGACGACGCGCCCAAGACCGTCTACCAGGTGGACCTGAAGGGCCCCGTGGCCCTGGTGCTGGGCGCCGAGGGCGACGGCATGCGCCAGCTCACGCGCAAGACCTGCGACGAACTGGTCAGCATCCCGATGAAGGGCGCGGTGGAAAGCCTCAACGTGTCCGTGGCCAGCGGCGTCTGCCTCTACGAGGCCCTGCGCCAGAGGACGTGAACACCCCCTGAGTCGCTTCGCGCCTTCACCCCTCTCTCGCCTCGCTGCGCGATGCGGGAGGGGGACGCCCCC
>NZ_AKJX01000215.1 GCF_000276605.1 Acidovorax sp. CF316 | reverse complement strand
TTTCTCTTGGCGACGCAAGAGAAAGTTACTGGGCCGCCGGGCGCACATCCCGGCCTCCGCCCTCAACAAAGGCAAGGCGCTCAAAAAACCGCATTCACCCAAAAATCACTCACTCTCGAAACTCAGCTCCTGCCGCAAGCCCAGCGGCACAGGCCCAGATCCCTCGTCATCCATCGGCGGCGGCGGTACGGCATTCGCCAACTGGCGCGGGGCCAGGCACATCTGCAGGTACAGGTGGTCGCGCAGCACCGCCCGGCCGGGCCCGTGCAGCACCGCCGGGGGCCTTTCGTCCCCGGGCTCGAAGACCACGTCGATCTCGACCTTGGCGCCCCGGGGCGGGTTCAGAAACTCCTGCGCAGCGGCGATGGCCTCGATCCAGACGAAGGCGCCGGCGATCTCGGCCGTGGCGAAGGCCGAGGAGGGCAGGTTCAGGCCGGAGTGGACCAGGGAGTAGTCGTGCCAGGCCATGTAAGGGTGCACGTGCGCAGCCGCGCAGATCTCGAGCGCGGCCTGCTCGGCCATAGCGGCCTTGTCTTCGCTGTCGGCATCCTCGGGGTAGGCAAGCACTAATCGCATGGGGTGCTCCGGGTCATCGAAACATCGTAGCGTTCCCTCCTGGGGGAGCGCAATCAAACAATTGCACAACAACACCGGGCCGTGGCTTCGCCTTGCCTTGCCTTGCTTTCCTACACCGGCTCCGGCGTGGGGTGCGGCCCCACGGGTTCGGGCGGCAAGGGGTTGCCGGGCCGGGGCTCGGGCACGGGGTCCACCGGCCCCATGGGGTGGGTGGCACTGGACAGCCACTGCCGCAGCAGCATCAGCACCTGCAGGAGCGGCAGCGCGGGAAAGGAGATCGGCATGGTGGTGGCTTTCGGGGAGGGGCTGGAAAGACAGGACTCAACGGGGCGGCAGGGCGTGGTGGCAGGCAAGTTGCCGCGATGTTCGCGCGAAAAGGGGCGCGTGCGCTGTCAGACAGGCCCGCATGTCGTTGCCGGACCGGAGAACAGCGGGGCCATGCGCAGTGCAGCACAGGCAGTCGTTTCTTTTTGTGTAATACGTTGCGAATTGCATTGCGTGGCCCCACAATGGCTCGCTTCACCAGGGAGCCCTTGATGCCGATGGAGTTCATGCTCGAGCTGTCGCAAGGCGAACTGCCCCGAACGGTGGATGACGCCCGGGGCATCGACTGCCTGCGCGTGCTGGCTGCGGCGAACCTGGTACAGGCAGTGCTGCCCGAGGTGGGGGGCACGCTGCAAAGCGCCCAAGTGCTGGCCATCACGGCCGAAGGGCGCGCGGCGCTGCGCAAGGCCTACCCGGAGCGGGATTTCCACTTTCTGCCGACATCGTTGTTTCCGCGCTGGCTGCCCACGCCGCAGGCGCCTGGCGGGCTGCCTCGGCAGCACGATGCCACCGACAGCGGGCTCGGACCGCTGTGAGCGGTGCCGGGGCGCTCCAGGCACGGTGACTGGCCCCGCACAGGGGCCATTTTTTTGTCGCCGAAGGCTGCAGCAGGCGCGACGGCCCGGCAACCAAGAAGGAAAAGAAGAACCCGGGCCTGCCCACGGCATGGTCGAAAAGGGGGCTGATGCCCTGGCCCCGCGTGGCACTTGGCTGCTGTGCGCTGGATGGAGGGTTCCGAGCGCGGCGCGCCTTGATTGGCACGGCGGGGTAGGGTGGTGCCTTGCATGGGTCGCCAGGCCTGTCGATGCGTGAGGCCTCCGGCGCCGCTGCTGCAATGCCACCAAGCATTCCCTGGTCGAGAGTGCGGTGGACAGGCCCGGGTTGCAAACCGCCGACGCCTGTCTGTCTACCCGGTGATCAGTCCTTGGTCTTGCCCGAGGGCGCCGTGCTGCCTGCGCCGGGTGTGCCCGCATTGTTGCTGCTGCCCGGTTGGTTCTTGCCACTGGCCGAGATGGTCTGGTCGGACTGGTTGGAGCCGCGCAGGCCTTCGTTGCGGCTGCGTGTGCTGCGCCAGGTGTTGAACTCGTCGGAGAACTTCTGGTAGCGCTCGGTGCGCCACGACTCGTAGTCCTCGTCGAGCAGGCGCAACTGCTCCTGGCGCCAGGCGGCGTAGTCGGGGTCGTGGCGTTGCTGGCTGCGGTACTGCTGCGGGTAGGCGTTGCTCTGGTAGCGGTCGTCGTTGCCATAGCCTGCAGGCCCATAGCCCTCCTGCCGGTGATCCCACCGCGATGGGGGGCCGCCATCGGGCCGGCCGTCGTAGCCGTAACCGTAGCTGCGGCCCTGGCGGCTGCCATATGCATGCGCGCCGCCGCCCTGCTGGTCACGGTCGTAGGCGCCATAGCCTTCGCGGGCCCAGCCTTCGGGGCGGTTCAGGCGGGCGCGGTCGTCGGGGCCGTAGTTGCCGGCGCCATGCTGTTGTTGCTGGCGGTGGCGTTGTTCCGACCCGTAGGGATCGTATCCGCCGATGTCGGGGGCGCGTGCGCCGTAGCCGTATCCGGTGTCGTGTTCGCTGCGGTAGCTGCCCTGGCCCTGCGCGTAGCGGTCACGGCCTTCCCAGCTGCGCGGGCCCTGATAGCCCGGGCCATCGCGGCGGCTGCCATGGGCTGGTTCGTTGTGGCCCGCGCGCAAGGCGTCTGCGGGGATGGAATGGCTGGTGCGCAGGTCTTCGTCGCGGTCCAGGTCGGGGTGGTCGTAGCCTGAGCGGTAGGGGCGTTGCGATGCATGCTGCAGCGCATCGGGGTGGTCGTTGTCGCGGTTCATGCCGTGGCGCGAAAAGCCACTGTCGTCACTGTCTCGGTATCCCATTGTCTTGCTCCTTGGGGAGTGCAGGGAGGGGCGGGCGGCGGGTGCCGCGGCGGTGCTCGGGAACTGCGGCCCGCACGCCGCTGCGCACCGGGAGGGCGTGATGGCGCCCCTCCTGTGCTGGACTGGTGCGGGCCGCAGAAACTGGGCTTTAGTGTTGGGTCTTTGGGGGCCGCTGGTTCGACGACTCACCCTGCTGGCGGCTGGCCTCGTTGCTCTGCTGGCCTGGCTGGCCCTGCTGGCGGCTGCCCGAACTTCCGGTGCTTTGCTCCTGCTGACGTTCGCCCGCAGGTTTGCGCTGCAGGCTATTGTTGTTGTCGTCCTGGTTCGGGTGGTTGCTGCTGCCTTGAGGGTTGTTCTTTGGCATACACGTTCTCCTGTTGAGGTGAAAACATTGCACACGACGACCGTGTGTGGGTCCATTCTTGGGCGCCACGGGGCGCTGCCCTGTAGGTCTTGTCCTATGCGCCGGTCGGAAAAACACCCACCCCGGTAAGCAGATGCACAGGCTGTATCCAGGGGGTGCGCCGGCCTGCGAAATGTAAGCAGGCGCAATGGTTTGCAGCATGCTGCGGGCCGCGAAACGGGCGCAAAAAGCTTGGGGTTCCGTCCTACATGCGTGGCCACCGGCGGCCCACTACGATGGCTGCGCCGTGAGGGGTGCTGTGGACCCCGGATCGGCGTCTCTCCCTCGTGACCATCGCGAGTTGGGCCCGCCGCCGAGCGGGCCCTTTTTTGGGCGGGGCGCCTGTTACCAATGGCTTACTCTTCGCGCAGGCATTGTTGGACACCCGGCCAGTCGGGTGTTGCTACCATGGGGCCATCTGGGCATCGCTCAGAGCAGAAGATCCAGGGACCCAAGCCCCGTATGCCAATGTCGTCAGCCGCCTTCAGATTCACGCGCGATGGGCGCGAATCGCACAGCACCATGATCAGCGCGACCACGGACGCGATGAGCGTCGTGCTCGTCTGGCAGGCCCTGGGCGCAGGGCGCAAGCACGAGGTGCTGGACGACAGCGGCGAGGAGTTCCTGGTGGTGCGCCTGAACTACCCGACCGAGCAGGCCGCCCAGGCCATGGACGACTTGGAGGAGCAGTGCGACACCCATGGGGTGCTGCGCGAGGAAGTCGCGGGGCACTAGCGGAACGTGCGGCCAGGACAACCGGGTGCGCCCGGGCTAGCCCGCCATGTGCGCGGCAGCGAACTCCGGCCGTGCGCGCCAGGTCAGCACCCCATGCGCCACGGCCGCCACGAAGGTGGCGCCGATCAGTGCGATGGAGACCGGCAGGTGGAACTGGTCGAACCCGGCCAGCGCAAACCCCGCGTGGATGGGCAGCACCGACGCGCACAGCGCCGCAATGGCCAGGGAGCAACGCCAGCCCGCACGCCGGCGCTGGATCACCGGAATGAACAGGGCCAGCACCAGCACGAACACCAGCACGTTGAACGCGTTGAACAGCTGTATGCCGCCGGGCAGGCCGAACATCTCCCACTCATGCCAGTAGGCCGCGTCGCCCTGGTGGGCAAAGACCAGGGCGATGTCGAGAACGGCGATGCGGTTGAGGGTGATCATCAGCAGGGGGTGGGGTGAGAAGCCGCAGGGCAGGCCTTGCACGGTGGCAAGGGTGGCCTGCATTCTCACGCATCGGCCGTGGTACCGCTCCTATTGCCGCCACGAAAAGGGCAGGGTCCGCAGTTCATGCTCGTTCCATGCCGACACGGTGCCCGTGATCTCGCGCCCGGCGGGGGTTTCCCTGGCCTGGATCAGGCTCAGGTGGTACTGGTAGCCATCGCCGTTGGCGGCGCGGGCTTCGCGGATGGCGCGCGCCGCCGCATCGGTGTGCTGCAGCGCGGTGCCCATGGCGGCCAGCAGCAGCGCGATGCCCACGCCCATGGCGATGGGCCAGCGTGTGCTGCGCACCTTGAGCCCGGCCGCGGCGATGGCGGCCCGCACGGGGGGCGCCCCCAGCTCGCGCGCGAGCCAGGCCATCAGCACCACGGTGAAGACCAGCAGCACGCCGCCGAGTGCGGCCAGCCCGGCATGGGCTTTGACCATGACCAGCGTGAGCCCCGGGGGCTGCAGCAGCGGCGAGACCAGCACCACGGCGGCCAGCAGCGCCAGCATCGACATCGCCATGCGCCGCACGATGGAAGCTGCGCGCAGGCTGCCGCGCAACAGGAAGATGCCACCGGCAACCGAGAAGATGTTGAAGCTCGACACATACGGCACGTCAAACGCCAGGCAGATGAGCCAGGCGGCGATGTCGATGCCACCCACGATGAGCAGGGCCAGGCCGGTGCGGCGCAGGTGGGGGCGGTAGGAGGCGTCTGTGGGCATGGGGCTGCCCGCAATATATCGCCTGTGCGCCACCTCCCAGCCAGGAAATGAGGGGCGCAGGCTATATTGCCATCGACCTTGACCAACCGCTTTTTGCTTGCAGGCAGCATGGAATACACACTGGCAGTCACCGATGTCGCCAACGAAGACATCCGAAAATCCATCCTCGTACCGCTCGTGGCCTACAACGACAGCCAGGCGGGGCCGAGCCAGGGGCGGCCCCTGGTCATCCAGGTGAATGACGGCGCGGGCGCCGTCATCGGTGGCCTGTGGGGCTACACGGCCTATGGCTGGCTGTTCACGCAGCTGCTCGTGGTGCCGGAGCCACTGCGCGGCCAGGGCTTGGGAAGCAGGCTCCTGCAGATGGCCGAGGAAGAGTCCCTGGCCCGCGGCTGCCATGGCGCCTGGCTGGATACCTTCGAGTTCCAGGCCCGGGCGTTCTATGAACGCCTGGGCTACGTGTGCTTTGGCGAGCTTCCCGATTTTCCGACAGGGTTCTCGCGCTTTTTCATGAAGAAGACGCTGGTCTGATTTTTTCGCTGCTGCTCAGGCCTTGCGTGCACGGCGGCGCTGGGGCGCACCCGCAGGCGCTGCCAGAGCTGCCGGGCCCGCCTTCTCGTGCGGCAGCATCGGTGGCGGCTGCCCGGTTCCGATCCACTCGTCGTAGAAGGCGATCTTGCCGTCGATGAGCTCCAGCGCCTGCAGCCACTCGGCGATGGTGGCCTGGGCGCGCACGCGGTGCGCCAGCAGCAGGTCCTTGCGCTGGCGCAGGCTGCTGCGCCCCTGGCGGACCAAATCCGTGTACTCGCGCATCTCGGCGATCGACATGCCGGTGCGGCGCAGCCGGTCCATGAGTTGCAGCCAGTCCAGGTGCCGAGCATGGTAGACGCGCCGGCCCGCGGCATCGCGCGCGACGTTGGGCATCAATCCCTGGGTTTCGTACCAGCGGATGGCGTGCACGCTTTGGCCGCTGCGTTGCGCCAGCTCGCCAATGCGCAACAGGGCGCCTTCGCCGTGCTTGCGGCCGCCCTGGATGTCGCCGCCGCTCATGTGCCCGGCCTCGCAGGCGGGGCCAGCACGGTCTGGGCTAGCGCGGTGTCCATGTACTCGGTGAGCTCCTTGAGCTGGCCGCCCTCGAGCCGGCACACGTAGCAGTACCGGTTGTGGTAGGGCTGGCCGGCCTTGGTGGTGACGCGGCCCTGGCATTCGATGACCACGTGGTCCCCCTCGGCGATGAAGCGCTGGGCCGTGTTGGTGTAGCGGTCGGCGAACTGCGCCATGAGCGGCCCGAGCAGTTCTTCGCGCACCGCCTGCTTGCCGCGGTAGCTGCCGCGCCAGGGGCCTTCGCTTTTGAAGGTCCAGCAGAAATCGTCGGCCATGGCATCGACCAGCGGGCGGCCGTTGCCCTGTGCCAGTTCGGAAAAGATGGCTTGCATGAGTGCCTTGTTTGCTTGCATGGTGCGGCTCCAGAACGATGGAAAAGTGGTTGGAGCCGTGATTGGGCGAGCTAGAGTGCACTCTATGTCAAGTGGAGGGGTTGCGCTGTACCGACTGCCGGCGTGCCCCGCGCCCGCAGTCGGGGCCATGGGGGTGGTCCGCCGAGTCCGGCCGGCGCAGGCGGCACATGCGGGCCTGCAGCGCGGCGAAGTCCTCGCGCGGGCCCAGCGCGTGCTGCACGAAATGGGCGATGGCCTGCCCCTCACGTTGCGCCATGGCTTCGGCCGTCTCGCCGTTTTGCCCGTAGTTCCAGACGGTCCACAGGGCGCCCAGGTCACCATCGATGCGCACCACCGCATGGTGGGACTGGTCCTCGCGCCCGCCGTAAACCATGGCGTTGCACAGCAGCACGGCCTGACCGGGTTCGGTGGGCAGGGCCCGGGGCGGCGGCGTGCCGTTGCGGCACTCGGCCTGGCGGCCTGGACCCGTGGTGCGCAGGCGGCTGAGGTCCAGCAGGCGCAGGCGGTTGTAAGGCAAGGCCTGCCGCGTGGAGGCCCAGGGGTTGTCGCAGACGGCGCGCGCCCACTCGCGGGTCAGCAGCGCACACAGCGGCGGTTGGCCCAGCTCGGAATGGTTCCAGCCATAGGTGTCCACCACCACGGACAGGCTGTCCAGCGTCAGGGGCTGGCCGGGGTTGGCCGAATCGCGCAGGAACTGCTGGCGCGCATCGGCTGCGCGCTGGCGGTCGCCCTTGCGGTCGAGTGAGAAGGACATCCCCTGGCGGGCGTGCTCCTCCAGCGCCACGAAAGGCAGCACCAGGGGGCGCTGCGCGATGGAGACATGGATGTCGCTGGCCAGCAGGCCCACGTCGACCCGTGTGCGCGCCTTGCTCGTCAGGGCCTCGTCATCCACCTGCCCGCAGGCGGTGAGTGTGGACACCAGGATGCACAACACCCCGGCCAGCGCGCAGCTTGCGGGGCGCCATGCGCGGATGGCGTGGCTGCGGGTGGCAGCACGGGAGGTTGCAAGGTTCAAGGGGTGTTGCTCTCATGCGGGGCCAGGCCGTGCAGTGCCCGGCTTGCTGGTCCTGAAGAGGCCGCGGTGGGGCCTTGCATGGAGTGTTGCGAACCTGTGTGAGGTGAGGATGAAGTCCCCGCGCCGACGCGCATGTCCGTGCCGGCGGCTTGTCGGCGGCCGCGCCCGGAATGGGCAGCACTGCCCAGCCCGCAGCCTGGCCTGCAGGCCGCCAGGGTGCTCGGCTACCATCGCTGGCAACGCACGATCCTGCTGCACTTTTCCTGGCCCACCAACCGACATGCTCGCCACCCTGTACTACGCGCTGATGCTCCTGCTCGGGTACGCCGCTTACCGCTACGGGCAGAAGCTGCTCGCCCAGGGCTTGCGTGACGAGAACGACGAGATCGCCAAGCCGCCCCTGGGGCCCGTGGGCTTTGTGGTGTGCGCAGCCATTGCCTGCGTTCTGGGCTTTGGCCTGCTGCGTGCCTTGGTACAGGGGCAGATCGAGTGCGTCGGCAAGGGCTGCCGCGGGCAGGTCTATACCCTGGCAGAGCAGGCGGGCCAGTACTGGGGCAACGTGTTCTTTTTGGCGTGGATGGTGCTGTTCCTGGCGTACGCGCTGTACGTGTCGTTCAGGATCTGGTTTCGGGATTGAGGGCCGGCAGGCCTGCGCTCAGCGGGCAACCGCATGGCGCCGGGGGTGGACGAGGGCCGCGAACACGCCGTACTGCACGGCGCCCAGCGCCATCCACGTGCCCCAGCGTGGCGCCCCCATGCCCTGCAGCAGGTAAGCGGCGCACAGCCCGATCGCGCCGCTCTGGATCACGTAGGCCAGCAACTGGCCCAGGTCAGGGCCGTCCTTCTTGCGGCCCCAGAAGTAGGCGAAGATGAAGGGCAGGGGCACCAGGATCAGCACCGCCAGGCCGGCGCTCTGGCAATCCCCGCGGCACCGGTCGCGGGCATGGGCGGCGGACCCCAGGAGGTTCCAGAGGACAAAGGCAAGGGTCAGGGCGTGGCGGCGCACGGTGGTGTTTCCAGAAGTGGGCAAGGAGGCAGGGTTGTGTCGGGATTGGCTTGCGACCAACGCCATTGTGGGCCGGGCCAGCTTCCCGCATTGCCGGGTGAAACACCGAGGAAGCAGGCCTTCTTTGCGCGATGGGCGCGGAACTTTTCGGAGGCCTTCCCGGCACCAGCCGGGTGGCTGGAAGGGGGCGCCCCGGCTGTTACACCAGCCGAGTCATCGGCCGTTTGCGCCACACGGCGTAGAAGTAGGTGGCCTGCAGCACCAGCGCGCACAGGTAGGTCAGGGGGTAGCTGGCCCATATGCCCTGCAGGCCCAGCCGCTGCTGCAGAGCATGGGCCAAGGGCACCAGCAAGAATGCCAGGCACGACAGCGAGATGGTGGTGGGCACCCGCACCGTGCCCGCCGAGCGCATGACGCCGGTGAACACGCTGGCCATGCCGAAGGCAAGGCTGCCCCACACCGTGATGCGCAGCACGCTGGCGGCCAGGCCCACCACGGCCGGGTCGCTGGTGAACAAGCGGGTGGCCAGCGGCGAGGCGATGGCCACGATGAGGGCCAGGCCGCCGGTCAGGGCGAGGTTCATGAACAGCCCCACGCGCGTCACGCGGCGCACCTCGTCGGGGTTGTTGGCGCCAATGGCCTGGGCTGCAAACACCGAGGCCGCGATGGCGATCGACATGGCCGGCAGCTGCACATAGGCCATCACCTGGTTTACCGTGCCCCAGGCCGCCGTGGCCTGCCAGCCGTAGCCGTTGACCAGGCGCAGCAGCATCACATCGGCCAGCGAGCTGGTGATGAAGAACAGGCCGGTGGGCACGCCCAGCCGCACCACGGTGCCGAGCAGGGGTACGTCCCAGCGCAGGTGTGGGCGCAGGTGCCTGAAGGCCAGCAGGTGGTCTTTGCGCTGCAGGTGCCACGCAAGCCAGCCCACGGCCACGCCATTGCCGATCAGGCTGGCCCAGCCCGCACTGGCGGTACCCAGCCGGGGCAACCCCAACCAACCCAGGATGAAGGCCGGCGTGAGCAGCATCCACAGGCCCGAGGCCAGCACCAGCACACGCAGCGGCGTGGCCGTGTCACCCAGCCCGCGGAGCAAGGCCGCGGCCAGCTGGTGCACGAACAGCACCGGCATCGCAAGGAACAGCACGCGCGCATAGGAAACCGCCTCGGGCAGTACATCCTCGGCTGTGCCCAGCAGGCGCAGCAGCTCGCCAATGACCGCGGCGCCCAGCACGGCAACCACAGAGCCCAAGGCCAGGCCGCCCACCAGCACGGCGCCTGCCACGCGGCGCACCTTGTCCGGGTCGCGCGCGCCCCAAGCCTGGCCGATCAGCACCGAGGACCCCGCGCCCAACCCGATCACGAAGGCGATGCAGCACATGAACAGCGGAAAGAAGCTGACCGCCGCCGCCAGGGCCCGCGCGCCCAGCAACTGCCCCAGGCAGATGGTGACCAACGTGCCGCCCAGGGCCTGGAGCAGGTTGGTGGCGACCAGCGGGCCGAGAAAGCGCAGGAAGCGGCGGGGCAGGGTGGAGGGCGTCGTCGGGGTGGCGCTGGTGTCTGCTGGCATGGGAGGGCCATGGTAGGCGGGGCCTCGGGTGTCCGGCAAGCAGTGGCACGGAAAAGCAACAAGGGCTACTGGGCATACCTCGATCCGTGGGTGATGCGGTGCCAGGCATCCACGGTGAATGGAGGGGTTAGGACTTGGCCCCGGTCGAATCCTCCGCAGCCTGCGCCGCCCGTTGCAGGCGCCGCAAGAACACCTGCATTTCCTTGTACGCCTGGTGGTCCCCATTGCGCTGGGCCACTTCCATGCCCTGGGTCCATGCCTGCTGCGCGGCATCGGGCTGGTCGTGCAGGGCGTGGGCTTTGCCCAGAAGCTTCCACGCGGCGGAGTAGTCGGGGGACTGTTCAACGCACCGCTGCAAATGTTCGGCCGCGGTGCCAGGCTCGTTCATCTTCAGGTAGTGTGACCCCAGCGCGAAGCGGAGCAAGGCGTTGTCGACCCCGCGTTGGAGCAGGGCTTCGAGGGGTTGTATGTCCATGGTGCAGGGGCCGGGGAGAGTTGCGTTGGCCCTGTTTTTAAAACATCAACTGCACTTGAGGTCAAGTGCCGCCAGGTATGCTGTCGGGGGACATCGCAGTGGGTTGCGAAGGGACCACCAAAGACAACCAACCATGAAGCCATTGATCGCTGTTCTGCTTTCCCTTGCCGCACTGCTGATAGTCGGTTGCGCGGATACCAGGGAGGGCAAGCGTTATCTCCACGACCTTGGCAGCCTGATCCAGCGGGCGGACCGCATCGAGGTGATCGAGCACTCTTCAGAGTTTGATTTCACCGATGCAAAGACTGGTGGGCTGCGGCCGGCCAAAGAGCGCATCTACAAGCGCATCGTTTTGACGCAGCCGCAAAGGACTGGTTTTCAGTCCGCAATCGGTTCGCTCGACCCCGAGACCCAGAGAGCATTTCCGGCCTGCATACCGGTATCGCACCACCGGATCGAGTTCTTTGCCAGCGGCAAGTTGATCGACTCCATGGAGGTATGCTTTGAGTGTGGCCAGGTCGAGTGGCGCGGGAGCAGCGCCACGCCACCATCCTCACTGTATGGCGGGCTACAGGCGTTTGTCGCGTCGGTGGGGATGCAGCCACAGCGGGATTGGAAGGGGCTGGCGAACGGCGCTGGACGATGAAAGAACCGCCAGAAAAAAAAGGGGCGCAGACACCTGTCCACGCCCCTTCTCTTTTGCGTCACCGGGCATGCATTCAGCCCGGCACGTTCGACTCAGCCCACCAGCTCTGCCGCCTGGGCCGCAGGCACCACCCCATAGTGGTCCAGCTGCATCGAGTACTGCGCACGGCCTGAAGACAGCGCACGCAAACTACCGATGTAGCCGAACATCTCCTTGAGCGGTACCTCGGCCTCGACCGTGGCGGCGTTGCCGCGTTGGCCTTGGCCGCGCACCAGCCCGCGGCGGCGGTTCAAATCACCGATGGCGTCGCCCAGGTAGTCCGCCGGGGTGATGACCTCGACGGCCATCACGGGCTCCAGCACCTGGGGCGCTGCCTTCGCAAAGCCTTCGCGGAAGGCGGCCATGGCCGCCAGCTCGAAGGCCAGCGTGGACGAGTCGCGCTCATGGAAGCTGCCATCCACCAGCGTGGCGGCAAAGTCCACGGCGGGGAAGCCGGCGACCACGCCTGCCAGGGCGGCGCGGCGGATGCCGGCCTCCACGGCGGGGATGAACTCGCGCGGCACGGCGCCGCCGACGATGCGGTTGTCAAAGCGGATGCCTTCACCCCTGGGCAGGGGTTCGAGCAGCAGCCTCACCTCGGCGAACTGGCCGGGGCCGCCCGATTGCTTCTTGTGCACATGGTGTACCTCCACACTTTGCGAAATGGTTTCGCGGTAGGCCACCTGGGGGCGGCCGACCGACACGTTGACGCCGTGGCGTGCGCGCAGCTTCTCGATCGATACCTCCAGCTGCAGCTCGCCCATGCCGGACAGAATGGTCTGGCCGGATTCGGCATCGTGCTGCAGCCTGAGGCTCGGGTCCTCGCGCAGCAGGGACTGCAGGGCCTTGGACAGGCCTTGCTGGTCCGCGCTCGCCTTGGGCTCGATGGCCACGTGAATCACCGGCTCGGGCACGCTGATCTGCTCCAGCACTACGGGGTGGGCCGGGTCGCTCAGGGTGTGCCCCGTCAGCGTGTCCTTGAGGCCCACGACGGCGGCGATGTCGCCCGCCACCAGCTCGTCGCGCTCGATGTGCTTGTCGGCATGCACTTCGTACAGGCGCGACACGCGCTCGGTCTTGCCCGTGCTGGTGTTGAGCACCAGGTCGCCCCGGCCCAGACGGCCGCTGTAGACGCGCACAAACACCTTGGCGCCATGGTCGTCGGTGACGACCTTGAACGCCAGGGCCGCGAACGGGTCGGCGGCCGAAGCGGGTTGTCCCTCACTGCCTTCGCGCACGATGTCGTCCGGCGAGGGCAGGTAGTCCACCACAGCGTCGAGCAAGGGCTCCACACCGCGGTTCTTGAAGGCCGAGCCGGCCAGCGCGGGCACGAAGGCACCTGCCAGCACACCCTTGCGGAGGGCGGCACGCAGCACGTCCACAGCGATCTCTTCGCCGTTCACGTAGGTCTGCAGCGCGGCTTCGTCCTGCTCCACGGCGGCCTCGACCAGGCGGGCGCGCTGGCGCACTGCCTGCTCGGCCAGGTCGGCGGGGATGTCGGCCTCGCGGTAGGGCGCACTCGCATCGTCCTTGTCCCAGATGCGGGCGCGCAGGCTCAGCAAGTCCACCACGCCGCGGAAGTCGCCTTCCGCACCGATGGGGATCTGCAGCGGCACCACGCGCACGCCCAGGCGTTCTTCCATCATGGCCACCACGCGGTGGAAGTCGGCTCCCACGCGGTCGAGCTTGTTGATGAAGGCGATGCGCGGCACGCGGTACTTGTCGGCCAGGCGCCAGTTGGTCTCGGTCTGCGGCTCCACGCCGGCCACACCGTCGAACACGACGACTGCGCCATCGAGCACGCGCAGCGAGCGGTTCACCTCGATGTTGAAGTCGATGTGGCCGGGCGTGTCGATCAGGTTGAGCTGCGTGCCCTTCCAGTGCACGGTGACGGCCGCACTGTTGATGGTGATGCCGCGCTTTTGCTCCTGCGGGTCGAAGTCCATGTGCGCCGTGCCGTCGTGCACTTCGCCAATGCGGTGGCTTTCACCCGTGTAGAACAGGATGCGTTCGGTGGTCGTGGTCTTGCCCGCATCGACGTGGGCGATGACGCCGAGGTTGCGCAGATGGGCGTTGCTGGTATGGCGTGAATTCTTGGTCATGGCGAATCTTTCAATCATCTTTCTTGCGGCTGCACTCGGCTCTGCGAGCAGCTGCCGCCTGGTTGTTGGCTTTGCGCCAGCCCAGGCGAAATGAAGGATTCGCCTGGTCGCTAGCGTCTGGGATGTGTGCTGTCGCCGGAGCCCGGGCGCACGGGGCTCATGCTCCGGCGGTCGGGAATCGTGGCGATCAACTTGTCGTAGGTACGCATGGGTTGAAGTGGGTGGTCTGAAAGCAAAAAACCCCGGAGGAGGAGCCTGCCGGGGTTTGGAGGTCCGGAAGGCGCACGGCCCTCCGACACGCGATCGAGGGGCGCAACTAGGTGGCGAACGATGCCTTGATCACGTTGGTGAGGATTTTCATAATGGTGTGGATTATCCGCGCGGCGCAGAACGTTGGCAAGCGGGCCTTGCTATCGCTGCGATAGCCAAAGGCCTGATGCTTGAATTGGCAGATGGTGCCGTTCTACCCTGCCACAAGGGCCCAGCGCTCATGGTCGCGCCAGCGGCCACCGATCTTGAGGTACTTCGGCGAGTACCCCTCTTGCGTGAACCCGCAGGATCGCACCAGCGCCAGCGAGGCCGCATTGCCGGGCTGGATGTTGGCCTCCAGCCGGTGCAGCTTGAGTGTGCGAAAGGCATGGCGCACGGCCTGTGTAAGGCCTTCGTGCATCAGTCCCTGGCGCTCGAAGCCTGCAAAGGCGTAGTAGCCGAGGTAGGCGCTGCAGAACGGCCCCATGACCATGTTGGTGATGTTGACCATGCCCGCCAGCTCCAGCGAATCGGCTTCGCCTTGCCGCACGACGAGCAGGCCGCAATGGCCGGGCGCCTGCATGCGTTCCACGTAGGCCGTGAACTGCTCGGGCGTGGCCGGTGGTGACACCCATGGCCGGTGCAGCGCCCGGCTGGTGCGCACGGCGGCGAGGAAGGGCTGCTGGTGTCCGGCATGCAGGGGCAGAAGCTGAACGCGGGTGGCGGTGGTCGGTTGGCGGCGTGTGGTCACGGGCGCGATTCTGGCGCATGTCCACCCCAGGCCCCAAAAGGCAGCGTGCAGGCGCTGTGCGTGCCGCCCCGCCGTGGCAGCGCGCCAGAAATCCCTTGGCGTTGCCGCAGGGACATCCCAGAATCGGCGGTGTTGTGGCAGCTGTCCCCACCGCCCATCAATACCCGACTCTCCTCTTCGCCAAGAACCCGGCCTGCCGGCGCCCCCCGCACCAGGCGTTGGTTGACCAGACTGCTGGTTTTTCCGGTACTCAGTGCGTGCGGTGCGCACTTGACGGCGCTGCCGCCGGCAGGTCTGGTGGCACAGCATGGCCTGCAGCTCCAGATCGTCCCGTATGCCGACGCTATGCCCAAGATCGCCCTGGATGACCAGCCTCTGCCGTGCGACAGCCTGATCATTCTTTTCTACATTCGTGCGGGTGCGCAGGGCCTTCCCTCGGGCCTGGAGATCTTGTCGGTGCGGGCGGCGAAACTCATGGAGGGACCGCTGCCCGCCGGCCAGGGCCTCATTGCTGGTGCTGTCGTCACGGCGCTGGTGCGGGACGCCTACACCGTCGAGCATCTGACGACGGCAGACAATTGGAGAAACTCCATTGCGGACCGCGCAGGTGCGCGCCTGGGGACGCTACGGAATGGCTGGGTGAGTTTTGTGCAATGCGGCAGGAGCACTTACGCCACGAGCGAAGCCCCCATCTCCGTGGTCGTGTAGGCTGCTCGCATATCTTGACACCTCGTGACAAGCAGGAGAGTATGAATCCATGACCCTGGCACGAAAGTTCTGGCGCAGAAAATGCGTCACCCGTTTTTTTCTCGGGGCGGTCCTGCTGTGGTCTGCCGGTTTGTCGATATCGGGAATGCCTTTGCCACCGCCCATGTCCAGGGACGAGTACCTTAAGACGCAGGAGCCTTTCGTCTACACCGGCCGCTTCGTCAGGCTGGTGCACATCTCCAGTGAGCTGGACCACAAACTGTTTGACCGAAACTCCACTATCTCGGAGGATGAATTGAGGCTCTTTGAGCACGGTGAGCTATCGAATGCTGGAGCCCAATTCATGGAGATACACAATGCCCGCGTGGCGCTGGTCAAACCCGACAGGTTCAAGCACCAGTATAGGAAGGACTGCAGGTTTGCCAGAATTTACGTTACGGTGAGCTCGGCGGTCGATTTCCGAGGCGCTGACAAACGTGCGGCGCACTATCGCGATCTGTTGGGGAAGGACGTCGTGCTGCTTGCTTTTGGACGACACTTCTACGGGAGGCAGGCGGTTAATTTCCCCGGGCTGACTTTCTTGGGGGCGGAGGGAATGGGGGGCCATGCGGCTCCCAGTATTCTTCCTTTGTCGGAATTGCCGAACCTCTCCAGTGCGGCCTTGCAATGGGACTATGTAGACGCCCAGGTTAATCTGTGCACCAGGAACTGAAGGGATAGAAGTGCCCCCAGAGGCGGCGGACGATATGTCGCATCCGCTGGCTGGTGACACTCGCACAGGGGCGCCCTACTGGCCGTACCACTTGCACGCGCTGCGGGTAGCGCGCAGCGCAATGGACAACTAAGATGCCCTGCATCCGTGGCGCGATGCAGGTTTGTTCTGTGCCGTGGATGCTTGGCCGATCAACCTCTTTGCCAATACGGTACCGCCATGAACTACCTGCAAACCCTCGTTTCGGACCCTGCCGCCTGGGTGGCCTTGCTCACCTTGATTGCCATGGAGGTGGTGCTGGGCATCGACAACCTGATCTTCATCTCCATCCTCACCAACAAGCTGCCCGAGAAGGACCGCGCACGGGCGCGCAGCATCGGTATTGGCGCGGCGCTGGTGATGCGGCTGGCCTTGCTGGGCACCATCGCCTTCATCGTCGGGCTCACGGCCACGGTGTTCACGGTGTTCGGCAAGGGCTTCTCGTGGCGCGACATGATCCTCATCGCGGGCGGGCTGTTCCTGGTGTGGAAGGCGACCAAGGAGATCCACCACAGCGTGGACCCGGATCCGGGGCCGGATGTCTTCACCCCGCAGGGGGCCGGGCTGAGCGTTGGCGCCGCCATCGGACAGATCCTGTTGCTGGACCTGGTGTTCTCCATCGACAGCATCATAACGGCGGTGGGCATGACGGAGCACATTCCCATCATGGTGGTGGCGGTGCTCGTCACCGTGGGCGTGATGCTGTTCGCGGCCACGCCGCTGGCCAACTTCATCCAGGCCAACCCGACCATCGTGATGCTGGCGCTGGGCTTTCTGCTGCTGATCGGCACCACGCTGATCGCCGAGGGCTTTGGCGCTGCCATCCCCAAGGGGTATATCTACGCGGCGATGGCGTTCTCGGCGCTGGTGGAGCTGCTCAACATGTTCTCGCGCCGGGCCCGGCAGCGCAAGGCGTCGCAGCGGTGATGGGAAAGGGCTTCCTTCGGGTGGCGCGGTTGCGGGGTCAAGTGCCCTCGATGACTTCCTTGACGCGCCGGGCGAGCGCATCCATCTCGAAGGGCTTGGTCATGACGTGCATGCCGGCCTCCAGGCGCCCCTCGTCGAAGGCGGTCTGCGCGTAGCCGGTGACGAACAGCACCTTGAGGGCCGGGCGCTCGCCGCGTGCGGCATCGGCCACCTGGCGGCCGTTCATGCCGCCGGGCAGGCCCACGTCGGTGATGAGCAGGTCGATGGCGCGGTCCGAGCGCAGCCAGCGCATGGCCTCGGCACCGTTGCCGGCCTCCAGGGTGGCGTAGCCCAGGTCCTGCATCACTTCCACCATCAGCATGCGCAGCGATGCCTCGTCGTCCACGACCAGCACGGTCTCGCCCTGGTCAGCGCGCGGCGCGGCGGCAGGGCCAGGCTCGGCCAGGCTCTGCTCGGGTGTGCGCTCGCTGCGCGGCAGCTCGATGCACACCGAGGTGCCCGCGCCGACCTGGGACTGGATGCTGACCCGGCCGCCCGACTGCTTGGCAAAGCCATACACCATGGACAGCCCCAGCCCCGTGCCCATGCCCAGGGGCTTGGTGGTGAAGAAGGGGTCGAAGGCCATGGCCGCGACCTCGGGCGGCATGCCCACGCCGTTGTCGCGCACGCACATGCAGACATAGGCACCGGGCCTGAGGTCGGCGGCCTGGGCCGCGCGTGCGTCGAGGGTGCGGTTGGAGGTCTCGATGGTGATGCGCCCGCCCTGGGGCAGGGCGTCGCGGGCGTTGATGCACAGGTTGAGCAGGGCGCTTTCGATCTGGCTGGCGTCCACGTGCACGTTCCACAGGCCGGGCGCAGCGACGATCTCGATGGCGATCTCGGGGCCCACGGTGCGGCGCAGCAGCTCTTCCATGCCGTGCACGAGTTCGTTGAGCGCCAGGGTCTTGGGCTCCAGCGTCTGCCGGCGCGAGAAGGCCAACAGCCGGTGGGTGAGCGCGGCGGCACGCTTGGCCGCGCCCTGGGCCACGCCGATGTAGCGCTCCATGTCCGTCGTGATGTGGGCGCCGCCGCGGCGGCGCAGCAGTTCGAGCGAGCCGGTGATCGACGCCAGCAGGTTGTTGAAGTCGTGCGCCAGGCCGCCCGTGAGCTGGCCCACGGCTTCGAGCTTCTGGCTCTGGCGCAGCTGCTCCTTGGCGGCCTCGAGCTCGGCCGCGCGTTCCTCGACCTGCCGCTCGAGCGACGCGGCAAGGGCCTGCAATGCCTGCTGGGCCTCCCGGCGGCCCAGGATGGAGCGCAGGCGGTCGCCGACGTCGCGCACGAAGTCCACCTCGTCCGCGGTCCAGGCGCGGGGCTGGCTGTGGTTAAGGTACAGCAGGCCGACGAAGTTGCCCTGCTCGCTCAGCGGCATGTTGAGCACGGCGCGGGCCGATATGGCCTCCAGCGCATGCGCCGTGGCCTGGGTGCGCGGGTCTTCGCGGGCATCGGCAAAGGCCACGGTGATGCCGCGCGACAGGTCGTCGATGTAGGAGCCGTAGTCGCGGAACTGCAGCACGCCTGCCAGGCTCTGCACGCCGGGGGCGTTCCAGTCGCGCTCGATGGTGATGGTCTCGGCGGCCTTGTCCACCACGCCGTAGCCCGCGCGGTCCACGTTGAACTGGCTGGCCAGGGTTTCTGCCGCGGTGTAGCTGATCTCGACCACGTCGTCCATGTCGCGGATGCGGTCCGAGAGCTCCACCAGCGCCAGCCGGCGGGCCTGTGCCTGCACGATGGCCGCGTCGGCCTGGCGCAGGCGGTGCTCGGCCGCGCCCAGGGTGCGGCGGCTGGCGGCTTCGGACAGTGCGCGGTCCAGCACCACGGGCAGGCGGGCGAGCCGGTTCTTGCTGACGTAGTCGGTCGCGCCGCGCTTGAGCAGCTCGACGGCGTTGTCCTCGCCGATGACGCCGGAGACGAAAATGAAGGGCACTTCGGGCGCGTGCTTGCGCGCCGTTTCCAGCGCCGCGCCGCCGGAAAACGCCGGCAGCTCGAAGTCGGACAGGATCACGTCGAAGCGCTGCTCCGTGAGCGCCTTCAGGTAGCTGGGCTCGTCGCGCACGAGGGTGGTGTGGGCGCCTGGGCGTGCGTCCTGCAGTGCCTCGACTAGCAGCTCGGCGTCGAAGCGCGAGTCTTCGAGTATCAGCACCCGCAGCGGCACGGGTGCCGGTGCCGCTGCCGTGGGGGCCATTGCCAGTGCGTGCTCAAGGTTGCTCGTCATGGCGGTGGGCCTTGTAGGAGCCTGGTGGCGGCTCGTTGAGCACGGCCCAGAACACGCCCAGGTCGCCGATGGCGGACACGAAGCGGTCGAAGGCGACCGGCTTGACGACATAGGCGTTCACGCCCAGTTCGTAGCTCTTGACCACGTCGTTCTCTTCCTGGGAAGAGGTGAGCATCACCACGGGCAGGCTGCGCAGCAGCGGGTCGGCGCGCACGGCCTGCAGCACCTCCAGGCCGTTGACCTTGGGCAGCTTGAGGTCCAGCAGGATCACGGCCGGGTTGCCTGCATCCCGGCCCGCAAACTCCCCGTCGCGCCGCAGGTAGTCGAGCGCCTGTGCGCCGTCGCGCACCACCACGACCTCGTTGGCCAGTTGGCTGCGCTCCAGCGCGATCAGGGTCAGTTCCAGGTCGCGCTTGTCGTCTTCGACGAGCAAAATCGGCTTGAGCATCAGGGGCTCCGGGGAGGGGTGGTTGCAGGGAGGGGGGGCGCGGTGGCGCTGGGCTCTACACGCGGCAGGGTGAAGCCGAAGCGCGCACCCTGGTCCGGCGTGCCTGACGCCCAGACGCTGCCGCCATGGCGCTCGACGATGCGCTTGACGATGGCCAGGCCGATGCCCGTGCCCTCGAAATCTTCGGCCTGGTGCAGGCGCTGGAACACGCCGAACAGCTTGCCCACGTATTCCATCTTGAAGCCCACGCCGTTGTCCTCGACTTCGATGCCGTCGCCTTCGGGCCGGCGGATGGCGCGCACGGCGATGCGGGTGGGGTCGCGGCCGCGCGCGTATTTGAGGGCGTTGGTCAGGAAGTTGCGCGTGGCCACCTGCAGCAGCAGGGGGTCGGCAAAGACCTCGGGGTAGCTGTCGTCCAGCGCCCATTCCACGCTGCGCTGGGGCTCCTGGCGCGAGAGCTCGCGCACAAGGTCTTGCACCAGCACCCGCATGTCGACCGGGCGCCGCTTGAGGGCCGCCCGGCCCATGCGCGAGAAGTCGAGCAGCGCATCGACCAGTTGGCCGGCGTAGGCGGCGGCATCCTTCACGTTGCCCAGGTAGCGCAGGGCGCGCTCGGACAGTGCCTTCTTTTCGAGGTCGACCACCAGGTCCACATAGCCGGCGATGTGGCGCATGGGGGCGCGCAGGTCGTGCGAAACAGTGTACGAGAACGCTTCGAGCTCCTTGTTCACGCGCGCGAGTTCGTGGGCCACTTCGGCAAACTCTTCTGCGCGGCGCAGCACGATGCCGGTGAGGGCCTGGCGCAGCTCGCCGGCCACGGCGATCTCGGCCGGTGACCAGGCCAGCGAGGTGCCACGGATGCGCTCCTGCCAGCTCTCGAAGCTCAGGCGCGGATGGATGCGGCCATCGGCGGCCAGCAGGTTCTTGCGTGGGTTGCCGGCCCAGGTCACGGTCTTCACGATCTCGGGCCGGAACCAGAGGATGAGGTGGCGGTGCACCTGCGAGATCGACACGGCCAGCAAGCCGGCCGCCGTGCCCTGCAAGCCCTGCGCCAGCGCGCAGTGCGCGGCCAGCTGGTGGGTATGGAACACCTCGACCCCCTGGCCGGCCACCCAGGCGGCCAGTGCCTGGATATCGGGCACGGGCGGGACCTCGCCCACGCTCCAGACCTCGTCATCGCGCACCACGGCCGCGCCGCTGGCACGGGCAAAGCGCAGCAAACCGGGCACCTTGGGCAGCAGGGAGAGGGTTTCGTCGCTGTCGGCCAGGTGTGCCACCATGTCGAGCGTGAGCTGGCGCAGCGCGAGCCGGTCGGCGACCTGGCTGTTGGCCTCCTTGGACTGGATCTGCAGCGCGAGCAGCTGGCCCAGGTGCTCGCAGGCCAGCCGGGTTGCCACGCCGATGAAGCGTGGCGCGTGGTTGTGGCAGGAGACCAGGCCCCACAGCTTGCCCTCGATGACGATGGACACCGACATGGACGCCAGCGTGCCCATGTTGCGCATGTACTCCAGGTGCACCGGCGAGACGCTGCGCAGCTGGGCCTGCGACAGGTCGATGCCCGTGGGCGCCAGCGCACGGTCTTCGCTGCGCAGGGGCACCGGGGTGTAGTGGGCGTCGGCGATCAGGCGAAAGTGGTTGAGCAGGTACAGCGCGCGCGCCTGCTGCGGAATGTCGTCCGCCGGGAAGTGGTGGCCGGCGTAGCTGTCGTAGCCCGGGTCCAGGTCTTCCGCCAGCACCTGCCCGTGGCCGGCTTCGTCGAAGCGGTAGATCAGGCAGCGACCAAAGCCCGACAGGCGCTTCATCTCGGTGGCGGCCAATTGGGCCAATTGCTCGATCGCGCTGGCGTCCTGCAGGCGCGGCAGGAAGACGCGGGTGAGGGAGTAGATCGGTGCCTCGTTGCCATCGGCGGGCGAGGCGGGCTCGAACTCGACCAGCAGGTGCTGGTCGGTACGGTGGGCCGATACGTCCCAGGGCTCGCCGCCGAGATCCCATGCGCCCAGCGATGCCGGGGCTGCGCCGGGCGCCAGCGTGGCCAGCGTACCTGCTTTCAGCCGGCTGAGCGCTGCCTGGAGCTTTGTGGGTTGCCAGTTGTCGCTGTAGGCGCGCAACTGCAGGTCCGACGGGTCGAGCACCAGCAGGCGCCCATGCGGCTGGATGGCCCCGGGCACGCGGATGGGCTCCGCGTGGCAGGACGACAGGTCAGGATCAAGGGCTTGGGACAAGCCGGGGATGGATGTCATGAACGAAGATGGAGCGACCCCCCGACCGACCGGAGTATCAAAAGGCCATCATGCCTTCAAAACGGCGCGGTTTGTGTCGGAGCGTTCCTACGCAGCCTGCAGGCGCGCAGGCTAGGAGACGGGCAGGGGCTGGAACGCAGCGGTATGCGGTCGGGCCCGCACGCGCTCAGAAGAACTCTTTTTCTGCCAGCCGCAGCGCGGGCAATTTGCCCTGCGGCTCCTTGTACAGCGCCACCGTGAGGGGAGGCGCTTCGCCGGGGGCGGCGGGCTTGGGCGCCTGGCCGCCATCGGGCAAGGCCTGCGGCGCCGCGGCGGCGGTCACGGTCACGGCGGGGGTGCGGGCCAGGGCGCCGCTGGCCAGGTTGCGGTAGCGCAGGTCGTACCGGCCCGGGGCCAGGCGGTCCACCGTGAAGCGCTGGTAGGCGGGCACGTAGATGTGGCGCACCACCTGGGGCTGGCCGTCGCCTTGCGATACCAGCTTGACGAAGGCGTCCGAGTCGTTGCTTCCGTTGTCCACGGTGAGGCTGCCATCGCCCTCGCTGTTGAGCAGCGGGTAGCCGTCCACATAGCCGGCGCTGGCCGGCCAGGGCTGGCCATTGGGTGCGGTGGCGGGGCGGGTGTAGCGGGGCGGGGCAAAGAACACGGGCACGGAAAAGCCGCGCAGCGGGCCGGAAGATGCCGCCGCGCCGCCCGCGTCATCGTCCAGAAAGGGTTTGGGCGCTGCGGTGACCAGTGCCAGGCAGGCCACCACGGCACCCAGGGCGTACAGGCTCCAGTTGCGCTGCAGGTGCGAACTGGCGGGGGCTGCGGGGTGCACCGGCGGCAGGATGGAGCGGCGATGGCGCCGCACCGCGCGCTCTGGCGCATGCGGCAAGGGCAGCGGCCGTGATTGGTGGTAGTGCTGCGGTGCCTCGCTGTGCATCCACAGCGGGGGGATGGTCGATGGCGGGGGGCGGCGCAGCGCGGCCGCCGTGTCCTCGTCATCGTTCTGGGCCACCCACAGGTCGTGCAGCGCGCGCTGGTGCGGGTTGGACAGCACGGCGTACGAGGTGTCGACGATGGCCATCTTGCGCGCCGCCTGGGGATCGCCCGGGTGCTTGTCCGGGCCGAACCTGCGCACCATGGCCTGGTAGGCAGCGTCGATCGCTGCCGGCGACGCATCGCGCGCCACCTTCAGGTTGTCGTAATGGGTGTGCAGCGTAGTCACGCGGGTGGCCATGGGGTGAAGAGTTCGCCGACCGTACCGGGGTGGTGATATGAAACCACATGTTACATCGTCTGCTGGCTGTAATTTGTAGGACAGGCCTTACAAATGCGGGTGGTGGTGATTTGCATCACGCGCAAGCACCGGGTGGCGTATGCGCGTGCGTGCATAGGTGCGGGGCCGCTTTGCCACAGGGACTGTGAGCCGCCGCCGCGGTGGATCAGAGCGCCTCGAGCTTTTCCTTGCCGACCAGCACCAGCAGCCGCACCAGGTACCAACGGCCACCCTGCGCCTTTTCGAAGTGGTATTCGTACTGGCTGGAGATGTCCACCCCCGACGAGAACTGGGCCAGGCGGGTGCGCACCACGCTGCTGCGGCCCTTGGTGTCCACACCCAGGATCTTCTCGTCGGCGGTGCGGTGCATGGCCTCGCTGCCGAAGGAGATGCCCTGGTGCCGGTAGCCCGGAGGGCAGTATGTGCCGATGAGCTGGGCGTAGGCCCGCTCGGCTGCTTCCATGGCGTCCTGCGCGGCCTTGGACCGCAGGGGGGCTTTGTCGGACTGGCGCTGTGCCGTGTCGTTCCAGGCTTCGTAGTCGGCAATGAAGCTGTGCACGAGGGCGCGAAGGGCGTCTTCGTCGGGCGCAGCGGCCACGGCACGGCCCAGGCCCAGGGAGGCCAGAAGAATCAGCAAGGGTCGGCGCATGGGGGGAGGGTTCGGTGGATGGAGGGGAGGCAGGATGCAAGGCCTACGGTGCATCCTCATCGAAGATGCGGGTGTAGTTCGCAAACTTCTTGCTGCCCGCCAGGTCGTCGGCGATCACCTTGCGGGCAGTTTCGAAATCGACCACGAAGCAGCATACCTCCATGGTGCCGCTGCCGATGCTGCCGCCATCGCAATGGCCCAATCCCGTCCATCCCAAAGTCTCGTTCAGGCGGTCTTCGAGGTCGTGGCGCTTCTTGATGTCGGCCTTGGTGCCCATGCCCTCGATGGCGTACTCGACCAGCAGCGTCACATGGTCGTCCAGGTCGATCTCGGCAAAGCCCTGGTCCTGCATGGCCTGGGCCTCGGCCTCGACAACATCCTTGGCCTTGTCGGTGCCCTTGGTCTTGACGGTCTTGAACTCGCCGCGCGTACCCAGCTCGCCCCAGTGAACGAGGTGCTCGCCCTTGCCTTCCTTCCAGGTTTCCCAGTATTCCTTTCGGGCATCGGAGAAGCGGTAGAGCTTGAGCATGGGGTGGGGTCCTGGGCGGTTGCGATGGGGCCGTATTGTGGCGCCGTCCGGGTAGCCTGGGCTTGCAGGATTGACAGTTGCAAGGAGAGGTCAAAAGAGATAGGCCTTGAGATCCAGGTCATGGCCCGGCATGCCCTGGGTGAAGCAGTTCACGCCCACGCGGTCTCCGCAGGCCAGGTGGTAGAGGGTTTCGCTGTAGTACTGGCCAGAGTAGTTGGTATGGCGCGCATTCATGGTGAGCCGCGCACACTGGCCTGGCAACAGCTCGACGGCGAGCGGGCTGGGGTGGCGCCTGGGTTGTCCGTTTTCCGGGGTTCCGGTCCATCCCAGCAGGAAGCCACCTTGCGGCAGCGGAGCCAGGCGCAGCACGTGCAGACTGCGGGGCACCTGTGGTGCCTGGGAGGATTCCACCAGGGTCGGGCTGAACTGCCGCGTCCACTCGGCCATGCAGTGGCGTTGCAGTACAAAGACAGCGCCATCTGCGGGCGAGGGCAGCATGGGAAATGCACGGGGCAGCGCAGCGCGCTCGTTGGAGCGAGGGGCTCCCCGGGTGGCTTTGGTCCAGAGTATTTCAACGACCTGGACGGCAAGTGCCGTTGAGGCGCCTGAGCGGGCCGCCATGTCAGTCGACAGCGGCCGTGCCTTCGGCCCAGATGGTGTGGCCGGAGTGGTGCTCGGCAATGGTGTGCATGGCACCGGCTATCGCTTCGGTGTCGCCGGGCTCGATGGTCCAGTTGAATACGGTGACATTGGCACCCTGGAGCTCGGGGCCGTGCAGCTCGTCCTCCTGGAGCACGTCGGCCGTCACCCACAGCGGGGCGGTGGCGGTCAGACCGAGGGAGAGGTAATTCTCATACCCCTGGCGGGTGTGGGCGAAGAAGACCATGGGCAGTGTCGGGGGCGTGGGGCCCCGCAGTATGCCGCCAACGGGGTCCGCCGGAGTCGCGTTTCGCTACGGCCTCGGATTGCGGTGCGCCAGTGCCAGGACCACCGGCACCACCAGCTCGGGCACCAAGTAGCCGATCCAGGTCATGGCCGGCTCGGGAAGGCCCACCTGGCTCATCGAGACGAGGCGGCCCACGGCGGCCATGGCCACGCCCAGCGCGATCAGGTAGACCAGCGTGCCCTGCTGGCGCACGGTGACGGCGGCCCAGGCCGCGATGAAGCCCATCGACAGGTACACGCCCGCCATGAAGCGGTGCACGTTGTCCAGCCGTGGGGTGGTGTCCGGCTGGCCCAGGAACATCTGCAGGCTGCCGCCAAAGACGGCGATGGCAGCGACCAGGAAGAGGCAGACCTGCACCGCGCGCTGGCGCACGGTGATCGGTGGCTGTGGGTTGGACGGCATGGTGGCTCCCCTGCGGTTGGGTGCAGGCCGCCATGGGCCTGGGCGTTGCATGCTAACGCCGGGGATGCGTCTGTGGCAACGGTTGTTTGGCGCAGCACGGCAGGGCGTGGAGCGCCTGGCCCGGCGTGCATTCAGCGTTTGCAAGCTATTTTCAAAATTGTATAAGTACAATTTTATTGAAAATGTACAATTTTAATCCTGGCGCCGATCCACGGCGCAGGAGGTTCCGTCTTGGAGGCAATGACGACAGGCGCTGGCTGGCAGGTGCGTGCCCTTGGGGGATTCATCGCCCATGCCGGGCCGCTGTGGGCGCGGCGCGAAGGAGAGGGCTGGGCCTATGGCTTCGCCATCGGGCCGCAGCACCTGAACCCGGCGGGCGTGGTGCATGGCGGTGCCCTGCTCACGCTGATGGACCACGCGATGAGCACGGTGGCCTGGGAGGCCGCCGGCCGGGTGCCCTGCGTGACCTTGCAGCTCGATTCGCATTTCGCGGCACCGGTGGGGGCGGGGCAGTTCGTGGAGGCCCGGGCCCAGGTGGTGCGGCGCACGGGCTCGCTGGTGTTCATGCGTGGCGAGCTGCAGGTGGGCGGCAGCCTGGTGCTGGCTGCCCAGGCCCTGATGAAGCCCTTGGCGAAGCCCTGATGGACAGACAGACGAGGAGACGCCCGTGGACAGAAGCAGCAACCACCTTATCCCCGCCCAGCACAGCCTGATGGCCTTGTATGGCATGGCGGGGCAGGCACCGCCCGAAGTGGCTGGCGCAAATGGGGTTACCCTTGCCGGGTTGCAGCAGCCCCCGCAGAAAAAGCGCTACTCCCGCATGGCCACCCGATCCAAGCCCGCCCCCACCAGCACCACCATGCCCGCAGCGGCCAAGCCCGCGCGCGGCGTGCGCGTGCGCCCCGTTCCGGCGGTGACGCGCTCCATCGCGATCCTGCGGCTGCTGGGCGAGCAAAAGCAGCCGCTGACCCTGAAGAGCGTGGCCCAGGCGCTGGACCTGGTGCCCAGCACCTGCCTGCACATCCTGCGCGTGCTGGTCTCGGAGGACCTGGTCACGGTGGACCCCGATACCAAGCGCTATGCGCTGGGCACGGGCATGATCAGCCTGGCGCGCAGCGTGCTGGAGGGCGGCGGCTTCACGCAGCTGGTGCAGCCCGTGCTGGACCGCATGGCCGCGCAGTTCGGCGTGACCGCCATGGGGGTGGAGATCACCACCCGGCAGACGGTGCTGGTGCTGGCCATCTCGCAGTCGAACCAGCCGTTTCGGGTGCACACCGACGTGGGCAGCCAGTTCGACACGCTGGTCAGCGCCACCGGGCGGCTGATCGCGGCCTACGGCGGCGAGGGCTGGCCGGTACTCAAGGAGAAGTTCGCCCAGGTGGTGTGGGACAAGGCGCCCAGCTACACCGCCTGGAAAAAGGAGGTGGAGCTGACCCGCGCGCGGGGCTGGGCGCTGGACCGGGACCACTTCATGGCAGGCATCACCGTGGTGGCCGTGCCGGTGTTCTCCTCGGGCGGCCGGCTGGTCAACACGCTGGTGGCGGTGGGGCTCACGAGCCAGCTGGGCGCGCCGCTGGTGCAACAGATGGCGCAGGGCATGCAGCGCGAGGCGGGCGAGCTGTCCGCACTGCTGGGCTAGGTGCAACAGGGAGATGGCCATGCCGGATGATGCAGGCTGGCATACGTTGCTCAAGACCATGACCATGCCCGCGGACATCGATGCCAGCGGCCAGGTGCCCACGGGCTGGCTGCTGGCGAGGATGGACCTGGCGGGTGCCGTGCTGCCGGGGCGGCACTTCGGCGGCCCGGTGCAGCTGGCGGGGCTGGCGGACGTGGTGGTGAGCGGGCGGCCCCGGTTGGGGCAGTGCATCACCTTGCGCGGGCGGTGGGTTGCGGGGGATGCGGAGCGGGTGCTGCTGGATGTGGAGGCGTTCAGTGAGGAGCGGGGGGTGGCCGGGGAGGCGAAGCTGCTCAGCGCGCAGTTGCGCTATGTACGGGCGGTGGTGGAGGTGCCGGTGAATATTTTTCCGGGTAGCTTCTGAGTTTCGGGGGCTCGGTCGGGTGGTTGCCTCATGCCTTTGCAAGGGGCGGGGGCCGGGATGTGCGCCCGGCGGCGCAGTAACTTTCTCTT
>NZ_AKJX01000214.1 GCF_000276605.1 Acidovorax sp. CF316 | reverse complement strand
CGAGCATTTGCAACGACGAGCGCGCGTGTTTTGGCGGCATGAGCGGGCATGGCGGGTTCGTTCGCACCTTCTCAGACGCCTTCCACGCAGACCATGCGCATGATCGCAGCGCCTTCGCGCGCGGCCTTGGCCTTCTGGTACTCAGGGGTGTCGTAGAAGGCGCGGGCCGCCTCGAAGCTCGGAAACTTGAGGATCACGGTGCGGCCGGGGTTCCAGTCGCCTTCCAGCACCTCGACCTTGCCGCCGCGCACGCACACCTCGGCACCATGGGCCTGCATGGCGATGGTGCTCCACTTGCGGTACTCCTCGTACTGCGTGGGGTTGGTGACGGTGACGGATGCGATGACGTAACCACTGCTCATGTCTCAGGCTCCAAAGTTGTTTTCGAGGAATCCGTTCTTCTTGGTGATGCCGTCCAGGGCCACCAGCGTCTCCAGCAGCGCCTTCATGTGCTTGAGCGGCACGGCGTTGGGGCCGTCGGACAGCGCATTGGCCGGGTCCGGGTGGGTTTCCATGAACAGGCCGGCCACGCCCACGGCCACGGCCGCACGCGCCAGCACCGGCACCATCTCGCGCTGGCCGCCGCTGCTGGTGCCGTTGCCGCCGGGCAGCTGCACCGAGTGCGTGGCATCGAACACCACCGGGGCATTCGTCTCGCGCATGATGGACAGGCTGCGCATGTCCGAGACCAGGTTGTTGTAGCCGAAGCTCGCACCGCGCTCGCAGGCCATGAAGCTGTCCTCGGGCAGGCCGGCGTCACGGGCGGCAGCGCGGGCCTTGTCGATCACGTTCTTCATGTCGTGGGGCGCGAGGAACTGGCCCTTCTTGATGTTCACCGGCTTGCCCGACTGCGCCACGGCGCGGATGAAGTCGGTCTGGCGGCACAGGAAGGCGGGTGTCTGCAGCACGTCGACCACCTTGGCGGCCTCGGTGATGTCGTCCTCGGTGTGCACGTCGGTGAGCACCGGCACACCCAGGTCCTTGCGGATCTTGGCCAGGATTTCGAGGCCCTTCTCGCGCCCCGGGCCGCGAAAGCTCGTGCCCGAGGATCGGTTGGCCTTGTCGAAGCTGCTCTTGAAGATGAACGGGATGCCCAGGGCGCCCGTGATCTCCTTGAGCTGCCCGGCCACGTCCATCTGCAGTTGCTCGGACTCGATCACGCAGGGGCCTGCGATGAGGAAGAAGCGGTGTTCCAGGCCGACGTCGAAGCCGCAGAGTTTCATGGCAGGGTCTCTTCTTTTTGAGGGTTGCTGGCGCCGGGGGTCAGGCCGCCTTGGCGGGCTGCTGTTGCAGGCCCTTCTGGTGTTCCACCGCCGCCTTGATGAAGGCGTTGAACAGCGGGTGGCCGTTCCAGGGCGTGGACTTGAACTCGGGGTGGAACTGCACGCCGATGAACCAGGGGTGCACGCTCTTGGGCAGCTCGACGATCTCGGTGAGCTGCTCGCGCTGCGTCAGTGCCGAGATCACCAGGCCCGCCTTGCGCAGCTGGTCCAGGTAGTTCACGTTGGCTTCGTAGCGGTGGCGGTGGCGCTCGGTCACGATGTTGCCGTAGATCTCGTGCGCCAGGGTGCCGGCCGAGACGTCCGAACTCTGCGCGCCCAGGCGCATGGTGCCGCCCAGGTCGGAGTTCTCGTCGCGCTGCTTGATGGTGCCGTCGGCGTCCTTCCACTCGGTGATCAGGGCGATCACGGGGTGGGGCGTAGCGGGCTCGAATTCGGTGCTGTTGGCATTCTTGAGGCCGGCCACGTGGCGCGCGTACTCGATGGTGGCGACCTGCATCCCCAGGCAGATGCCCAGGTAGGGCACGTGCTGCTCGCGGGCAAAGCGCGCGGTGCTGATCTTGCCTTCCACGCCGCGCGCGCCGAAGCCGCCGGGCACCAGGATGGCGTCGTACTTGGCGAGCTTCTCGGCCGCATCGCCGGCGTTGATGGTCTCGGAGTCCACGTGCTCGATCTTCACGCGCACATGGTTCTTCATGCCGGCGTGGCGCAGCGCCTCGTTCACCGACTTGTAGCTGTCCGACAAGTCCACGTACTTGCCGACCATGGCGATGGTCACCTCGCCCTGCGGGTGCTCGGTTTCGTAGACCAGCTGGTCCCAGCGCTTGAGGCTCGTGGGCGGGGTGTTCAGGCGCAGCTTGTCGCAGATCAGGCCATCGAGGCCCTGCTCGTGCAGCATGCGCGGCACCTTGTAGATGGTGTCCACGTCCCACATGCTGATCACGCCCCATTCGGGCACGTTGGTGAACAGCGAGATCTTGGCGCGTTCGTCCTCCGGCATGCGGCGGTCGGCCCGGCACAGCAGCGCGTCGGGCTGGATACCGATCTTGCGCAGTTCCTGCACGGTGTGCTGGGTGGGCTTGGTCTTGAGCTCGCCGGCCGCGGCGATCCACGGCACATAGGTCAGGTGCACGAAGGCGGCGTTGTTCGGGCCGAGCTTGAGGCTCAGCTGGCGCACGGCTTCGAGGAAGGGCAGGGACTCGATGTCGCCCACGGTGCCGCCGACTTCCACGATCGCCACGTCCACCGCATCGTCGGTGCCGACACCGGCGCCGCGCTTGATGTATTCCTGGATTTCGTTGGTGACGTGCGGGATCACCTGCACCGTCTTGCCCAGGTAATCGCCCCTGCGTTCCTTCTCCAGCACGCTCTGGTAGATGCGGCCGGTGGTGAAGTTGTTGGTCTTTTTCATGCGCGTTTCGATGAAACGCTCATAGTGACCCAGGTCGAGATCGGTTTCGGCGCCATCGTCCGTGACGAACACTTCGCCATGCTGGAACGGTGACATGGTGCCCGGGTCCACGTTGATGTACGGGTCGAGCTTGATGAGGGTGACTTTGAGGCCCCGCGATTCGAGGATCGCGGCAAGGGAGGCTGAGGCGATTCCCTTGCCCAGGGAAGACACCACACCGCCGGTGACGAAGACAAATTTGGTCATGTCTTTTTTGGTGGTGGGAAATTGGGATTATAGATGCCCGCCCGGCCTGGGCCCCGTCCATGGTCTTTTCACGGGGCCCGCTGCAGTGCCATCGGGCTGCCCGCAGGCGCTTGCGGCCCCGTCTGCTAAATTCGCGCCCATGAATGAGCTTGCTGGCAAACACATTGTTCTGGGACTGAGCGGGGGCGTGGCCTGCTACAAGGCGGCCGACCTGTGCCGCCAGCTCATCAAGGAGGGCGCCACCGTGCAGGTGGTGATGACCGAGGCGGCCGCGCAGTTCATCACGCCGGTGACCATGCAGGCCCTGTCGGGGCGGCCGGTCTACGGCTCGCAGTGGGATGCGCGCGAGCCCAACAACATGCCCCACATCAACCTCAGCCGCGAGGCCGACGCCATCCTGATTGCGCCCTGCAGCGCCGATTTCATCGCGCGGCTGGTGCAGGGCCGCTCCGACGAGCTGCTGAGCCTGCTGTGCCTGGCCCGCCCCATGGACACTGTGCCGCTGCTGCTGGCCCCGGCCATGAACCGCGAGATGTGGGCCCACCCCGCGACCCAGCGCAACCTGGCACAGGTCGCGAAGGACGGCGCCCGTGTGCTCGGCGTGGGCAATGGCGACCAGGCCTGCGGCGAGACCGGCGACGGCCGCATGCTCGAACCTCTGGAACTGCTCGACGAGCTGATCGCCTTCTTCGCGCCCAAGCCACTGGCCGGGCGCAAGGTGCTGATCACGGCCGGGCCGACCTTCGAGGCCATCGACCCGGTGCGCGGCATCACCAACCTGTCGAGCGGCAAGATGGGCTTTGCCATTGCCCGCGCCGCCCGCGAGGCCGGTGCCGAGGTGACCGTGGTGGCCGGGCCCGTGCACCTGCCCACGCCACGTGGCGTACAGCGCGTCAACGTGCAGTCGGCCCAGCAGATGCTGGCGGCGGTGATGGCGCTGGCGCCCACCTCGTCCGTCTTCGTTGCCACGGCGGCCGTGGCTGACTGGCGCCCGGCCACGCAGGCCTGTGAAAAGATCAAGAAGGATGGCTCGGGCCAGACCCCTACCCTGGCCTTCGTCGAGAACCCCGACATCCTGGCTACCGTGGCCCAGTTGCCCCAGGCGCTGTCGGGCGAGCTCTACTGCGTGGGCTTTGCGGCGGAAAGCCACGACCTGCTGGCCCATGCCACGGCCAAGCGCCTGCGCAAGAAAATCCCGCTGCTGGTGGGCAATATCGGGCCCGCCACCTTCGGCCAGGACGACAATGCCTTGCTGCTGGTGGACGAACATGGCCACCGCGAACTGCCCCTGGCTTCCAAGCGCTCCCTGGCGCAGGGTCTGGTGGCCGAGGTGGCGGCGCGGCTGCCCGCGCCGCGCGGTTGACGGTTTTCAGCCCATTTCCTTGACCCCTGCGGGGAGGCCTTATGACGATGCACTCGATCAAGCCCGAATGGGACACCCCGCCCAATGGCGACTTTGCCAGCTATGTGGAGCGCCTGAGCGCTGCGCAGGCGCTGCAGTCGGGGCGTGCACAGGCGGCCCATTCCGCGCAGGTGACGCAGTCCGGTGGCGTGGCCCCCGGGTCCGCGCAGGCCGCGGCCCGCCAGGGAGCAGGCAGCGCCAGCCCGGTGCCGCTGGCGGTGGCCCTGCCGCCCGATCTGCTGAAGGTGGTGGCGCCTTTCGTCGGCATGGTGCGCATTGCCCGCACCCTGCTGGCCGTGATCGCCGCGGTGCATGCGCTCACGCTGCTGATGGCGGGGCAGGGCTCCTGGTTCGTCTTGGCAGTGATGGCCGGCCTGTGGTGGTTCATGGGGATTGTGATCAATGCCGCGTCGGCGGGCACCGTGGTGGTGCCGCCTGCGGCTGTGAAGGAGCGCCAGCGGCAAGGGGCCCAGCAGCGCAAGACAGGAAACAAGAAGTGAAGATTGACGTCAAGATTCTCGACCCGCGCATGGCGGACCAATTGCCCGCCTACGCCACGCCCGGCAGTGCGGGGCTCGACCTCAGGGCCTGCCTGGACGCGCCGCTGACCCTCGAACCCAATGCCTGGCAGCTGGTGCCCACGGGCATTTCCATCTACCTCAAGGACCCCGGCTACGCCGCGCTGATCCTGCCGCGCTCGGGCCTGGGGCACAAGCACGGCATCGTGCTGGGCAACCTGGTGGGCCTGATCGACAGCGATTACCAGGGCCAGCTCATGGTGAGCGCCTGGAACCGCAGCAGCACGGCCTTCACACTCGAGCCCATGGAGCGGCTGGCGCAACTGGTCATCGTGCCCGTGGTGCAGGCGCAGTTCAATGTGGTCACGGAATTTCCCGCGTCCGAACGCGGCGAAGGGGGCTATGGCTCCACCGGCAAGGGCTGATTTGTAATCTGCGGCACAAACGCTTACGGGCGCCCGCGTGGCGTTCCTATCCTGTAGGTGAGGACTGACGCCACCGGGGTGCGCGGCCTGACGCGCCCATCCGCTGCCGGATGGCGTGGCGGGTAACTCCCCGGTGCTTCAATCTCTCCATTGCCTGGCGGTGAACGCTGCGGACCCGCAGCGATCTGCCTGGCGAGATTCATTCCAGGAGATCTGCCATGACCAAGACCCGTATCGCCACGCTGACCGGCTCCCTCATCCTCATCGGGAGCCTTGCCGCCTGCGGTGCCCCACCGCGCTCCGAGGAGTACTACGCTGGCGGCGGCTACCGTACAGCGGCGCCCGTCTACTCGTCGTCCAACCCGGTTCCGACCGAATTCGGCCGCGTGGCCAATATCGAGACGACGCAGACCCAGGGCTCGGGCCGCACCTCGGGTGCCGGTGCCGTGATCGGTGCCGTGGTCGGCGGTGTGCTAGGCAACGCCGTGGGTGGTGGCACAGGCCGCGTGGCCGCCACGGCCGTGGGTGTGCTGGGCGGTGCCGTGGCCGGCAACGCCGTGGAACGCCACAACAACAGCGGCGAGTACATCGGCTACCGCGTCTCGATCCAGCTGGACCAGGGCGGCTACCGTGCCTATGACGTGCCCTCGCCAGGTGATCTGCGCATCGGCGACCGCGTGCGCGTCTACGACGGCCAGATCCAGCGCATCTAAGCCTTTTTCCATGCAAAACGGGCCCTTCGGAGGGCCCGTTTTCTTTGGGGGGTGATCAGTGCAGCAGGTCGTTTCCGGGGGCCTGCGGCTGGACGCGGAAGAAGCCCGTGCCCGCGCTGCCCTGGCCAATCTCGTCCTCGGTCGCCTCACGCACCGACTGCACCTGCAGCTGCAGGCGCAGCGCAATGCCGGCCAGCGGGTGGTTGCCGTCCAGCACCACATGCTCCGGGTAAATTTCGGCCACCGTGTACAGAACGTCGCGCGGCGCGTCGGGGTTCACACCCTCGGGCAGGGCTGCGCCGTCGAAGGTCATGCCTTCCTCGATTTCCGGGGGGAACAGCGAGCGGGGCTCCAGGAACAGCAATTGGTCGTTGAAGTCGCCAAAGGCATCCTCGGGTTCCAGGTGCAGCGCCACCGAGGCCCCGGCACTGTGGCCCTGCAGGGCCTCCTCGATACGGGGCAGGAGGTCATCGCCCCCCACCAGGAACTCCACCGGCTCGTCGAGCACGTCGAGTTCCTCGCCAAGGGTGTCCTTGAGGATCCAGGTCAAAGCGACCACGCATTGTTCGGTAATTTCCATAGGAGAATTGTCGCAGTTTGACCAACCGCCCTGCAAAGGGCCGCACAGTACCCATGGACGCCCACCAACCCCTGACCCTTCTGGGCGGACTCACCCCTGCCCAGTTCATGCGCCGCCACTGGCACAAGAAGCCTCTCCTGGTGCGCCAGGCGATACCGGGCTTCGAGGCGCCGGTGCAGCGTGCCGCGCTGTTCGACCTGGCCGGGCAGGAGGGGGTGGAGTCGCGCCTGGTGCAGCAGCTGCGGGGCGCCTGGAAGCTGCGCCAGGGGCCGTTCACGCGCCGCGCGCTGCCCTCGCTCAAGCAGCCCGACTGGACGCTGCTGGTGCAGGGCGTGGACCTGCACGATGGCGGCGTGCACGCGCTGATGCAGCAGTTCCGCTTCGTGCCCGAGGCGCGCCTGGACGACCTCATGATCAGCTACGCCAGTGACGGCGGCGGCGTGGGCCCGCACTTCGACAGCTACGACGTGTTCCTGCTGCAGGCCCAGGGCCGGCGGCGCTGGCGCATCGGCCGCCAGAAGGACCTCGCACTCAAGGAGGGCATCCCCCTCAAGGTGCTGGCCGAGTTCGAGCCCGAAGAGGAGTTCGTGCTCGAGCCGGGCGACATGCTCTACCTGCCGCCGCGCTATGCGCACGATGGCGTGGCCGAGGGCGAGTGCATGACCTACTCCATCGGTTTTCGCGCGCCGGCGCGGGCCGAACTCGCCAACGAACTGCTCGTGCGCCTGACCGATGAGGGGGAGGAAGGCGACGTGCCGGTGCTTTACCGCGACCCCCGCCAGGAGGCCGTGGAGCAGCCCGCGGCCATCCCGGCCAGCCTGCAGGACTTTGCGCGCGAGGCGCTGGCGAAGGCCCTGGCCGAGCCTCTGGCGCTGGAGCGCGCGCTGGGCGAGTACCTGACCGAGCCCAAGCCCAATGTCTGGTTCGACCCCGACGAATCCGGCGCCATGATCGAGGGCGTGGTGCTGGACCGCCGCACCCGCATGATGTATGACGCGCAGCATGTGTTCATCAACGGCGAAAGCTACCGTGCCGCCGGCCGCGACGCCACGCTGATGCGGCGCCTGGCCGACCAGCGGCGCCTGTCCGAGCGGGAGCTGGCGCGCGCCAGCGACGATGCGCTGGAACTGATATCGTCCTGGTGCGATGCAGGATGGGCCCATTCCGATACCGAGGAACCGCAGGAGGATTGACCGTGACGCAGGATTCGAGCACCCCACCGTCTGTCGTTTTGCCAAGCGAGCTGCCTTCGGGCCGGTTTGCCAGCCGCGAGACCTTCATTCAACTGGTGCGCGATGCGCTGGCCACGGCGGCGCGCGAGGGCTGGGGAGAAATCGTGGTCAGCGACGCGAATTTCCACGACTGGCCGCTGGGCGAGCGTGCGGTGGCCGAATCGCTGCAGGCCTGGGCGAAGACGGGCCGGCGCTTCACCATGCTGGCCGGCTCCTACGACGACGTGATCCGCCGCCACGCGCGCTTTGTGCGCTGGCGTGGCACCTGGGACCACATCATCACCTGCCGGCGCGCCGGATCGGCCGATCCGCTCGACATTCCCAGTGTGTTATGGTCGCCGCAATGGGTGATGCACCGGCTGGACCCTGAGCGCTGTGTGGGCGTCACGGGCACGGAGCCCGATCGGCGAGTGCTGGTGCGTGAAACGCTCAACGACTGGCTGCACGGAAAAAGTGCACCGGGCTTCCCGGCCTCCACCCTGGGTTTGTAGGACAAGCACCCGACTTGGTGTTTCCAGGCCTTGCACCATGTGAAGGCATGGTAAACCTTGCATCGGTGTTAGTCAGTATTGACTAAATGCCAATATAATCGGCGGCTGCGCCGAAATGGTGCTACTCAAGTGCACTGTGCCAATGCGCAAGGGCTTTTCAGGAGCCGGGCGCTGTGGCTTTTCAAGATTCTGTCTGTCCAACTAGGAAAAATCCAATGAAGAACTCTCTCGTTCTGGCCGCCCTGATCGCTGCTGCTGCCCTCGCTGCTTGCGGCAAGAAGGAAGAACCCGCTCCTGCACCAGCACCCGCACCCGTGGTTGCCCCTGCTCCAGCCGCTTCCGAGCCAGCTCCAGCACCTGCCGCTTCCGACGCAGCTCCTGCCGCTTCGGACGCAGCCGCTGCTGCCAACGCTGCCGCCACGGCCGCTACTGCTGCTGCCAGCGCTGCTTCGAACTAAGCACGCCTGAACCCTGGCCGCGCCCCGGCGCCGGCCTGTGGTTCGGAAGCCCGCCCTCGACAGAGCGCGGGTTTTTTTTCGCCCGCCCGCAGGGCACTCGGCCAGGCGGACAGTGCTCAGAAGAGCGATGTGGGCAGGGGTGGTGGCGACAGGGGGCCGCTGGGAGCGGGTTGCTCGCCCACCGTCAGCCAGCCTGTCCCATGGGCCTGGTCGGCCACGGCGATCAGCTCTGGCGCCCATTGCAGCGCGCCCGCCAGTGCCTGGCGGGCCAGCTCGGGCGTGTTGTTGCGTGCGCTCAGGTGGGCCGCCACCACCCATTTGAGGCCATCGTGCCGCACCGCCTGCACGATGGCGGCCGTGGCCTGGTTGGCCAGGTGGCCGTAGGCGCCCCCCACGCGGCGCTTGAGGAAGGCCGGGTAGGCCGAGGCGGCCAGCAGGTCCGGGCAGTGGTTGGCCTCGATGAACAGGGCGTGGCAGCCCGCCACCTGTTGCAGCACATGGGGCGTGGCATGGCCCAGGTCGGTGAGCAGGGCCAGGTCGTGGGCGCCGTCGGTGCAGCGCAGCTGCAGGGGTTCGCGCGCATCGTGCGGCACCGTGAACGGCCGAAACGACAGGGGGCCGAGTTCGATCCCCTGCATGTCCTGCGCCACCTGCAGCAAGCCATCGAAATCCGGCGCACCGATGGCCATGTGCGTGCCCTGGCTCATCCACACCGGGATGCGGTGGCGCAGGGCCAGCAGGTGCGCGCAGCCGATGTGGTCCGAGTGCTCATGGGTGATGAACAGGCCGTCGATCTGCGCGATCTGCAGGCCGGCTGCCGCCAGGCGGGTCTCGAGCTGGCGCGGGCCGATGCCGCAGTCGACCAGCAGGCGGCGCGTGTGCAGGCCGTCGCTGGCCTCCACCACCGTCGCATTGCCGGCGCTGCCGCTGGCGAGGTTCTTCAAACGCAGCATGGTCTCAAATGCATTGCGCCTGGGCCCCACCCCGTGGGGTGGCGTCCAGGCGCAACAAGGGGGATCAGGTCTCGGTGGGGCTTACTTGAGCTCGTCCGCGATCACGCGCACGATGCGCTCGGCGTTGGCCGAGGATTCGGGCGAACCACCTTCGTTGAGCACCGACACGGTGGTCGACTCACCCTGGCTGCGCACCACGATGCGGTACTTGAGCGGCGGCACGGCGGCCGGCGAGCGGCTGAACAGCTTGCCGAAGAAGCCGGCCTCCTTCTTGTCGGCATTGGGGGCCACGTAGCGCACGAAGTACACGCCGTCATTGCGGTTGCGGTCTTCCACGGTGAAGCCGGTGCGGTCCAGCGCCACGCCGACACGGCGCCAGGCGCGGTCGAAGCCTTCGTTGATCTGCACCACGGGCACGTTGTTCACCGTGGTCACGTTCGCCGATTGGGCCACCGGCGCGGCGGCGGCCACGACGGCCTTGGACTGCTCCTGGCTCACGCCCAGCCTGACCATCAGGCGGCGCAGGAATTCGGTCTCCAGCTCGGGGTCGGCCGCGCGGGGCTGCCAGACGGTCTGGTCCTTGGTGGTGTTGCTGTAGACCTCAACCATGCCGCGGTGCGTGATGTAGACCTCGGTGCCGCCGGCGGCATTGCGCTCCAGGCGGGTGCGGAAGCGGTCACGTTCGCCCGTGGAATACAGCGAGTCGATCACCTTGCCCAGCGTGGAGCGGATCAGGTCCTGCGGCAGCTTGGCGCGGTTCTCGGCCCAGTCGGTTTCCATGATGCCCAGGTTGGCCTGGTCCAGGTCCAGCGTGAAGCCGTTCTCCAGCCAGAAGTCGCGCACGGGCTCCCACAGCTTGTCGGCGGGGCGGTCTATCACCAGCCAGCGCTTGTTGCCTTCGCGCTGGATGCGCACGTCACCCAGCTGCGCAGCGGCCGCATTGGCCGTGCCCGAGGGTTGGGCGGCCTGGCTGGCCTGCAGGGCTGCGGCCGACACGGCACCGCCCGGCACGTTGTAGCGGGAGTCGCGCGAGAGCTGCGTGAGGTCCGGAGGCACCTCCAGCGTGGAGCCCTTGGCAGCGCTCTTGTAGTCGATCTTGTCGCCTTCGAGGGCGGAGCAGGCGGACAGTGCCAGGGCAAGGGCCAGCAGGCCCGCTCGGGTAGTAACAGCGTTCACGCGAAATTCCTTGGAGTGTCAGGGTTCGGGCGCAGCCCGGGTTAGATCAGGCTGGCGGAGCGCAGGGCCGCCTCGACCACCGCTTCATTGGCCGGGCTCAGCGGGGTCATGGGCAGGCGCAGTGTGCCACCGCACAGGCCCATGCGGGCCACGGCCCACTTCACGGGAATGGGGTTGGCTTCGACGAAGAGCTGCTTGTGCACGGGCATCAGCTGGAACTGGATTTCCATGGCGCGCTGGACATTGCCCGAGGTAGCGGCCACGCACAGCTCATGCATCAGGCGCGGGGCCACGTTGGCGGTCACGCTCACGTTGCCATGGCCGCCGCACAGCATCAGGGCCACGGCGGTCGGATCGTCACCCGAGTAGATGCCGAAGCCCTTGGGGGCTTCGCGGATCAGCCACTGCGCGCGTTCGATGTTGCCCGTGGCTTCCTTGATGCCGATGATGCCGGGCACCTGGGCCAGGCGCAGCACGGTGTCGTGCTGCATGTCGGCCACGGAGCGGCCGGGCACGTTGTACAGGATGGTGGGCAGGTCGCCCACGGCCTCGGCGATGGCCTTGAAATGCTGGTACTGGCCCTCTTGCGTGGGCTTGTTGTAGTAGGGCACGACCTGCAGCTGCGTGTCGGCACCGACCTTCTTGGCGAAGCGGGCCAGCTCGATGGCCTCGGCCGTGGAGTTGGCGCCGCAGCCGGCCATGATGGGCACGCGCTTGGCCGCCTGCTCCACCGACACGCGGATGATCTCGCAGTGTTCCTCGACGTTCACCGTGGGGGATTCGCCCGTGGTGCCCACGACGCCGATGCAGTCGGTGCCTTCGGCGATGTGCCAGTCGATCAGTTTGCGCAGCGCTGGATAGTCGACGCTACCGTCCTCATGCAAGGGGGTGACGAGGGCGACGATGCTGCCAGTGAGTGGCACTAAGGAAGATGTCATGTCCGCAGTGGTGAACGGGATAAAAGAGCATTCTAACTAGCCGGACCGGCCAGCAGATGTCTTGAGGGTGCCCCGGCGTGCGCAAGTTCCCGGATGGCCGTGATGCGCTGCACGAAACGCGCAGGTTCTTCGAGGAAGCCGTCCTCGTAGGCCACGGTGCGCAGCCCGCTGCAGGCCGCCAGCAATTCGCCCGGTTGCAGCAGGAATTCGGGCCGCGCTGGGCGGCCCACCGTTTCGTTACCGTGTGCAAAGGTTTCGTAGACCAGTACGCCGCCCGGCGCCAGGCTGGCCAGCAGGGTGGGAAACAGCGGCCGCCAGAGGTAGTTGGTGACCACCACGGCGCCGAACTGTCGCCCGGCAAAGGGCCAGGGGCCGTTTTCGATGTCGGCGCAGACCATTTCGCCGAGCGGGGCTCCTGCGGCCACCGCCTCGGGGGATCGGTCCACCCCCACCACCGCATGGCCCAGGCTGTGCAGCCAGCGCAGGTGGCGGCCGACACCGCAGGCCACGTCGAGCACGGTGCTCTGGGGCGCGATCAGGGCCGACCAGCGGCGTACCCAGTCCGAGGGGGTGTCAGATCCGTGCATGCGCGCTATCTATCAGAAGCAGTTCCACAACTGGTCGGCCAGCATCACCATGAATTCGGGCACGGTGTACAGGCCGAACACCGCCAGGCAGGCCAGGACGGCCGCCGCCCAGGCCAGCACCCGCCACACCAGCGGCAGGGCCGGGGGGCGGTCAGGTGGGTGGTCGGGCGCGGAGTGCATGGTCAGGCCTGGAAAAAGGGGTTGCCAGCGATCATGCCGGCACGGGCGCCGCACGCTGGATAGGGCTTTCCTTGACGGGGAGGTTCACCAGCGCGGCGAAGATACCCAGCGCGATGGAGATGTACCAGACGATGTCGTAGCTGCCCGTGGCATCGTACAGGTAGCCGCCCAGCCACACCCCCAGGAAGCTGCCGATCTGGTGGCTGAAGAACACGAAGCCGCCCAGCATGGACAGATGCTGCACGCCGAAGATCTGGGCAATCGTGGCATTCGTCGGCGGGATGGTGGACAGCCACAGCGTGCCCATCACGGCCGAGAAGACATAGACCGAGGCCGGCGACAGTGGCACCACCAGGAAGATGGCGATGGCCACGGCCCGCGCAAAGTAGATGAAGGCCAGGATGAAGCGTTTTTGCAGGCGCTGGCCCAGGGTGCCTGCAATGTAGGTGCCGAACACGTTGAACAGGCCGATCAGCGCCAGCGCATAGCTCGCCACCTGGGGCGACAGGCCATGGTCCTTGAGGTAGCTGGGCATGTGCACGCCGATGAACACCACCTGGAAACCGCAGACGAAGTAGCCGGCCATCAGCAGCGTGAAGCTGGGGTAGCGGAAGGCCTCGAACAGCGCCTGGGCAATGGTCTGGTCGCGCTTGACCGGGGCCGTGCCCTTGAAGCCCGGCTCGCGCAGGCCGAAGGCCAGGGGCGCGATGAGCAGCACCGCCAGCGACAGGGTCAGCAGCGCCTGCTGCCAGCCGAAGCTGGCGATCAGCCAGCCCTCCATGGGCACCATGAGGAACTGGCCGAAGGAGCCGGCCGCCGCGGCCACGCCCATGGCCCAGGAGCGCTTTTCGGGCGCGATTTGGCGGCCCAGCACTCCGTAGATCACCGCATAGGTGGTGCCCGCTTGGGCGGCGCCGATCAGCACGCCCGTGGTCAGCGCGAACAGCAGCGGCGTGGGCGACAGGGCCATGCCCGCCAGGCCCGCGGCGTAGAGGGCGGCGCCGGCCAGCAGCACGCGGAAGGCGCCGAAGCGGTCGGCCGCCATGCCGGCAAAGATGCCGATCAGGCCCCAGGAGAGGTTCTGGATGGCGATGGCCAGGGCAAAGGACTGGCGCGTCCAGCCCATTTCCTGGGTGATGGGCAGCAGCCACAGGCCAAAGCCGTGGCGGATACCCATGGACAGGGTCACGATGGCCGCGCCGCACGCGAGCACCTGGAACATGGACAGTTTCGGAGGATGCATAGACATGCGCAGAATGTAGCCAGATTGGCCGCAATCTGCCCGCACACCACCAAACAGTACAGTTGGGGGTGATGTGGCTGTATTTTTATACAGTCTTTGCTGCGTCGCACTACAATCCGCCGCATGTCTGCCAAACCGTCTCCCGTCTCCGCCAGCGAATATTCCGAAGGCTCGATCCGCGTGCTCAAGGGCCTGGAGCCCGTCAAGCAGCGCCCGGGCATGTACACCCGCACCGACAACCCCCTGCACATCATCCAGGAGGTGCTGGACAACGCCGCCGACGAGGCGCTCGCCGGCCATGGCAAGAAGATCAAGGTCACGCTGCACACCGACGGCTCGGTCAGCATCGAGGACGACGGGCGCGGCATCCCCTTCGGCATGCACCCCGAGGAGAACGCCCCGGTGATCGAGCTGGTGTTCACCCGCCTGCACGCGGGCGGCAAGTTCGACAAGGGCAAGGGCGGTGCCTACAGCTTCTCGGGTGGCCTGCACGGCGTGGGTGTGAGCGTGACCAATGCCCTGGCCACCCGCCTGGAAGTGAGCAGCCACCGCGAGGGCAAGGTCGCGCGGCTGGTGTTCTCGGCCGGCGACGTGGTCGAGCCCCTGGTGACCCGCGCGCTGGAAGCGGGCGAGCGCAAGCAGGGCACGACCGTGCGCGCCTGGCCCGATGCCAAGTATTTCGAGTCGAGCGCGCTGCCCATGGGCGAGCTGACCCACCTGCTGCGCAGCAAGGCCGTGCTCATGCCCGGCGTGTCGGTGACACTGGTCAACGAGAAGACGCGCGACACCCAGACCTGGCAGTACAAAGGCGGACTGCGCGACTACCTGATGCAGACGCTCAGCGGCGACCCGGTGATCCCGCTCTTCGAGGGCGAAGGCTTTGCCGACCGCAACAACGAGAGTTTTGCCGAGGGCGAGGGCGCCTCCTGGTGCGTGGCCTTCACCGAAGACGGCCAGCCCATGCGCGAGAGCTACGTCAACCTGATCCCCACCAGCGCTGGCGGCACGCACGAAAGCGGTCTGCGCGACGGCCTGTTCAACGCCGTCAAGAGCTTCATCGAGCTGCACAGCCTGCTGCCCAAAGGCGTCAAGCTGCTGCCCGAGGACGTGTTCGCGCGTGCCAGCTACGTGCTCTCGGCCAAGGTGCTGGACCCGCAGTTCCAGGGCCAGATCAAGGAGCGGCTGAACTCGCGCGACGCGGTGCGCCTGGTCTCGGGCTTCGTGCGCCCGGCGCTCGAACTCTGGCTCAACCAGCATGTGGACTACGGCAAGAAGCTGGCCGAGCTGGCCATCAAGGCCGCGCAGACGCGCCAGAAGGCCGGCCAGAAGGTCGAAAAGCGCAAGGGCTCGGGCGTGGCCGTGCTGCCCGGCAAGCTCACCGACTGCGAAAGCAAGGACATTGCCCACAACGAAGTCTTCCTGGTCGAGGGCGACTCGGCCGGCGGCAGTGCCAAGATGGGCCGTGACAAGGAAAGCCAGGCCATCCTGCCGCTGCGCGGCAAGGTGCTCAACACCTGGGAGGTGGAGCGCGACCGCCTGTTCGCCAACAACGAGATCCACGACATCTCGGTGGCCATCGGCGTGGACCCGCACGGCCCCAATGACACGCCCGACCTGTCGGGCCTGCGCTATGGCAAGGTCTGCATCCTTTCGGACGCCGACGTGGACGGCTCGCACATCCAGGTGCTGCTGCTCACGCTGTTCTTCCGCCACTTCCCCAAGCTCATCGAAACCGGCCATATCTACGTGGCACGCCCCCCGCTGTTCCGCGTGGACGTGCCGGCCCGCGGCAAGAAGCCGGCCGCCAAGATGTATGCGCTGGACGATGGCGAGCTCACCGCCATCCTCGACAAATGCGCCAAGGACGGCGTGGCGCGCGAAAAGTGCCAGATCAGCCGCTTCAAGGGCCTGGGCGAGATGAACGCCGAGCAGCTGTGGGAAACCACGCTCAACCCCGACACCCGCCGCCTGCTGCCCGTGCAACTGGGCGACATGGACTTCGCCCAGACCGAGGACCTGATCACCAAGCTCATGGGCAAGGGCGAGGCGGCCTCGCGGCGCGAGCTGATGGAACTGCATGGTGATGCGGTCGAGATCGACATCTGAGCGGCTGCGACTGCTGTGCGCGGGCCTGCTGCTGGGCCTGGTGCAGACGGCCGCCCATGCCGACCTCTGGGCCTATGTCGACCCGCGCGGCGTGACGCACTTCGCACCCGAGCAGGTGGATGCCAACTACCAGCTGTTCTTCAAGGGCAACGAGTTCGACTCCACGCGCGATGCGCCCGCTGGCGCGGCCACCCTGCCCCATGCCCTGCCGCCCGCCGGGGCCCGGCTGCTGGCGTTCTTCGACATCGCGCCCGACTACAAGCGCGTCAAGCACCACCTGCGCGCGGCGGCGGCCAAGCACGAGGTGGACTACGAGCTGCTGCAGGCGCTGATCGCCACGGAGTCGGGCTTCGATGCCGATGCTGTGTCGCCCAAGGGCGCAGTGGGGCTGATGCAGGTGATGCCGGCCACGGCCGCCCGCTTCGGCGTGAGCGCCGACGCCAGGCGCTCGGTGGAAAAGAAGCTCACCGATCCAGCCGTGAACGTGCCCACCGGCACCCGCTACCTGCGCCACCTGCTCGACCTGTTTCCCGAGCGCCTGGACCTGGCACTGGCTGCCTACAACGCGGGCGAGGGTGCGGTGCAGCGTGCGGGCAACCAGATCCCGGCCTACAAGGAAACGCAGAACTACGTGCGCACGGTGATGGGGCTGTACACGCAGCTCAAGCCCCCGGCTCCGGTGAAGGCGCAGCGCGCCGTCTCCGGCCGGGTGCGCATGGAACTGCAGGGCGGTGCCCTGAACCGGGGGAACCTTCCGCCCAACCGCGTGGCGCAGACGCCCGCAATGACCGAACCTCCTGAATCCAGCAAGAACGAATGAGCGACCAACCCACTCTCGATTTCCCGGCCTCCGACGACGGCGGCGACTCCCTGGGCCTGGCCGGCTACGCCCAGCGCGCCTACCTGGAGTACGCGCTCTCGGTCGTGAAGGGCCGGGCCCTGCCCGACGTGTGCGATGGCTTGAAGCCTGTGCAGCGGCGCATCCTGTACTCCATGGACCGCATGGGCCTGGGCTACAGCGGCCCCACGCGCAACACGGCGGCCAAGCCGGTCAAGAGCGCCCGTGTGGTGGGCGACGTGCTGGGCCGCTTCCACCCGCACGGCGACCAGTCGGCCTACGACGCACTGGTGCGCATGGCGCAGGACTTTGCCCAGCGCTACCCGCTGATCGACGGCCAGGGCAACTTCGGCAGCCGCGACGGCGATGGCGCGGCGGCCATGCGCTACACCGAGGCGCGCCTGTCGCGCATCACCAGCCTGCTGCTCGACGAGATCGACGAGGGCACGGTCGACTTCATGCCCAACTACGACGGCTCTACCTCCGAGCCGCGCCAGTTGCCCGCGCGGCTGCCGTTTGCGCTGCTCAACGGTGCCAGCGGCATCGCCGTGGGCCTGGCCACCGAGATCCCGAGCCACAACCTGCGTGAGATCGCCGATGCCTGCGTGGCGCTGATCAAGACGCCTGCACTCTCGCAGGAAGACCTGCTGGCCCTGGTGCCCGGCCCCGACTACCCCGGTGGCGGGCAGATCATCAGCGCTGCGTCCGACATCGCCGACGCCTACCGCACCGGCCGCGGCAGCCTCAAGGTGCGCGCGCGCTGGAAGATCGAGGAACTCGCGCGCGGCCAGTGGCAGCTGGTGGTCAACGAGCTGCCGCCGGGCGTGAGCTCGCAGAAGGTGCTCGAGGAGATCGAGGAGATCACCAACCCCAAGGTCAAGGCCGGCAAGAAGGCGCTGAGCCAGGACCAGACCCAGCTCAAGGCCAGCATGCTGGCCGTGCTGGACGTGGTGCGCGACGAGTCGAGCAAGGATGCGCCGGTGCGCCTGGTGTTCGAGCCCAAGACCGGCAAGACCCCGCAGCAGGAGCTGATCACCGCGCTGCTGGCGCACACCAGCCTGGAAACCTCGGCACCGATCAACCTGACCATGGTCGGCCTGGACGGCCGGCCGGTGCAGAAGTCGCTGCGCCTGATGCTGGAGGAGTGGATCTCCTTTCGCCAGACCACCATAACCCGCCGATCGCAGCACCGCCTGGGCAAGGTGCTGGACCGCATCCACATCCTCGAAGGGCGGCAGCTCGTGCTGCTCAACATCGATGAAGTGATCGCCATCATCCGCCAGTCCGACGATCCCAAGGCCGCGCTGATAGCCCGCTTTGCATTGAGCGATCGCCAGGCCGAGGACATCCTGGAACTGCGCCTGCGCCAGCTGGCGCGGCTCGAAGCCATCAAGATCGAGCAGGATCTCAAGGAACTGCGCGACAGCCAAAGCAAGCTGGAAGACATCCTGAACAACCCCGGCTCGCTGCGCCGCCTGATGGTCAAGGAGATCGAGGCCGATGCCAAGACCTTCGCCGACCCGCGCCGCACGCTGATCCAGGCCGAGAAGAAGGCCGTGGCCGAGGTCAAGGTGGTGGACGAGCCCGTGACCGTGGTGGTCTCGCAAAAGGGCTGGGTGCGTGCGCGCACCGGCCACGGCCACGAGGCCGCAAGCTTTGCCTTCAAGGCCGGCGACGGCCTTTACCGCACCTTCGAGTGCCGTACGGTCGACACCCTGCTGGCCTTCGGCAGCAATGGGCGGGTGTACTCGGTGCCGGTGTCGGTGCTGCCCGGCGCGCGCGGCGATGGCCAGCCCGTGACCACGTTGATCGAGCTTGAATCGGGCACGCAGCTCCTGCACTACTTCGCGGGGCCGGCCAGTGCCAGCCTGCTGATGTCCAACTCGGGCGGCTACGGTTTCCTGGCCTCGGTGGAGAACATGGTCTCGCGCCAGAAGGGCGGCAAGGCCTTCCTCACGCTGGGAGAGGGCGAGACCGTCTGCCCGCCCTCGCATGCCGCGGGCAGCACCGGCGGCCAGCC